>UQSV01000054.1 GCA_900543875.1 uncultured Coriobacteriaceae bacterium | reverse complement strand
ACAAGTACGTCCAGGCCTACTTCCAGTACGACTCCAAGAAGACCGGCGGCGTCACCACCTCGCACCTGCGCTTCGGCGATTCCCCGATCCGCTCGCCGTACTACGTCACCAAGGCCGACTTCGTGGCTTGCCACAACCCCTCCTACATCGTCAAGGGCTTCAAGATGGTCCGCGACGTCAAGCCGGGCGGCACGTTCCTCGTGAACTGCCAGTGGTCTGACGAGGAGTTCGCCGAGCACCTGCCGGCCGTGGCCAAGCGCTACATCGCCAAGAACAACGTGAACGTCTACCTCATCGACGCCATCGACCTGGCTGCCAAGGTGGGCATGGGCAAGCGCACCAACACGGTGCTCCAGTCTGCCTTCTTCGCCCTGGCCAAGGTGCTGCCCGCTGCGGATGCCCTCCAGTACATGAAGGACGCCGCCACTAAGTCCTACATGAAGAAGGGCCAGGCCATCGTCGACGCCAACCACAAGGCCATCGACGCCGGCGCCACCGCCTTCCACAAGTTCGAGGTGCCCGCTGACTGGGCCACTGCCGAGGACAAGCCGCACGAGCTCTCCATCGAGGGTCGCGCCGCCATCGTCGAGCAGGTCAAGAACCTCCTCGAGCCCATCAACCGCATGGATGGCGACTCCCTGCCCGTCTCCGCGTTCGAGAAGCACGTCGACGGCCAGTGGGAGCTCGGCGCCTCTCAGTACGAGAAGCGCGGCGTTGCCGTCATGGTTCCGCACTGGGACGAGACCAAGTGCATCCAGTGCAACCAGTGCTCCTATGTCTGCCCGCACGCCACGATTCGCCCGATCGCCCTCACGGCTGACGAGGCTGCCGCGGCTCCTGAGAACATGCGCATGATCGACGCCAAGGGCAAGGGCACCGACGGCCTGAAGTTCGCCATCGCCGTGTCCCCGCTCGACTGCATGGGCTGCTACAACTGCGTGACGGCCTGCCCGAAGGACGCCCTCGCCATGGTTCCGCAGGAGGACGAGCTCGACCAGGCTCCCGTCTGGGATTACGCCGTCAATAAGGTCTCCGAGAAGAAGGAGCTCGTTGCTGCCAACGTCAAGGGCAGCCAGTTCGCCAAGCCGCTGCTTGAGTTCTCCGGCTCCTGCGCCGGCTGCGCCGAGACGTCCTACGCTCGCCTGATCACCCAGGTCTGCGGCGACCGCATGTTCATCTCCAACGCCACCGGCTGCTCCTCCATCTGGGGCAACCCCGCTGCCACCTCGCCCTACACGGTTAACGCCGAGGGCCACGGTCCGGCCTGGAACAACTCCCTGTTCGAGGACAACGCCGAGCACGGCCTCGGCTTCGCCGTGGGCTACGCCGCCGTCCAGGACAAGCTCGTCGCTCAGACCAAGGCCCTGCTCGAGGGTGACGCCTCTGACGAGCTGAAGGCTGCTGCCACCGCCTGGCTCGAGAACCGCAACGACACTGAGGCCTCCAAGACCACGGCCGCTGCCTACGTCGCCGAGCTCGAGAAGTGCGGCTGCGACGCCTCCAAGGCCATCCTGGCCGACAAGGCATACCTCACCAAGAAGTCCTTCTGGATCTTCGGCGGCGACGGCTGGGCCTATGACATCGGCTTCGGCGGCCTGGACCACGTCCTGGCTTCCAACCACAACGTCAACGTCTTCGTCTTCGACACCGAGGTCTACTCCAACACGGGTGGCCAGGCCTCCAAGGCCTCTAACCTCGGCCAGGTCGCGCAGTTCGCTGCCGCCGGCAAGATGACCAAGAAGAAGTCCCTCGCCGAGATCGAGATGTCCTACGGCTACGTCTACGTCGCTCAGGTTGCCATGGGCGCCAACCCCGCACAGACGCTCAAGGCCATCACCGAGGCCGAGGCCTACGACGGCCCGTCCCTGGTCATCGGCTACAGCCCCTGCGAGATGCACTCCATCAAGAAGGGCGGCATGATGCACTGCCAGGAGGAGATGAAGAAGGCCGTCGATTGCGGCTACTGGAACCTCTTCCGCTTCAACCCGGCCGCGCCGGAGGGCAAGAAGTTCTCGCTCGACTCCAAGGAGCCGGCGGGCGGCTACCAGGAGTTCCTCATGAACGAGGCCCGCTACGCCTCGCTCACGCGTTCGTTCCCCGAGCGCGCCAAGGAGCTCTTCGCCGAGAACGAGCAGGCTGCCATGGATCGCTACGCGCACCTGCTCAAGCTCAAGGCCGTCTACAACGAGGCGTAAGTCTCCGCACTAGTCTGGCTGGGCACATCGCCTGAGCTTATGGTCCCCGTCCTGGTTATCCAGGGCGGGGCCTTTTTATATATGACGGGCACGGAATGGGTGGCGCCCAAGCGTCTGTTGCGCCAATGCTGGTACTGCGCCGGGAATGTGGATGAAACCCTGGGCGCAACGTGTGGGCCTGGTGCAGACGGGCGACAACTCGATCACGGCCCGCGGGGCCATCGTGCTCGTGGCCTTGGGCGCCGTCCTCGTGACCGCCGGCCTCATCCTGTGGCCCCGCCGCCACCGCAACGACGATGACGACGCGGACGAGAAGCGCTAACGCTCGCAAGCTGCGCCGGCGTCCTTCTCGCACGTCAGTCCCGCCGCCCGCGGTACCCCCCCCATTTCATCCGTTCATCCAAATAACGCGCTAGGAGGTTCCTGGATACATAATTTGGACGAACGGGCGGGAGAGCCGAGTAATTCGGATGAGCGGATGGGAGGACCGCGGAATTCGGATGAACGGATGGCTGTCGAGCGAGCGGTGCGGACGCCAGCGCGGGCCGTCCTTCTCACGCATGGTCCTGCTGGCAAACTTGGCAAAAGATAAATAAATAGTCCCTTCCAATTTGTCCTATCAAATGCTGTCGGCGAACGGCCAAAAATCCCCGGTGGGGTAGAATGACCTTACGTAAACAGGGGAAGGGGGAGCATGGCCACGTATGCCTCGAGCTGCATCGAATTTACTGCGCGTGCAAGCCTTGCCCCACGAGGGCGGCGATAGCATGAATCCCGCAATTGTCATTCCCACCTACTGGGCGGCAGACCCCACGGACAGCGGTGTGTACGACCACGCCACCGCCGTCGACGAGCCCCTGCCCGAGCTCGCGCGCTGCCTCGACTCGCTCGACGATGTACGCGGCGTCATTCGCGTCATCGTGCTGCTCGTGGCGCGCCCCGGCGTCGAGGATGCCGCCCGCGCCCGCGTGAACGCCATCGTGCGCGACCACGAGGGGCTCAACCCCCTGGTCATCGGAACGGCTGAGGCCCGCCTCATCGAGGGCTGCATCGAGAACGCCATCCCGGGGCTTGACGGCGAGACCGTGGCCCTGCGCGGCTACGGCGCCATCCGCAACATGGGCCTTGCCGCCTGTGCCATGCTCGGCCACGACGTCTGCGTCTTCATGGACGACGACGAGGTGGCCCTTGGCCCCGACTACCTGGTCGACGCCGTCTACGGGCTGGGCCAGCTCACGCGCCAGGACCTCAAGATCCTTGCCAAGACCGGTCACTTCATCGACGCCAACGGCTCCCACCTGGCAGACGTCTCCAAGCCCAAGCTCTGGGAGCGCTGGTGGTCCAAGCGCCGCGAGTTCAACGAGTGGATGGAGCCCGCGCTCGAGGGCGTGCGCATCCGCCGCTCAAACTACGCGTGCGGCGGCTGCATGGCCATTCACGCGGCGGCCTTCGCCCGTGTGCCGTTCGACCCCGCCATCACCCGTGGCGAAGACCTCGACTACCTGCTCAACCTGCGCCTCTGCGGCCTCGAGATGTGGTTCGACCGCTCTTGGTACGTGCGGCACCTACCGCCCAAGACGCCCGATGACCCCAACCGATTCCTGCAGGACATCTTCCGCTGGTTCTACGAGCGCGCAAAGCTGGGGTTCTGCTCGCGCCAGCCAAGCCTCTCGCACGTCTCGGCCGAGTCGCTCATGCCCTACCCGGGCAAGTGGCTCTCGCCCGAGCTCGACGCACGGGTTGCCCGCACGTCGTTCGCCCGCGCGGTCCTAGGACCCAACAGGGGCTCCTACCTGCGCATCTGGCAAAGCGGCAGAAGCGAGGCTCGCACGTACGCCACGGCCAACGCAAGCAGCTACACGCGCCTGCTCAACTTTTGGCCCAGCGTCATCGACGAGCTATGGGACAGCGAGGAGCTCGCCGCCCGCGTCGTTGCCTGCAGCAGGGCGTCACGCGCCGGCAAGGCC
Source organism: uncultured Coriobacteriaceae bacterium (assembly GCA_900543875.1). Lineage (GTDB taxonomy): Bacteria > Actinomycetota > Coriobacteriia > Coriobacteriales > Atopobiaceae > Parolsenella. Next base: position 7,476 of record UQSV01000054.1, on the reverse strand, counting down.
GCCAGGGGTGGCGGCGATGGCAGACCCGCCGCGCCCGTCTCGCCCAGGGACGGCGCATCGCAACCCGCCCCCGCCCGGGGCACCGCAAAGCAGCCCGCGCCCGCCGGCGCGGCCCAAACGAAAGGAGAGGGCGCTTGAGTCCCAACCGTCTCAACGGGCGCCGCGCACGCCTCGAGGACGCCCGCGGATCGCAGGCCGCCGAGCACGTGCTCGGGCTCGCGTCCAAGACGCTCGACCTCATGCGCTCCGGCCTTACCATGCAGGCCTGCCAGGGTGTCTGCCAGCTGCTGCTGCCGGAGACCACGGCCATCGCCGTTGCCATGACCGACACCGAGCGCGTGCTCGCCTACGAGGGCGCCCTTGCCGCGGACTTCCCGCCGGGCAGCCCCATCCACACGGCCGGCACCCTCGAGGTGCTCCAGACCGGCAAGATTGGCATGTTCCAGTCTCGTGCCGAGGGCGACAAGGGCTCCACCGAGCTGCCCCGCACCGTGCGCGGCGGCATCGTGGTGCCCCTGAACGTCCAGGACCGCACCTTTGGCACCATCAAGTTCTACTATCGCTCGCCGGCCGACATCGACCGCAGCCAGGTGGCCATCGCCCGCGGCTTTGGCCAGCTGCTCTCGACCCAGCTCTCGACCCACGAGCTCGACCGTCAGGCCGAGCTCACCGCAAAGGCTGAGGTCAAGGCCCTGCAGGCGCAAATCAACCCGCACTTCCTCTTTAACACGATCAACACCATCGCGGCGCTCACCCGCACCGACCCCGCGCAGGCCCGCACTCTGCTGCGCGAGTTCGCGGTGTTCTATCGCCAGACCCTCGAGAGCACCGAGCAGCTCATCCCGCTGTCGCGCGAGCTCGAGCAGACGAGGCGCTACCTGCGCTTCGAGCACGCCCGCTTTGGCCAGGACCGCATCCTCGAGCGCGAGCACGTGGCCTCGGGCTGCGGGGACGTGCTGGTGCCCGCCTTCATCGTGCAGCCCATCGTCGAGAACGCCGTGCGCCACGCCATGCGTGACGAGGGGCCGCTCCACATCGACATTCGCGCCGACGCGGACGACGGCGACGTGGTCATCGCGGTGGCCGACGACGGCCTGGGAATGGACGAGGCGGCGGTGGCCAAGCTGCGCGAAGGCATCGACGCCCCGCATGGTTCTGGCTGCTCACGCGAGGAAAAGGGGACCGGGATTGCTTTGAGAAATGTTGAAGAGCGTCTCGAGAGGTTCTATGGTTTTGGGTCGGGCATCGACATCGTGTCGAAGCCTGGCGAGGGCACGTGCGTGACGCTTCGACTTGCCCGCACTGCCACTCACGACGAATAACAAGGATGTGCCTGAATGTTGCGTGCCATGATTGTTGATGACGAGGCCCCCGCTCGCTCCGAGCTGCGCTTCCTGCTCGAGGAGACCGGTCGCGTCGATGAGATCATCGAGGCTTCAAGCGCTCGCGATGCCGTCGAGAAGCTGATGGATGGTCGCCCTGACGTGCTGTTCCTCGACATCTCCATGCCCAAGACCAACGGTATGCAGCTTGCGGAGGCGCTCCACAAGCTCAAGAACCCGCCGGCGGTCGTGTTCGTGACGGCCTACAGCGAGTACGCCCTCGAGGCCTTCGACGTCGACGCGGTTGACTACCTGATGAAGCCCGTCGAGACCGAGCGCCTCGAGCGCGCCCTCGACAAGGTGGCCGCGCGCGCCAAGATGGCGTCGGCCCCGGCCGCCCCGGCCGAGCGCATTCCCGTCGAGAAGGGCGGCCGCAAGGTCCTCGTGCCCATCGACCAGATTCGCTACATCGAGGCCAAGGACGACTACTCCTGCATCTACACGGACAGCGACCGCTACCTGTCCGTCATCTCGCTGGCCCAGCTCGAGGCTAAGCTCTCGCCGCACGGCTTCTTCCGCGTGCACCGCGGCTACATCGTGAACCTCCAGTACGTGGAGGACGTCGAGGTGGTCTCGAGCGGCGTCATGCAGCTGGGCATCCAGGGCGTCGAGGGCAAGAAGATTTCCGTCTCGCGCCGCCGCGTCGTGCAGCTCAAGCGCGCGCTGGGCCTGTAAAGGGGGAGCCGTGGCACGCAAGCGCATCGACGTCCTGAGCGACACCCACGGGCGCCTCTCGCGCGAGGTGCTCGACGCCATCGACGGCTGCGACCTCATCGTCCACGCCGGCGACATCACCTCCGAGGACGACTTCATCACCCTGGGGGCCATCGCGCCCCTGCGTCTGTGCCTGGGCAACAACGACTGGGCGGGCGAGTACGGGGCGGACGTCACGCGCAAGGTGCGCTTCGAGTACGAGGGACTGCAGTTCTGTGTGACGCACTACCAGCAGAACCTTACGGGCGAGCGCTTCGACGTGGGCGTCTTTGGCCACACGCACGTGCCCGAGACGCGCATCCTTAACAGCGGCGCGCTCATGATCAACCCCGGCAGCCCCACGTTTCCGCGCAGCCAGGCGGGCCCCACGATGGGTCGCCTGGTGGTCGAGGGCGGGCGCGTGGTCTCGAGCGAGATCATCCGCCTCGCGCCCGACGAGGACCGCGGCTGGGGCCGCAGCTTCTTCGCCGGCTGGTAGCCGGGGACAGGGGGACGTGTCTTTTGTCCCTGCCTGTTTGGCTCTTCTCAACCACAAATTCCTAGGAAAATGCCGTTAACGCTGTCTCTTAATCGGCGTTAACGGCATTTCCCTAGGATTCTGAAGGTGACCGGGCGGGCCCATCTGGGCCGCTGCCCGCGCCTGGATGGACGGGGCCGGGTTACAGCCTGCGCCCCGGATGAGCCGGGGCCCGCAGCCGCCCGCGCCCTACAGGAACTCGCGGAGCTCCTTGACGAGGCGGGCCTTGGGGGCGCTGCCCACCATCGTGTGCACGGGCTTGCCACCCTTGAACAGGATGAGCGTGGGAATCGACATGACCTGGAAGCGCATCGCCAGGTCCTGCTCCTGCTCCACGTTGCACTTGTAGACGTCAAGCTCGTCTGCCAGCTCGTCGGAGATCTGTTCGACGATGGGGGAGAGGGCGCGGCACGGGCCGCACCAGGTTGCCCAGAAGTCGACCAGCACGGGCTTGTCGGTACCGCGTACGATGCCGTCGAACGTTTCTTCCGTGATTGCCTTCGATGCCATGGTTGCCTCCCATCGCGCGCATGGGCGCGCCTCGTTTCTGTTCGATGTGGCTTATACCCACGCGAGCGCGGGCGTAGCACCCGCCAGGCGGTAGAATCGCGCTAGTGACATCAATGCCGCGAGCACCGGGCGCCAGAGGGGCGCCCTCAACATCTTTGACCATGGGAGTGGGAATGGACGTCTCTGGGGAGAGCCTCGAGAAGGCAAAGGCCGAGCTGGGCGACCTTGCGGGAGCGGGCGTATGCATGGCGGGCAACGCCTTCTCGCACGTGCTGCTCGTGAAGGGCGAGCCCGAGGTGGCGGACGCCTCGGGCAACGTCCCGGCGCTGCTTGCCGGCCCCGACGGCGTGGCCCTGCACAAGGCGCTGGGCGCGCTGGGCTATGCCCCCGAGGACTGGGGCGCCCTCTCGGTGCGCGACGTCGACGGTTTTCCCCTCGTGCCCGGTACCCTGAGGCTCGCCATCGCCACGCTCGACCCCTCGACGCTCATCGCTCTCGACGAAGCGGCGGCCGCGGCCATTCGCGAGGCTTTCGCCGACGAGCTGGTGGAGCTCGAGAGCTTCGACGCCGCGATGCTCACGCCCGGTGCGGTCGTGCGCCTGTTGGGCATGCGCGTCATGGCGCTGGGCGGGTTCGAGAAGAGCCTGTCGGACCCCAAGGCCAAGCAGCTCATGTGGGCGCGCCTCAAGCAGCTGCCGCCCGAGGGCGAGCCGTACTAGGCGGCTCGCGGCATCGCCCGTCTCGCGCTGGGCATCGTCTCGCTGCCGTCCATGGCGGCTCCTATCTCGCCCGCCTGTGTCTCCCTCCTTGCCAATCTCTCTCGCTGTCACCAAGCGCCCCCAATTTGCGGTACGCTTGAATCTGGTATGCGTAAGCGCGGGTGCGCTCGGCAGCTCCCGCGTCGTCGTCCAAGGAGGACACATGTCGAAGATTGCCGCACCCATCGACGCGACCCAGACCCCCGAGTGGGCCGCACTCAAGGCGCACCACGACCAGCTCGTGGCCGATAAGTTCACCCTCAAGGACGCCTTCGCCACCGACGACAAGCGCGTCGAGAAGCTCTCGTTCGAGATGAGCGACCTGCACTTTGACCTGTCCAAGGACCTCATTACCGACGAGACGGTCAAGCTGCTCTGCGACCTTGGCCGCGCCGTGAAGGTCGAGGAGCGCCGTGACGCCATGTACGCCGGCGAGCACATCAACACCACCGAGGACCGCGCCGTGCTCCACACCGCGCTGCGCCGCCCCGCCAGCCAGAAGGGCCAGTTCGTCGTCGACGGCCAGGACACCGTGGCCGACGTCCACGAGGTCCTCGACCGCATGTACGCCTTCGCCGAGCGCGTCCGCTCCGGCGAGTGGAAGGGCGTCACGGGCAAGCGCATCGAGCACGTCATGAGCGTGGGCATCGGTGGCTCCGACCTTGGCCCGGTCATGGCCTACGAGGCGCTCAAGCCCTACGCCGACGCCGGCATCGACTGCCGTTTCGTCTCCAACATCGACCCCAACGACATGGCCGAGAAGGTCAAGGGCCTCGACCCCGAGACCACGCTCGTGATCGTTGTCTCCAAGACGTTCACCACGCTCGAGACCATCACCAACGCCCGCGAGGCCCGCACCTGGCTGCTCGACACCCTGCGTGAACAGGGCGCCATCGACGGCTCCGACGAGCAGAGCGCCGAGGCCATCAAGAAGCACTTCGTGGCCGTCTCAACCAACCTCGAGCTTGTCGAGCAGTTTGGCATCGACCCCGAGAACGCCTTTGGCTTCTGGAACTGGGTTGGCGGCCGCTACTCCGTTGACTCCGCCGTGGGCCTGGCCCTCATCATCGCCTTTGGCCCCGAGCGCTTCTCCGAGCTGCTCTCCGGCTTCCACGACGTCGACGCCTACTTCAAGAACACGCCGCTCGAGGAGAACGTCGTGGCCCTCATGGGCCTCATGAACGTCTGGTACGTGAACTTCTGGGGCATGGGCAGCCACGCCGTGCTCCCGTACAACCAGTACCTGCACCGCTTCCCGGCCTACCTGCAGCAGCTCACGATGGAGTCCAACGGCAAGTCGACCCGCTGGGACGGCACACCGGTCACGAGCGAGACGGGCGAGGTCTTCTGGGGCGAGGCCGGCACCAACGGCCAGCACGCCTTTTACCAGCTCATTCACCAGGGCACCCGCGCTATCCCCGCAGACTTTATTGCCTTCGTGAACACGCCCAACCCCACCAAGGACGGCGACCAGGACGTCCACGAGCTGTTCCTGGGCAACTTCCTCGCCCAGACCAAGGCCCTCGCCTTTGGCAAGACGGCCGACGAGGTGCGCGCCGAGGGCACGGCCGAGTGGATGGTGCCGGCCCGCGTCTTCACGGGCAACCGTCCCACGACCTCGATCTTTGGCGAGGCCCTGACCCCGCACGCGCTGGGCGAGCTCATTGCCCTGTACGAGCACATCACCTTCGTCGAGGGCACCGTCTGGGGCCTCGACTCCTATGACCAGTGGGGGGTCGAGCTGGGCAAGCAGCTTGCCAAGCAGATTACCCCGGCCTTCCACGACGACGAGGCCCTCGCCAAGCAGGACGCGAGCACCCAGGCCCTCATCGCCTACTACCGCGCCCACAGGAAGTAAGTTCTGGCTTTGATACACTTGAGGGGCCGTACCTGCGCGTACGGCCCCTTTTTTATCTCGAGAGGAGCCCTTCGTGAGCCAGTCTTCCGCCCCGTCCACGCCTCGCTTTGACGCCGTCGTCTTCGACATGGACGGCGTGCTCGTCGACTCCGAGGCCCTCTACATCCGCGAGTTCGAGGCCTTCTCCAACGCACTGGGCCTCGACGTGACGCAGGAGGAGCTCCTGGCCCAGGTGGGTGCCTCGCACCAGGTGTTCCAGCGCATGACCGCAGACGTGCTGCGCCGCAACGGCATCGAGGTGGCGGGCCCCGAGGAGGCCGAGGGGGTCTACGAGGACTGGGCTCGCGAGAACTACGTGCGCAACTACGGACAGATCATGAACCCCGGCGTGCCCCAGACGCTCGATGCCCTGCGCGAGGCGGGCGTGCGCGTGGCGCTCGCGTCGTCCGCGCCCATGCGGTTCATCCATGAGGCGCTGGGTCAGTGCGGCATCGACGACAAGTTCGAGCTGTTCGTCTCGGGCGAGCAGTTCCGCGAGAGCAAACCCAACCCAGAGATCTATCTCCACGCGTGCGAGCGCCTGGGGCTCGAGCCTGCGCACTGCGCCTGCGTGGAGGACTCGTTCTACGGCATCGCCGCTGGCAAGGCGGCCGGCATGTATGTGATTGCCAGGCGCGAGGAACGCTTTGGCTTCTCCCAGGATGCGGCCAACGTCATCGTCGACCAGATTCCCGACCTGCTGCCCGTGGTGCTGGGGTAGGGGTAACGCCGTATTTGGTCTTCGCTATGCCGACGTATCGTTGCGTCAGCCGACTCGATGCCATGGCCGATGTCCAAAGAAAGAGGCCCGCGAGCTGCGGGCCTCTTCTCGTAGGCTGGGTTGTGAGGTTGCCGGGCGCGTGGCCTGGCGGCCTTGCGGGCTACTCCTTGATGGCGCCGAGGTGCTTGAGCATGTCGTGGTAGCGCTGGGCGCTCATCGCGCGCTTGGGCACCAGAACGTACTTGTTGCCGGCGTAGGCGAGCACGGCGAGCTCGGAGCCCAGCTTGGCCTCGCGCAGGCTCGAGATGGGCAGCGTGTCGGTGCCCTTGGGCGAGGTGACCTCGAGCTCGGTCTCGTATACGTGGATGGTGCGGCGGCGCTCGTCGGCGGCCATGAGGGCGGTGTTGAGGCCGGCGTTGCGCAGGCGGCGCAGGCACAGCTGGGGCCAGCGGTCCGAGACGGCCCACAGCACGACCTCGACCACGACCAGGCCCACCAGGAGCGGCGTCATGTCCCTGGTGACGGGCGAGATGGCCGCGATGACGATGACGACGAGCATGCCGATGCTCGCGACGCCGGCGGGGTTGCGCATCTTGTCGCCGGCGATGATGTGGGCGGCCTCGTCGACCAGCTGGGCCGATAGGTCATACTTGAGGTTGAACAGCGGCTCGGGCTTGTTCGCCGCCGCGTTTGAATTGGCCATGCTTGGCTCCTTTGTGCGTTGGGTGTGCAGGAGTGATTGTAGCGTGCCGCCCGCCTCGGCGCTCATTGCGCTGGGGCGGGCGGCATGTGTTGGGTCATATGCTTTGGGCGAGAATGGCGTGCGGGCTCATGCGGGCGCCGCTTGTGGCGTTGTCGCTGCTGCGCGCTCGCGGCTCTTTACCTGCTAGTAGATGCCGCGGTTGCGGCCGGCACGGTCGCCCACGCGGCGACGGGGCTTGCCACCGCGGCCGCGGCCCGCGCTCTGGCCGCCCTGG
>UQSV01000053.1 GCA_900543875.1 uncultured Coriobacteriaceae bacterium | reverse complement strand
GGGCCTTGACGCCCGTGCCGTCGAGCACGACCTCGCGCATATCGCCGATGACGTTCTCGCAGGTCTGCTCGGACAGGACGCGCGCGCCCTCGCCCCAGTCTGCCTTCTCGCCACCCTTCTGGACAAGGAAATGCGGGGTCACGAGCGTGCCCTTGTTGGCGATGGCGCCCACGGCACGCACGAGCTGGATCGAGGGGAAGGCCACGCCCTGGCCAAAGGCGGCGGCGCCCACGGTGGCCCCCGTGTACTCGTCGCGCGAGGGCACGATGCCCGCGCTCTCGCCCGGGAAATCGATGCCCGTGGACTGGCCAATGCCCAGCGAGGAAATGCCCTCGCTGAACTTGTCGGCGCCGATGGCCATGCCCACCATAGCCGCGCCCGCGTTGGACGAGCGGCGCATGATCTCGGTGGGGGTCATGTCCATCGTGTAGTCGCGGCCGTCGTCGTCGGTGACGCCGTCGTCGCCCACCATGACCTTGGCGGGCACGGTGAAGGTCGAGTTCTTATTGATGGTGCCCGTCTCGTAGCCAATGGCCATCGTGAGGCTCTTGAAGGTCGAGCCCGGCTCGTAAGAGTCGCTCACGCTCATGAGCTTCAGGGCCTCGTTGGTGACCGTCGAGGGATCGCTCGGGTCGAACATGGGCCACGAGCAGGCCGCGAGGATCTCGCCGGTGTCGGGCACGGTGACGACGACGTTGCCGCTCTTGGCCTCGGTGTCGCTCATGGCCTGGGTGAGCTGCTCCTCGGCCACGCGCTGCACGTTGACGTCGAGCGAGACGATGATGTCGGTGCCGTCGGTGGCCTCGTGGGTCTCGGAGACGCCGCCCGCCACGGGAGTGCCATCGCGGCCGCGCTCCATGAGCATCTCGCCGTCGGTGCCGCTCAGGATGTCGTCGTACTGCAGCTCGAGGCCCGACAGGCCGTGGCCGTCGGTACCGATGAAGCCAAGCACCTGGCCGCCCGTCTCGCCATAGGGGTAGACGCGCTTGACGTCGGCGAGGGTGTAGACGCCACTGATCTGGTCGGACGCCAGGGTGTTGACGACGTCTGCGGCCACGTCGGTGTCGACCTGGCGCTTGAGGTAGGCGAAGGTGGTGTTCTGCGAAAGGGTCGAGAGGTAGTCGCTCGCGTCGCCGCCAAGCTTGTCGGCGAGCACGAAGGCCACGGCGTTCTTGTCCTCGATGATGGAGGGGTTGCAGTAGAGCGTGCGGCACTCGACGCTCGTGGCGAGCACGTTGCCGTTGCGGTCGTAGATGGTGCCGCGCTTGGCCTGAATCGTGACGTTGCTCGTGGTGAGCGCGTCAGCCTTGGCGGACAGGCGTCCGGCGTCTATCACCTGCAGCCACGCGAGGCGCAGGATGACGATGCCAAACAGGACGAGCAGCGCGGGCGGGATCTTGAACGAGCCGCCCCGGGAGGAGCCGCCGCCGCGACGTGCGGCGCGCTCCTCGTCATACGAAGACGTGGAGCGCGCGCGGTTGCCGGTTGTGCGCGGGCGCCCGTTGCGCCCGCGGGTGTTTCTTGAGTCTCGTGAATTCATGCGTCTCAGTTTACGCAACTTGGCGCGAGCGGGGGCCCTTAGGCGAGCGAGTCCACATCGGCTGCATTAGCACCGGCGGCGGAGCCGTCGCCCTGGGTCTGCTGGGCGTCGCCGAGCTGGCTGGCGACCTCCTCGGAGCTGAGCTTGGAGCTCTCCTGGGAGGCAGCGTCGCTCGCGCTCCGCTCGGCCACGTCGGTGGAGGTGGCGTCATCGCTGCTGGAGGCGTTATCGCTCGCGGCGGCGCTCATCTGCTCGGTGCCGGTGGCCAGCACCATGCCGTAGCTCTGCGTGGCGATGCGGTCGATGCGCTGGGTGCTCGAGAGCACGGAGCGCTGGATGCGCAGGTCGTCGGCGAGGTCGGTTGCGGTCTTGAGCTCGGTGCGCATGGAGGCGTTGTCGGCCAGGACGCCCACGGCGGCGGAGTAGACGCCGATGCGGGCGACGCACAGCACGGCCACGGCGAGGAAGATGCCCATGGCCAGCTTGAAGCGGGCGAGGAACTGGGCGGAGACGCCGGCGCGTTCGCGCGAGTCGAGGCCGCGGCCGTAGACCTGCTCCAGAGTGGAGGCATTCCCGTACTGGGGGGTCGCCTCACTCGTGTAGAAGTCGAAGCTGCGAGCCTCGGAGCCCATGTTAGCCATCAGTGTCATCCCCGGTTTTCCGTGTGCGGTGCGTTGAGCGCACAAGCCAGCCGGAGCCCCTGCCTGGGGCTCCGTTTGGCCGTGCATGGTTCGTTAGTGGTGCGTTTGAGCTGCGGTTTATTGCGTCTCTTATGCGTGTTTGGTGCGATGGTGCCTCGGTGGTGCGTGCTATGCATTCGGCAGGTGCCGGATGTGTCGTGCTTGCGCGCTAGCAGTCGAGCTTGACCGCCGAGCGCGTCTTGGCGCTGCGGGCGCGCGGGTTGCGCTCGAGCTCCTCCTCGCTCGCCACGAGCGGCTTGCGAGTCTTCACGCGGATGATCGGCACGTGCCCGCACACGCACACCGGAAGGTCCGGTGGGCAGGTGCAGCCCTGGGACATCTCGCCAAACAGGTGCTTGACGATGCGGTCCTCGAGCGAGTGGTAGCTGATGACGCACACGCGACCGCCGGGGTTGAGCCAGCGGATGGCGGCCTCGAGGCCGCGCTCGAGCACCTCGAGCTCGTGGTTCACCTCGATGCGCAGGGCCTGGAAGGTCTTGCGCGCCGGGTGGCCGCCGTGGCGCCTTGCGGCCGCGGGAATGGCGGCCTTGATGGCGTCGACGAGCTCGAAGGTCGTGGTGATGGGCGCCTTCTCGCGGCGCCTGCACACCTCGCGTGCGATGCGGGAGGCGAACTTCTCGTCTCCGTAGACCGAAAGGATCCGGGCGAGGTCAGCTTCGTTGTAGGTGTTGATGACCTCAGCTGCGGTTTGGGTGTGTGTTCCCGGATCCATTCGCATGTCGAGGGGCGCGTCCTCGTTGTACGAGAAGCCCCTCTCGGGAATATCAAGTTGCGGGGAGGAGACGCCCAGGTCGAACAGGAAGCAGTCCACGCCAGGCACCTCGGCCTTGACGAGCAGCTCGTCAAGATCGCCAAAGTTGCCCTTGAGGAACAGGTGACGGCCGTTGGGCACCTCGCGCTCGAAGCGCTCGGTGGCGGCGGCCAGTGCCATGTCGTCCTGGTCGATGCCAATCGACAGGCCATCGGGAGCGACGCGGCGGGCGAGCTCGACCGTGTGGCCGGCCCCTCCCAGGGTGCAGTCGCAGACGACGTCGCCGGGCTTGGGGTCCAGCTCGCGCAGGACCTCCTCCAGCATCACGGGTACGTGCCGGTATTCGTCTGTCAAATCCCTCACCCCTTAGTCCTCGTCGTCGAGCAGAGCGTCGATATCAATCTCGAGCTCGGCCTGCTTGGCAGCCCACGCCTCCGTGTTGTACACGGCGAAGTGGTCCGCGTCACCGACGACGACCGCCTCGCGGCCGAGGGCGAGCTTCTCCAGGTCGGACGCCGCGATCTTGCCCAGCGCCACGCGACCGGCCTTGTCGATGTCGACCGTGACCGTCTTGGCGTTGAGGCCCAGGCGCAGGAGCTTGTCCTTCTTGGAGCGCGGGTTGAAGCCCTCGGGAAAGCAGCTCTCGACCCACTCCTTGTGGCCCTCGGGGGTGAAGCCCCACAGCGCGCCCTTCACGAGGATGAGGCAGACCTTGTTACCGGCCTCCTTGAAGTCGTCGCGATACTCGGCGGGAAGCGTGATGCGCCCCTGGGCGTCGACAGAAACAGTCTTGGACCCAGTAAGGTACATCGCTCACTCCCCTCGTGGCATCGCGGCCGGCGTCCCGACCCGTGCTCATCCGCGCTCGTTTGCGCTGATAAAAATATACGGCTCGATTCGCCCCTCGGCAACCCTAAATCCAACTATTTCCCCCTACTGATTCCTGCTGGCCACACCTGGGACACTAATTCGAGACAGACTCTCCCCAGAGCTTGTGGCAAACGCGCGTTTGTGCACGAGAGGTTGGGGCTGGCGGCGCAGGGGCACCCAGGGTGGGATAGGGGCGCCGGGTTGGGCGGCGCGAAGGGATTTGGCGAACGTGTGAAGTGCGGGGGTGAGCGGCGGGAGACGGATGGGCGTCGGCGGCCAGCGGGGCAATGGGGCATGCGGGCGGTCGCGTGGCACAGGCGCGGCGGCGAAAGCACGCGACCGGACGGCTTGCGGGGCTATGCGAGCGATTGGGCGGCACGAGCGCGCTCGCGGGACGCGCAGCCGAGCGACCGGCATGGCCATGCGAGCGGTGGTGCCCGCTCATATACGGATGACAGAAGCAGAAGCGCCACCCGCAAATGCACGGGTGGCGCTTGCAGCAAAGTACCGATAAATGTAGGGACCCTTCCCCGCCCAAACATGCCCCCTGCAGCAAACGACCGATTTCTGCAAGAAAAAAGCCCTGCCCAAATTGGCCGCCTGCAGCAATGTGCCGATTTCTGCAAGGCGCCACAACGCCAAAACATGTCCCTTGCAGCAAATGGCTGGTTCTGGCAAGGAGTCCCTCTTCCCTCACAGAGAGGATCAATGCCAAATGTTGCAAACCGCGGTTCTTGCCGGTCGGTTTTGCACAAAGGCGCGGTTCTTGCCGCGTCTCGGCCCCTACTTGGCCCTTTTCGCGGAAAGAACCGCAACGATGTGCATTTCTGCGCGGCAAGAACCGCTGGCTTGATACAAACGGCAGGCAGGGCAGCGCACGGGAAGAGCGAAGGCGGCACGCTAAGGGGTCTCCGACCTGTGGGACGGCCCCACCCTGTCAGCGCACGAGAAGAGCTGTGACACGCCAAAGGGGCATGCGCCCAAGCCGTCGGGACGCCATGCGAGAAGAGCGGCGATATCGTGGGCCCCGACAGGTAACCGGCAGCGGCTACGCGTTGGCGCGGGGGTGGGCCTCCATGTAGACCTCGCGCACGTGAGTGCGGTCGAGGTGCGTGTAGAGCTGCGTCGTCGAGATGTCGGCATGTCCCAGCAGCTCCTGGACGATGCGCAGGTCGGCCCCGCCCTCGAGCATGTGGGTCGCAAAGCTGTGCCTCAGCGTGTGCGGGTGCAGTCCCTCGATGCCCACAACCGTCCCGGCCTTGGCAACCAGCGCGTGCACGCTCTGCCTCGACAGGCGCCTGCCACGGTTGTTGAGGAACACCGCGCTGCTCGACACGCGCGAGCTCACCAGCTGCGGGCGCCACGTCTCGAGGTACTCGCCCAAGACGCTGGCCGCCGAGCCCACGATGGGCACAATGCGCTCCTTGTCGCCCTTGCCCACCACGCGCAGCACCTGCTCGTCGAGCATCACCTGACGCAGGTCAAGCCCACACAGCTCGGACACGCGCAGTCCGCAGCCATAAAGCACCTCGACGATCGCGTGGTCGCGCTGACCCGCGGGCGTCTCGGGAAAGGGTTGGTCGAGAAGGGCGGCGGCCTGCTCGCGGCTGATCACGTCGGGCAGGCGGTCGGGCTTCTTGGGCAGGGGCAGGTCGGCCGCGGGGTGGTTGTCGGCGATGCGCTCGGCCACCATGAAGCGGTGGAACCCCTTGATGGCAGACACCGCGCGCTCGACGCTCGAGATGGCAAGGCCGCTCTCGCGCAGACGGCGCACGTGCGCCTCGATGCGCTCGCGCGTGACCTGCTCGGGGCGCGTCACGCCGTCGCGGCGAAGTCCCGCGAGGTAGCTGCGCAGGTCGCGGCCATAGGCCAGCACGGTGTTGCGCGAGCAGCCGCGTTCGACCGCCACGTAGTTGAGGTACTCCTTGAGCGCACGAGAAAGTTCCAAGTTGGTCCGCCCCCACGGATCGCCGCAGCCACGATGAGCGCGGCGCGGATGAACGAGTCGCCCCAGGCACAAGGCCCAGGGCGACATAATACTAGCGTCAGTTCGACAAACGCGGGCGCCCAACTCGGCAAAGGCTCGCGAGAAATCGACGGGTCTACTCCCCCGGGGTCACCTCGTGGCGGTCGACGCCCTCGTGACGGGCGATCGCGGCACGCACGAACTCGCGGAACAGCGGCTGCGGGCGCGTTGGGCGGCTCTTGAACTCGGGGTGGAACTGCGCGGCGACGAACCACGGATGCACGTCCTCGGGCAGCTCGACCATCTCGACGAGGCGGTCGTCGGGCGAGACGCCGGAGAAGGTGAGGCCGGCCTGGTGCAGCTTGTCGCGGTAGGCGTTGTTGACCTCGAAGCGGTGACGGTGGCGCTCGTAGACGAGCTCCTCGCCATAGGCCTCACGGGCAAGCGTGCCCTCGGCGACCTTGCAGGGGTAGGCGCCCAGGCGCATGGTGCCGCCCTTGGAGGTGACGTCCTCCTGGTCGGGCATGAGGTCGATCACCGGGTACTCGCAGTCGGGCACGAACTCGGTGGAGCTGGCGCCCGACATGCCGGCGACGTTGCGGGCGTACTCGCAGACAGCCACCTGAAGGCCCAGGCAGATGCCCAAGAACGGGGTCTTGGTCGTGCGGGCGCGGTGTGTGGCGAGGATCTTGCCCTCGAGGCCGCGGATGCCAAAGCCGCCGGGCACGAGGATGCCGTCGGCGTCGCCCAGGACCTGCTCGACATCGGCCTCGGTAAGGTTCTCGCCGTCGATGAGGTTGATGTCGACGTGGCGGCCGTAGTAGACGCCGGAGTGGTGCAGGGCCTCGATGACCGAGAGGTAGGCGTCGGGCAGCTGGGTGTACTTGCCCACCACGGCGATCTTGGTGACGTCGGACTTGGCGTTGGCCTCGTGCATGCGGCTCGTGAAGCCGTACCACTCGCTCATGTCGCTCTTGCGCGGCTCGAGGCCCAGACGCTCGCAGACCTTGAGGTCAAAGCCCTGGTTGGCGAGGTGCTGCGGCACGTCGTAGATCGAGGCGCAGTCGGAGTTCTCGAAGACGCAGTCGGGCTCGACGTCGCAGAAGCTCGCGATCTTGGCGCGAATCGACTCGTCGACCTCGTGGTCGGAGCGGCACATGATGAAGTCGGGCTGGATGCCCATGGAGCGCAGCTCGCGCACGGAGTGCTGGGTCGGCTTGGTCTTGACCTCGTGGGCTGCGGCGATGTAGGGCACGAGACTCACGTGGATGAGGCAGCAGTCGGCGGCGCCCTTCTCCTTGCGGAACTGGCGGATGGCCTCGACGAAGGCCTGGCCCTCGATGTCGCCGATGGTGCCACCGAGCTCGGTGATCACGACGTCGGCGCCGGTCTGCTCCTCGACGCGGCGGAAGCGCTCCTTGATGGCGTTGGTGACATGCGGGATGACTTGCACGGTGCCGCCCAGGAAGTCGCCACGACGCTCGCGGGCGATGAGGCTCTGGTAGATGGCACCGGTGGTGAAGTTGGAGTTGCGCGTGAGGTTCTCGTCGATGAAGCGCTCGTAGTGGCCCAGGTCGAGGTCGGACTCGTAGCCGTCCTCGGTAACGAAGACCTCGCCGTGCTGGAACGGGCTCATCGTGCCCGGGTCTACGTTGATGTAGGGATCGAGCTTCTGCGCTGCAATTTTCAGGCCGCGGCTTTTCAGCAGACGGCCGAGAGATGCGGCAGTAATGCCCTTGCCCAGACCGGAAACTACGCCGCCGGTCACGAAGATGTACTTTGTCATATCTCGATTTCCCCCTTGAATACGGTCGTTGCCGCGCCCGTCATGAACACGGTCTCAGTGGTGTAGCGAATGGTGAGGTCGCCGCCGCGCAGGTGCACGACGATATCCTCGTTTTTGTTTGCAAAGCCGTTCAGACATGCTGCCACGCCGGTCGCACAGGAGCCGGTGCCGCACGCCCATGTTTCACCGGAGCCGCGCTCCCAGACGCGCATTTTCAGGCTGCCGTCCGGCAGGACATTGACAAACTCGGTGTTGACACGCTCCGGGAACAGCGGATGATGCTCGAACTTGGGTCCGATGCGCGTAAGGTCGAGGTCGTCCACATCTTCCTTCTGGAAGATAACGCAGTGCGGGTTGCCCATGGAAACGCAGGTCATGTGGTAGACCTTTTCGTCCACAACGATGGGTGCGCTGATGACATTCTCGCCGTCCATATCAACGGGAATCTCCCGCGGAGCAAGAATGGCTGCACCCATGTCCACGCGGGCGGACTGCATTTTGCCGTCCTTGACGGTCAGCTCAAGCGTTTTTACGCCGGAAAGCGTGTCAATGGTGATGGTGGTGCGGCCATCGGTCATGCCGTTGTCGTACAGGTACTTGCCCACGCAGCGGATGCCGTTGCCGCACATTTTTCCCTCCGAGCCGTCGGCGTTGAAGATACGCATCTGCGCATCCGCCTTGTCGGAAGGAGAAATAAGGATAATGCCGTCGCCGCCGATACCGAAGTGCGGCTCACTGAGCTTGATTGAAAGCGACTCGGGATCGGGCACAGTCTGGTCGAAGCAATTGAAATAGATATAATTGTTGCCGCAGCCGTGCATCTTGGTGAAAGCCAGCTTCACACGGATTCCCTCCTTAGAAAATAACAAAAATGGCATATAGGCAGGGAAAGACAGAGCTTCTCTGCTCATACACCATTTAGTATATCATAATCTGTCGGGAATTTCTCTATAAAATCGAAAAAACCGAAAAAATTTTCGCGTGAGATATGAGATGTTTTTAAGCGGTATCGCACAAATCACGGCGTTTTTCCGCCGATGATGTCCTCGGCGATATCTCGCTTGGAGCGACGCTGGTTCATAGCCTGCTGCTCGATGTAGGAATGCGCCTCCGGCTCGGTCATGCCGCAGCACTCGATGAGCAGACACTTGGCGCGATCCACCTGACGGATATCCTCAATGCGCTTTTGCAGACGGCGGTTTTCGCTCTGCAGGCCGGTCAGACGGCTGCGCACGGCGCGCGTCATGCGGAGCGCCTGCATGAACAGCACGCGCGAGAGCGGCTTGGGTACGACGAACACGCCGTCGTCCTCGACCTTTTCGGCAACACTGTCCGCAATCTCGGCCTTAGCGAGCAGGATCACGCCGGAAAGCGTATCATTTGCAGCCTGCTGTGCCATATCATGCCCGAATTCATCGGGCAGCGGCGTGTTGATGAGTACGAGGTCGAACAGTCCGTCCACCAGCATGCGCCGGGCCTCCGCACCGGAGGAAGCAGGCGCAAGCTGAGCCTGTACACCGCAGGACGTTAAAAACTGGGAAAGCATGGTGCGGGATTTTTCGGTTGCAGAAACGAGAAGAATGCGTTCCATGCGGTATGCTCCTCCTTTCAAACGGTATTATGTGGGATTAGTAGCGTTCAAAATAGAGGGAGCGTTCGGCAGCCGTGCGGTCGTCGGCAAGCACGATGCGGTCGTGTTCGGCCTGCTTGGCCGCGAAAAAGGCTGTGCGTGCCTTTTCGGGCAGGTACTTGGTGATAAAGTCGCTGTCCTTGGCGATGCGGATCGCATCGCACAGGGCGCCGGGCAGAGTCTCGTAACGGGCGCGTACCTCGTCGGAGGCGGTGAACAGGTTTTCGTCGCAGGCGGGCGGCAGGGGCAGTCCCTGCTCGATACCGTCGAGACCGGCGTGGATGAGCAGGGCAAATACGATGTACGGGTTAATGCAGCCGTCGAATGCACGCAGCTTCATGCGGTTGGCGGAGTGATCACCGGTCAGCGGCACGGTGATGAGCGGACAGCGGTTCTGGTGCGACCATGTGATGTACTTCGGCGCTTCAAACTCACCCAGACGCTGGAACGAGTTGGTGAGCGGATTACAGAAGATGGTCATCTCGGCGGCACGCTGCAGAATGCCCGCCACAAAGCTCTGGCCTTCGGCAGATTCTTCAAACGAGGGCTGGAACAGGTTCTTGCCGTTTTTGTTTATCGAAACAGACAGATGCAGTCCGCTGCCCGGCGCATGCGGGAGCGGCTTGGGCAGGAAGGACGCAAACAGGCCGCTTGAGGACGCCATGGACTTGACGACCCACTTGAAGGTGACGAAATTGTCGGCCGCTTCAAGGGCTTCGGCGTAGCGGAAATCAACCTCGTTCTGGCCGGGACCCTGCTCGTGGTGCGAGGACTCCGGCTGAATGTTCATCTCCTCAAGCGTCAGGCAAATCTGACGGCGCACGTTTTCCGCCTTGTCGAGCGGCGCTACATCGAAATACTCGCCGTGATCGTGCGGAATGGTGGTTGGATGGCCGTTTTCATCCAGCTCGAACAGGTAAAACTCGCTTGCCGTGCCCATGGTCAGCGAGTAGCCTGCGCGGCGCGCACGGCGGTTGGCCTCACGCAGCAAATGACGGCCGTCGCCCTCGAACGGCGTGCCGTCCGGATAGCGAATGTCGCAGTAAAAGCGCACTACACGGCCCTGAGCCGGCCGCCACGGCAGAACGGAAAGCGTTGCCGGATCGGGGAACAGCAGCAGATCAGACGCTTCTACATTGAGAAAGCCGCGCAGCGCCGCCGCGTTGAAGTGGATGCCCTGCTCGAAAGCGCGTTCCAGCTCGGTCGGCATGATGGCGATGTTCTTCTGGTTGCCGAAAATATCGCAAAACGCAAGACGAATGAACTTTACGTCGTTCTCCTGAATAAATTGTACGACTTCGCTCATGGTGGTGTCCATAGGGCAAGCCTCCTTTTTCATAATGTATCTTGAGGAATAAATTTTTTGCTAAAGAATGCGGAATGGGTGCCAAACCTTGGCTGGGGCACCAAAAGGATAGACACCAAGGTTTCTATCCTCTTGGGACTCCAGTTTCCTTTATTTCATAGTCTGGCGAAAATCAGAGAGCAGCGACCGCTCCGAAAAGGGGAACGGCAGAGGATTTTTTCTTCCGTGTCTTTCTCAACCTATTCGCAGTGTCGGATACCGTACTGCTACACAGGTGGTTTAGTCTGCGCAGGCGCGGCATATCTGTGCCGCGCAACTCGTTTACGCGTTGTTATGGACAGCAACTACGAGTTTAATTTGATAACAGATGTTACCGCAGGGTGCGCTGACTTACAACGATAGGGCATTTTCTATATAACAAAAATCCGCCACGGTTTGCCGTGACGGAAAAATATTCACTTTGTTTACCTTTATATTACCGCAAATCGGACGGAAAATCAAGTCTTGTACGGTTTTGCGTTTGGGTGTAATAAATACAGAGGATAATTTAACAGCAAGGAGGAATTTTCCATGCCGTTTACCAATCAAACAGAAGAAAAGCAGATCGAACGGGCGGTTCTGGTCGGTCTGTCGTGTCCGAGCTTCAATGCCGATCAGGATGCGGACGAGCGCACGATGGACGAGCTGCGCGCGCTGGCGGAGACTGCCGGTGCGGAGGCCGTTGCGATGACGCTGCAGCGCCGTCCGGCGCCGGATGCCCGTACGTTTATCGGCGAGGGCAAGGCGGAAGAGGTCAAGCAGCTTGCCGAGATGAACGACGCAAGTCTGATCCTGTTCGACAATGAGCTGTCGCCGTCGCAGATGAGCAATCTGGAGGAACTGACCGGCCGCACGGTACTCGACCGCTCGGCGCTCATCCTCGATATTTTCGCGCAGCGTGCGCACACCGGCGAGGGCAAGCTGCAGGTCGAGCTGGCGCAGTACCAGTACATTCTGCCGCGTCTGGCAGGTATGGGCAAGGCGATGAGCCGTCTCGGCGGCGGCATCGGCACGCGCGGACCCGGTGAGAGCAAGCTGGAGAGCGACCGCCGTCACATCCGCAGCCGCATCGACAAGCTGCGCCGTGATCTGGAGCAGGTGCGTCAGGTGCGCTCTGTGCAGCGCCGCCAGCGCAAAAAGGCCGAGCTGCCGCTGGTTGCCATTGTCGGCTACACGAATGCGGGCAAGTCCACGCTGCTGAACACCCTGACC
>UQSV01000052.1 GCA_900543875.1 uncultured Coriobacteriaceae bacterium | reverse complement strand
TGGCGCCCGACGAGGTCACGGGCGTCGAGCTGCGCCGCCGCTCCATCGACGCGCGCAAGAAGAGCGCCGTACACCTCACCTGCACCGCACGCGTCTCGCTGCGCGGGGGCCAGGCGGCCGAGGAGCGCCTGCTCGCCCGTCTCGCGCGCCGTCGCGACGACCGCGGGGTGCGCCAGGTCGTGGCCTCGACGCCTCGGCTTCCCTCGCCCATCCGGGGCAGCTACGAGAGCCGTCCCGTCGTGGTGGGCGCAGGCTGCGCGGGCCTGTTCTGCGCGCTCGCGCTCGCAAACGCCGGCCTCGAGCCGCTGCTGGTCGAGCGCGGCGACGACGCCGCGCGCCGCGAGCAAGCCGTGGCCCGCTTCAGCGAGACGGGCGAGCTCGACGTCGAGAGCAACATCCAGTTTGGCGCGGGCGGCGCCGGAACCTTCTCTGACGGCAAGCTCACCACGGGCACCAAGAGCCCGCTGCACCGCCTCGTCCTCGACACGTTCATCGAGGCGGGAGCGGCCGAGAGCATCGCCTGGGACGCCAAGCCCCACATCGGGTCCGACGTGCTCCCTGGCGTGGTCGAACACATCTGTGCGCGCATCCGCGAGCTGGGCGGCGAGGTCGCCACCCGCACGAGGCTCGTGGGAATCGACTGGGAGGGTGGCACGGCAACGCCGCGCGTGGCCGGCGTGAGACTCGCCACCACGAGCGAGGGCGGCATCGTGAGCGAGCGCCGCGTGCCCACGAGCAGACTCGTGCTCGCCTGCGGCCACTCGGCCCGCGACGTGTTCTCGCTGCTGCGCGACGTCGGCGTAACCCTCGAGCGCAAGACGTTCGCGATGGGCGTGCGCATCGAGCACCTGCAGGCAGACATTGACCACGCCCAGTACGGCCCGGCCGCGGGGCACCCCAGCCTGGGCGCCGCCCCCTACAAGCTCGTGAGCCACCTACCCAGCGGCCGCAGCGCCTACTCGTTCTGCATGTGCCCCGGCGGCTACGTCGTGGCCGCGGCGAGCGAGCAGGGCGGCGTGGTCACGAACGGCATGAGCCTCGCGGCGCGCGCGGGCACCAACGCCAACTCGGGCCTGCTCGCGAACGTGCTTCCCACGGACCTTGCGGGAGACGACGTCCTCGCGGGCGTTGAGCTGCAGCGTCAGTGCGAGCGCGCGGCCTTCGAGCTGGGCGGGGGCGGCTTCGTGGCACCCGCGCAGCTCGTGGGAGACTTCCTGGCGCGCCAGCCGTCGAGCGCGGCGGGGCGCGTGGCGCCCACCTACCCGCGCGGCGTGGCCTGGGGTGCCCTCGACGCGTGCCTGCCCGCCTACATCAGCGATACCCTGCGCGCCGCCATCCCCGACATGGCCCACCACCTGCGCGGATTCGACGACGCCGAGGCCGTGCTCACCGGCATCGAGAGCCGCTCGAGCTCGCCGGTGCGCGTCACGCGCGGGGCAGGCCTCCAGAGCGTAAGCCACGCGGGCCTCTACCCGGCCGGCGAGGGTGCAGGCTACGCGGGCGGCATCATGAGCGCCGCGACCGACGGCCTGCGCGTGGCCCAGGCGCTCATCGACAGCATCGAGAACTAGGGCGAGAGGGGCGAGAAGCGCGAGAAGGGCGCCGCGAGCGCTCGCTACGCCTCGTTCTTCTCAGCAGCGTTTTCGCTGGCAGAGGGCGCGGTGGCGGCACCCTCACCCTTCTCGGTATCGCTAAGGGAGGCAGGCAGTAGCGCAAGGATGCGCGAGCCAAGCGACTCGGCCTCGTCCGTCTCGGTGCCATCCTCGCCCGCATCGGCCGGGGCGCTGTCTTCATCTGAGCCGGACTCGCTGCCGGGCAGCAAGTCGCGCACGAGCGCGCCCACCGTCTTGAGCATGAAGCGGCGGGTCTCGGGGTCCATGTCGGCGAGATGGGCGGCCATCGCGGGCAGCGAGGTGCGCCAACGCTCGCGGGCCTCGGCCATGGTGGTGGCATTCGTTGCACCCAGCAGGCCAAACAGCTCGCTCGTGAAGCGATCGCGCTCGGCGGGCGTGCGGCCGCAGATCCAGTCGTTGAGGGCGGCGTCAACGTGGCGCGCACCCGCGGACAGGCCCTCCACCTCGACAAACGAGCAGCCATCGACCACCCAGGAGAACGGGTCGTGCTGGAAGATCCCCACGCTCGTGCTGCGGACCACCGAGTAGTCCTCCTGGTTCTCGAGCATCATGCCCACCACCGAGCTCTGCGGCAGGGTCTTGTCGACGCGCCCTGCGATGGCGCAATAGCCCTCACTGGCCAGGAACTCAGCGTCAAAGCCAGGGCCGTCGTGCGAGTAGACGCGCGAGACGCGCTCGCGAATCTCGGCAGGCGCCTCGGCGGCGGCGTAGACGGCGAGGTTTCCGCCCTTGGAGTGGCCACCCAGCACAAGTGGGGCGCCCGGGCAGGCCTCGGCCGCGTCGAGCAGGTAGAGGAAGGCCTCGGCCTGGGCCGGCACGGGACGCGCAAAGGTCATGTTGAAGTCCTCGCGCCAGCCGTCAAAGGTGGCATCGGTGCCGCGAAAGGCCAGATAGGCGGTACCATCGTCGAGCAAGAGGGTCACGGCGGCGAACTGCTTGGGCCACTCGGGGTCGGTTGTGTCGCGTCTCAGCCTAAAGCCGCCCACGCGGATGTCGCGAAAGCGCGGGCTTGCGGCCATGGCCTGCAGCAGGCGGCGGCAACTCTCGGGGTCCCACAGGTCAAAGAGGCCGTCGAAGCACTCGGCGCGCAGGGCGTCGCGCAGGCGCGGGGCGGCGGCAGACGTGATGTCCCAGCCGTCGAACTGGCCGCCAAGCGCCTCGAGCCTAAAGTTCGAGAACCACGAGAGCACAAGGCTGTCGGGCGCGCAAAGGGGCCGCTCGGCAAAGGTGTCGAGGTTGTTCTCGACATAGGTGCAGATGTTTTGCTTCTCGAGAATCCCGCCGCCTTGGGCCATGACGCTTCCCTCCCCGGTCTAGCTACTATCATGGGCTCAAGGATACCGCGCCGCAGCGCTGCGCGGCCACGCGCCGTAGGAGGCACGTAGCAATGCCGCCATGCGACCGGGACGCACGGCCACGTCGTCGCACGCGTCACGCCACATGATCACGCCGCCACACAGCCATGCCGCCGCATGCCCGAGCACCACATCGCCAGACAGGAGAGCCATGAGAGCCATCGAAGAAATCATGCGCACGAACGAGCCCTATGTGGCCTCGTTCAGGGACGTGCCCACCCACCTGCAGGGACGCGCCAAACACCTGTGCTGGCGACTCGACCAGACCGATCCCACCGACGAGGCCACACGCAACGCCATCGTACGGGAACTGTTCGGCACGGCGGGCAAGACCACACTCGTCTCGGCAGGATTCAGATGCGACTACGGCTTCAACATCCACGCGCTGGGCATGGCACTCATCAATTACAACTGCTCGTTTCTCGATACGTCGCCCATCACGCTGGGGGCGGGCTGCTTCATCGCGCCGGGCTGCGTGCTGACGTGCGCCGGCCATTCGATCGATGCCGAGCAGCGCACAGCGGGGCTGCTGACGTCTGCGCCCATCACACTGGGCGAGAACGTCTGGCTGGGAGCAAACGTCACCGTGTGCCCCGGCGTGACGATTGGCGCGGGCTCGGTCATCGGCGCGGGCTCGACCGTCGTGCGCGACATCCCCGCGGGCGTCGTGGCCGTAGGCTCGCCCGCGCACGTCCTGCGCCCCGTTACCGAGGCCGACCGACTCGGCCCCACTTCCCTAGCCTAGGATCTGCGCGAGAAGGGCCGGGCGCGCAAGGCGTCCGGCCCGTAGGCTTGGCGCCGAAGCCCCGGCGCCAAGAGCTTTTGTTGCATGGCTACAACTCGTAGTGGATGCAGTCCTTGTACTCTTCAAACAGTCGCTTGTTTAGTTCATCGCCCCCATCGAGATTGGCGCTATAGAACACGGGCGGGTGCTTCATGCCCGAGTTGACAAGCTTTTGCACGAGAGCGGCCACGATGGCATCAAGCATCGTGGCCCCGACGACCGTTGATGTCGGGGCAACCTTCTGATCGAGTCCGTCAATCGAAACGGCCGCATCGCCAACATCGCCATGGTTATCCAGAACAATATCGGCAATTTCAAAGAGGCGCTTCCCGCTAGGATGCCGCGACTCAACCGATTTTGAATACGACAGGTTCGTAATCGCAATGACAGTACCGCCCGCTTCCTTGGCCGCCATGGCCATCTCGATTCCTACGGGGTTTCTTCCCGAGACGGAGTGAACGATCAGGACATCGCCCTCTTTAAAGTCAACTTGGTCTCGTGCGACGGCACTGCCGTAGCCCGTCAAGCGCTCCATGGAACTCGTGTGGGTAACCGGCTTGGTATCGAGCATGAGCTCCCGAGCAAAGATCGGGTTAATCAACATGCAGCCGCCAGCCCGGTAGAACAGCTCTTCGGTAAGGATTCCCGCATGGCTCGCACCAAAGGCATATATCGAGTTCTTTCTCTTTACGCAGCCAAAGAGGGCATCGACGCACAGCTCCATGCGGGGCGACTCTTCTGTCTCAACCTTCTCAATCAGGCCCTTAATGACTTCAAAGTACTTGAACTCAATTGCCCCTCCAATCAAATAGTGGCGCGCCCGAAAGGTTAGTCGGGCGCGCCACGGCGAACAGGTCAGATGTCAGGCACGGGGACCTAAGCAATCAGCCTGGCAACAGCACCCACGACCATGCCCCAGAGGTCGAAGTCCTGGCCTCCGTAGACCAGCATCCACTGCTGAATCGTGTTGTTGAAGAAGTAGGCACCAAAGCCCACAAGGAAGACGGCAATGATGCCGCTAACGGCAGCGCCGACAATGGCGCCACGAACACCACCCGTCGCGTTACCAACAATAGAAGCACAGCCAATCTCGAAGAAGCAGGTCGAGATCAGGGGGATGACGACCGTCGGGAAAATTCCGGCGGCGCCGGTAATCAGAATCGTAACGATGGAGGTGACCATAGCAACCATGAAGCCGATGAGCAGGGCGTTAGGCGCATACGGGAAGATAACGGGGACATCGAGGGCGGGGATAGCGTTGGGGACGACCTTCTCCGCAATGCCCTGGAAGGCAGGCACGATCTCGGAGATAAGCATACGAACGCCCTGCAGCATGATGGTGATGCCAACGCCGAAGTAGATTGCGTGGGTAAAGATGTAAGTGAAGATGCCCGTGTTACCGTCGGCATATCCCCAGACCACCGCGGGGTCCTGGCCATTGGCAATCAGGATGAAGTACATCACGATATAAGTGATAGCAATGGTGATGGAACCCGTGATGGCAATCTCGCGCAGAAAGCCAAGCGACTTGGGGAACTTGAGGTCCTCAGTAGAGTGCTCCTTGTTGCCAAATGCCTTGCCCAGAAGACCAGAGATCACGGAAAGGCACGTCGTGGGGTGGCCGATGGTAAAGGAGTCATCACCCGTAACCTCCTTAACAAAGGGGCGCATGAGGTTCGGGGACACAATCATGTAAAGAGCGGTGAAGATCGCGGCGAGGATGATGAGCTTGCCACCCGTGAGACCGGCGTCGACGCCGGCGGCAATGAACACGAACGGGAACCAATAGAGCATGTGGCCCGTCAGGAAGATGGACTTCCACTTAGTAAAGCGAGCGACCAGGACGTTGATGGCAAATGCCACGATCATCACGATGCCAATCTCGGTGCCGTATTCCGTACCGATGTCAACGGTAGTTGAGGGCACTGCCTGGGGCATCACGGTATTAAATGCCGTCGAGATGCCATCGATGGAGTTGCCCGTGATAAGTCCGGTACCCGTCGAAAGGACGAAGAAGCCCACCGCGGTCATCACCGTGCCGCGCACTATCTCTGAGAAGGACTTCTTCTGAAGGATGAGTCCAATGCAGGCGATCAGCGCAAGGAAGATGGCTCCCTGGCCAAAGATCTCGCTGATGATGAAGTTAAGAACGGCTTCCATGCCTAGCTCCTTCCTTTATTTTTCCTAGCGCGATTCGAGGTAAGTCAAGGTCTTTTCCTCGACCTCTTTTTTGTCCATGAAGTTATCGATCTCAATCACGGGAACTTTGACCCTATCCTTGATGCGCTCACCGAGCTCACGAGAGATAAAGATGACGTCGCAATCATTGGCGCAGCATGTGTTTACGTCGCCACAGAACGCCTCGATCTCGATGTCATGAGCCTTCGCGATCTTCTGGATATTGGTGCGAAGAAGCAACGAGCTGCCGCACCCATAGCCACACACCGTCTGGATTTTTGGCACTCCCATTTGATCCCCTTTCTGCCATCGCGGGTAGTGACGTGGTCTCGTCAGCCCGCGCGAACCACAGCTAACCGTTAATGAGTGCATAAAGCGCTTCGGCCGATTCGCACGACAAAAGAGCGTCGAGGAATCCATCCTCGAGCAGCTTCTCAGCCACTCTCTGGAGACGAGCAACGTGCGCTTCCGGATCAGTGCACGCTAGGCACATGACGATACGAACAGGATCGTTATCGCAGTGGAACTGGATATCGGAATCGAACAGCGCAAGCGACAGGTCGCTCTTATTGACGCCCTCGCCGGGCGCAGCGTGCGCCAGCGCAAGCCCCGGCATTATCACGATGTAGGGACCCAGCTTGTTGACGCTCTCAATCATCCTGTGAACGTACAGTTCATCAATTGAGCCGCATTCAACCAAAGGATGCGCAGCATCCTCAATCGCTTCTTCCCAGCTTTCGGCATGAAGCCCATACCTCACATTGCAAAGGGCAACATTCTCCATCTCCCCACCTCCCTTCAGTCATGCATTCCAAGCACGGACTCGACATCCAACTCGGGGCTCTCGAGCGTGCGCAAGTTGCTATCGCGTTCGAAAATCGAAGCCAGGCTCAGCAAATCGCTTCGCTCCTTGTCTCGTATGCCAAGCACTGCTATTCCTCTCACCCGTTTTTCTCCAGCAGGGCCAAAGGCAATTGGGTGACTGAGCACCAATATGGCCGCGCAGTTGTCACGTATCCCGTCGTTAACGCCCGCGTGGACATAGGCCATACCAGGCGTAAGGACCATGTATGGTCCGTAGTCCTCAACAGCCGAGACCATCCGATCGACGTAATGCTGCTCGATATATCCAGCCCTCAGCAGGGGGTTGGCGGCCTTCCGAATCGCCTCTCTCCAGTCGTCGCACTCGACACCAACCTGAACAGCGGAGGGATCAACCACCTCGCGGACCGAACTCGTCTCACCGTCGGCAGACTTCGCTGAATAGGAGCGCAAAAACGATGAGCACAGCTTCGAATAGGAAGCCGTAGTGATCTGTCGCTTCACGGCATCGAGCGCTTCCTGATTCAGCAGGGGATCGACCTCAAGCACCGGCGCGCCTTCGCAATCGAAGTGGTTCGTTGTAATAACGAGGTCCACATTGTGCGAATCGATGTACTCCTTCGCCTCTTCCAACGACATCGGCCCCACAACATGGCAGTCGGCCAGGGCGTGGGACAGCCGCGTCATTAAAATCGAGCTTGAGGCGAGGCCAAACGAGCACGCAAACAGAACATCCAAGGCGACGGCGTCGCGAACGCTCGTCTCGTATATCGCGTCAAGGTACATGGCGATGTAGGCAACTTCGCTGTCGTTGAGAGAGATGCCATAACGGGTCTCAACAGCAGCAAGGTGCTTTCGCGTAAAGTCGTACAGCAGAGGAATAGAGCTCGTAATTTGGACAGGAACCTCCGCCTGTATCTGGATGCCATTGCGGCTGCGGTAGATTGCAGCGCGCAAATGGCGGGTAAAGCCTTCAAGTACATGCTGAAGCGATGACTCATCAATTTCGTGCAGCTCTCGAAGAGCGCAAACAAGCTCTCGCGATATACTGCTCGCCTCATCGTTGCCCGCATGTCGCTCGTCAACAATTCGACGAGTCCCGCTGAGCCTCTGCGACAGCAGGATTGAAGCAACGAAGACAATTTCTGGCTCAGTAGGCAGCAGATTGTCATACTCGCTCAGCAGACGACCAATACCGGGGTCGTCCTGCGAACCGATATCGAATTCCTCGTCCGTCGCACCCGCGGGCAGCATACATGACCGAGAAATGCGCATGAGCACAAAGGAAATAACGATTGCCAACCGTTCCTGATCGGCAAAAACGACTTGTCGGGCCTCTTGAACGGCATCGATGAGAACGGCGGCCTTATCACCATATTCCGCAAGCAACTCGTCAATTAGGAGTGGGCGCAACACGCTATAAAGCTCAACGTCAGATACGAGACCCAGGAAACAGCGCCTGACGTCGATTTCCGCACCGGCCAGATGAGACCCCACGCCCGGCTCACGAATTACTTCGACCCCGTTCTCCTCATAGAAATCGTCAACGTCACTGAAGTGAGAGGCTATGGTTTGCTTGCTAACGTGACAATAATTTGAAATGTCCTGAAACTTAACGACGGGACGAAGGGTGAGCAAGAGCTCGGCAATAGCATCGCGCTCCCGACGCTCGTAGACACGATTCTCACCGTCATCAAGCATGTCACGCAAACGAAGGCTAGACGCCTTTGACGCGGAGAGGCGGACGCCCTTTCCGGGCACCCTCTCAATGGAACAGCCATTATCCAAGGCAAACGACTCTATAGCCTTAAGATCAGTGCGCATCGTTCGGCTTGACACGTCAAACATGCGGGCGAGGGATTCCACCGTCGAGAAGCCACCGCGAACGCACAGGGCGCGCAAACACGCTCGCTGTCTCCCCGTCAACTCAATCATCTCGCACCTCCTTGATATCTATCATCGATTCGAATCTGAAGACCTTCAATTACAGAAGTCCCCCTTAGCTGCGGCAATTTTCGTGTCAGAAAAAATAGGGTATGTTTCACCGCGATTTGCATTTCATTACACGTGCCGTCGGCATAGCGGCGAAATAGGTAAGGCCAACAGAGGCAAACCTCCGCAGGCTCGTGCCGAGACGCCCTGCTCACTCGCGGGCGCACGCACCTCGCACCCCCGTCACACGTATGATGGAAACAGCGAACCCACCCAGATTGGAGAGCCATGGCCTTCGCAGACCTCACGCTAGCGCGCTACTCGTGCCGCAGCTACACCAACGAGCCCGTCTCGAGCACGGACCTCGACCTCATCGTCGAGGCCGGCCGCATCGCCCCTTCCGCCTGCAACAAGCACCCCACGCGCGTGCTCGTGTGCAACACGCCCGAGCGCCTCGCCGCGGCCGCCAGCGCCCAGCCGCGCTTCGAGCGCGACGGCAGCGTCTTTGGCGCCCCTCTCGTCCTCGTCGTCTGCACGGTCGAGGGCCAGGCCTGGACCCGCCGCGCCGACGGCCTCTCTGCCGCGACCATCGACTCGTCGATCGTCTGCGACCAGATGATGATGCAGGCCACCGAGCTGGGCCTGGGCACCTGCTGGGTCTGTGCCTTTGACCCGTCCGTCGCCACACAGGCCCTCGCCCTTCCCGAGGGCGTCTACCCCCACCACATGCTCGCCATCGGCCACGCCGCCGACACGATCGCCGCGCCCGACGCCCGCGCCGCCCGCACCATCCCCACAGCCGACTTCCTCCTGTAGCCCAGCGTGACGGAAGGACGTGCCTACTGTCACGCCGCAAGCGGGACAAAAGGCGCGTCCCTCTGTCCCGGCTCGGTAAAATCGCAGGTAGATGCCACACGCAACCGCTAGTTGACACACAAGCGGCAAAGTTCAAACCAGAGTTGGTGTCGCAACCGGGCGCGCCCGCCTAGCATCTGGGCCATCGACCACCGCGGGCTCGCCCCGCCCTACGCAAAGGACCGTCATGGACGTTCAGATCGCAAGCAGGCTCGCCAACCGCCGCCGCGTGGCGGGACTCTCCCAGGAGGCGCTCGCCGCCAAGCTCGGCGTGAGCCGCCAGGCCGTCTCGAAGTGGGAGCGCTCCGAGGCCTCGCCCGACACCGACAACCTCATCGCGCTGGCCGCGCTCTACGGCGTCACCCTCGACGAGCTGCTCTACGACACGGACGAGCAGGGCAGCGGCTCGGCCGAGCCCGAGGCGAACACCACCGAGGCCACCGATGCCGAGCAGGGCGACGACCCCGACGACGCCGCGTGCAAGGCTGCCGACCACACGCAAAACGCTGCCGACGCCGCAAGCGATACCGACGGTGCCGCCGACGCCAGCTCCGCCGCCTCGTCCAAAGACCACGTGAGTATCGGTTGGGACGGCATCCACGTCTCGAAGCCCGGCGAGGAGGTCCACGTGAGCTGGGACGGCATCCACGTGGACAACGAGGCAAAGAATGAGCACGTGCATATCGGCCGCAAGGGCCTGCACGTGCAAGACGCAAAGGGCCACAGCGTCGAGTCCGACGGGGCCGGCGGCGTCATCGTCGACGGCGTGAACTACGCGAGCTGGCGCGAGGCGCGCGAGAAGCTCGGGCCAGACCTGGGCAGCACGAGCCCGTTTCTGCGCACGTGGAACCGCATCCCCTACGGCGCGTTCGTGGCGATCGTCGTGGTGATGCTCGGCCTTTCCACAGGCACGTGGCTGCCGGCGTTGCTGCTGCTCACGATACCCATCTACCATGCCCTGGGCCGCTCGATCGACCGCCGCTCGCTCGTGCCGCTCATGAAGCGCCTCATCGCCATGGGCCTGCTCGCCTGGGTCATCTGGATGTGCGCCACCCACATGTAGCAGCGGCCCGCGAGCGTGTCGCAGGGTCGCCCACCAACGCGAGAAGCCATAAAATCTCGTTGACACCACGCGGACGGCCGCGTATCATCCCCTGCGGAAATTACAGCGGGTCACGTCCCGGCCAACGCAGGCCACACGGTTCCACTCAACGCGGGCCACACGGCCCCGCCCCATCAACCCCAAGGAGGTGCGCCATGAGCGACGGTTCCAGTCACAGTTGCCAACTCATTCTCGTCCACAACATGGGCATGGTGCGCATCCTCGGGAAGGCGCGCACCGCACGCAGGTAGCCTCCGGCCGCGCACGCTCGCGCACGGCCCGCCACCGCGCGTAGCCCGGGGCCGCCGCCAGCCGGCCACCCCACGCAAGTCCCGGGATTGCGAGGTGCGCCATGATGCTGCGCAACCTCTTCCTCCGCCTTGTCGCCCGCCGCGACAACGCCACCACCAGCACCAACGCAAACGCCCCCAAGGCAAGCGCCGGCCAGCTCGACTGGCTGCGCCACGCCGCGTCCGCACCCGCCGCAGACCTCCTCGCCGAGCTCAACACCACCGAAGAGGGCCTCAACAGCGCGAGTGTCGACACCGCCCGCGAGCTCTGGGGCGCAAACGCCCAGGTCCACGCCACCGCGCGCCCGCTTCCGCGGCGCCTCGCCGCGGCCTTCGCCGACCCCTTCACCTACATCCTCGTGCTCATTGCGACCGTCTCGGTCCTCACCGACTGGACCTTCGCCGCCCCCGGCGCGCGTGACCTCACCACCCCGCTCATCATCGGCGCCATGGTGCTCGTCTCGGGCGTCCTGCGCTTCATCCAGGACGAGAAGAGCGCCGCGGCAGCCAGCTCGCTCGCCGAGCTGGTCGAGACCTGCGCCAACGTCGAGCGCGACGGAGACGGCGGCAACGAGACCCCCGTCGACGAGATCGTCGTGGGCGACGTCGTGCACCTCTCCTCGGGCGACGTCGTGCCCGCAGACCTGCGCATCATCGCCGCGCGCGACCTGTTCGTGAGCCAGGCCTCGCTCACCGGCGAGTCCGACCCGGTCGAGAAGAGCGCCACGCCCCTCTCGCCCACCACGGCCAGCGAGCCCGCCAACGCCGCCGTCACCGACCTGCCCACACTCGCGCTCATGGGCTCGACCGTCATCTCCGGCCACGGCCGCGGCGTGGTCGTGGCGACCGGCGCGCGCACCATGTTTGGCGAGGCCACGGGCATGCTCGCGGGACGTCGCCGCACCACCGCAACCGACCGCGGCATCGCCGCCACGAGCCGCCTGCTCATGCGCCTCATGCTCGTCGTCCTGCCCGTTGTCTTCGTCATCTCGAGTGTCACGAAGGGCAACTGGGTCGACGCGCTGCTCTTCTCGCTGTCCGTGGCCGTGGGCCTCACGCCCGAGATGCTGCCGATGCTCGTGACCACCTGCCTGGGCAAGGGGGCGGTCGACCTGTCGGGCGAGCAGGTCATCGTGAAGCGCCTCGACGCCGTGCAGGACCTGGGCGGCATCGACATCCTGTGCACCGACAAGACCGGCACCCTCACCGAGGACCGCATCGTCCTCGAGCGCTACCTCAACGTTGCCGGCCAGGAGGACGCGCGCGTGTTGCGCTACGCCTTCCTCAACAGCTACCTCTCGACGGGCGTCAAGAACCTCATCGACAACGCCATCATCGACCGCGCCCGTGCCGAGGCCGCAGCCGCCAGCGGGGCGCGCGGCGACGCGGCCGAGACGGGCGACCTCGCCGCCGGCCGCTACGCCATCGACGAGCTGCCGTTCGACTTCGAGCGCCGCCGCGTGTCCGTGGTGGTGGGAGACGAGCGGGGCCGCACCGCCATGATCACCAAGGGCGCCATCGAGGAGGTGCTCGCCATCTGCAGCGCGGTCGAGGTCGATGGCACGGCAAAGCCACTCGACAGCGCGTTCGCGGCGCAGGTCACGGCACGCGCCGAGGCGCTCGCGAGCGAGGGCATGCGCGT
>UQSV01000051.1 GCA_900543875.1 uncultured Coriobacteriaceae bacterium | reverse complement strand
GGCATCGCCGACGAGCACGACGGCGTCTGGATGCCGGGTGTCCTCTCCCGCAAGAAGCAGGTCGCCGCTCCGATCCTGGCTGCCGCCGAGTAGGGACTCGTGGAGTTCCCGTGGGGCGCACGATGGGCTGACGCCGGGCGCGGGGCCGTACGGGTAGATAGATTGAGACTGGGCCGCCGGCGCATGCGCCGGCGGCCTTCTTGAGACGCGGGCACCAACCCGCACGTTCGGGCCACGCGCCCAGAAGAAGGATGTGACATGCCCCAGACCCCAGAGTCCGTCATCGACGAGGAGATCATCCGCGTCGATGCGGTGGCGCAGCGCATTGAGAAGCGAGACTCGCGTCACAAGATCACGTCGAACGGCACCATT
The DNA here is from genome assembly GCA_900543875.1 of uncultured Coriobacteriaceae bacterium. Taxonomy (GTDB): domain Bacteria; phylum Actinomycetota; class Coriobacteriia; order Coriobacteriales; family Atopobiaceae; genus Parolsenella. The sequence continues at coordinate 12,940 of UQSV01000051.1, read as the reverse complement.
GCCGCCGCGGTCATGGTGCTCGCGGCGATCCTCGCCGTCATCGTGGCCAACACCCCCGCCTACGAGACGGTCCACCACTTCTTTGAGACGGGCCTCACGCTTGGCATCGGCGATTGGTCTGCCACGATCACCCTCGAGCAGTTCGTCAACGACTTCCTCATGGCGATTTTCTTCCTGCTCGTGGGCATCGAGCTCAAGTACGAGATGACCGTGGGCCAACTGAGGCGCCCGCGCCAGGCGGCCCTGCCGATGCTCGCCGCCGTGGGCGGCGTGGCCGTGCCGTCGATCATCTACATGGCGCTGAACCTGGGCGAGGGCGGCGCGCCCCACGGCTGGGCCGTGCCGATGGCCACCGACATCGCCTTCGCGCTGGGCATCATGTCGCTTCTGGGCGACCGCGTGGCGCCCGCCACCAAGGTGTTCTTCTCGACCCTCGCCATCGCAGACGACATCCTGGCCATCATCGTGATCGCGGTGTTCTACGGCCAGACGCCGAGCATCCCGTGGCTCGCCGCGTCGCTTGGCTGCGTCGTGGTGCTTGCGGCCCTGCATCACTGCCACGTCTACAGCTCGCGCTGGTACATCCTCGTGGGCCTCGTGCTGTGGGTGTGCATGTTCAACTCGGGCATCCACGCCACGCTCGCGGGCGTCGTGCTCGCGCTGTTCCTTCCGGCCCGCTCCGACATCCAGCTCGATGCCCTGCGCGACTGGCTCTCCGACAAGGCCAACCTGCTCGATGACGCCTACGATGCCGAGTCCCACGTGCTGGGCCAGCACGACTTCACGGTTGCGGCCGAGGGCGTCGAGCAGGTCATGCACCACGTGACCCCGCCGCTCGAGCGCGTCGAGAACGCCATCTCGGTGTTCGTGAACTTCTTCGTGCTGCCGCTCTTTGCCTTCGTGAACGCCCAGGTGTGCCTCGTGGGCGCGGATCCCGCGGCCATCATCGCCGACCCGGTGACCCGCGGCGTGTTCCTGGGCGCCTTTCTCGGCAAGCCCATCGGCATCATCGGCGTGACGTTCATGCTAGTGAAGATTGGCTTTGCCAAGCTGCCGCGCGGTGTCGACTGGAAGCAGATCGTGGGCGTGGGCCTCATGGGTGGCCTGGGCTTCACGATGTCGATACTCATCGCGGGCCTGGCCTTCACCGTCGAGAGCGAGGTGCTGGCCGCCAAGTGCGCCATCCTCGCCGGCTCGGTCGTCGCGGCCGTGGTGGGCAGCGTGTTCATTCTCGTTGCCACCAAGAAGCCCGAGGGTCCCGAGCAGCCCGTGGAGGAGTAGGGCGGCCGCGACCTTCTCGCGCACGCTGTAGCGCTGCAAGACAAGGGACGCCCCGTCACGCATTGGTCGTGGCGGGGCGTCTTTGTGTGTATGCAGATTGGTGTGGCTGGGCTGGCCAGGCGGGCGCGGACGGCCGCGGGGCCGTGGATGGCGTTCCCGTCCTGGTTGGCGGGTGCGGGCCGCAGTCCGCGGGGACGGTGCCTCTTGCGCTACTCGACCGTGCCGAAGCGCTGGGTCCAGCCGTGGGCGGCCAGCGCCGAGTTGAGCTGGTCTGCGAGACGGGCGCGCTCGTAGACGCCGCTGGGCAGGCAGGAGACAATCTCGAGCAGGTCGTAGTCGAGGTCGTACGTCTCGGCCATGACCTGGGCGTCGAGGTTGTCCACAAACTCGACGGAGGCATAGAGCGAGTCGACGAAGCGCTGCAGCTCGCCAAACTCGTCTGAGTTGGGAATGTAGGGCGGTTTATCCATGCGACACATGGTAACGCATATACTCACAGTGCAGGGGCGCGCCGACGCCTGAGATGTGCGAATGGAGACGACCATGGCTAACGTCTACGAGAGCATGACCACCGAGGAGCTGGACGAGCAGATCAAGGGACTCGAGGCCGACGTCGAGGAGCTGCGCAGCCGCGGCCTCGCGCTCGACATGGCCCGCGGCAAGCCGTCGCCCGAGCAGGTCGACTTGGCCCGCCCGATGCTCGACGTGCTGACCTCCTCCTCCGACCTCACCGACGATGGCGTCGACGCCGCCAACTACGGCTGCCCCGACGGCGTGCCCTCGGCCCGCTGCCTCATGGCCCAGATCTTGGGCGTGAACCCGGAAAACCTCGTGCTGGGCGGCTCGTCGAGCCTCAACATCATGCACGACGCCGTGCTCCACGGCTGGGTCAAGGGCGTCGCCGGCTGCGAGCCGCAGTGCCAGCAGGCCGCGCGCGGCACGCTCAGGTGGCTGTGCCCGAGCCCCGGCTACGACCGCCACTTTGGCGTGACGGCCAACGTGGGCTTTGAGAACGTGCCCGTCGCCATGGGCCCGGACGGCCCCGACATGGACGAGGTCCGGCGCCTCGTCGAGGGCGACCCGTCGGTCAAGGGCATCTGGTGCGTGCCCAAGTACTCCAACCCCACGGGCATCACCTTCTCCGATGAGGTCGTGCGCCGCATGGCCGCGCTCAAGCCCGCCGCGCCCGACTTCCGCATCTACTGGGACAACGCCTACATCGTCCACGAGCTCACCGACGAGCCCGACGAGCTGCTCGAGGTCTTTGGCGCCGTGGCCGAGGCCGGCGGCGATAACCTCGTCTATGAGTTCGCCTCGACCAGCAAGGTGACCTTCCCGGGCAGCGGCATCGCCGCCGTGGCCGCGAGCGCCGCCGACATCGCTGACCTCAGGACCTGGTTTGGCGTGGAGCGCGTGTGCTCCGACAAGCTCGCCCAGCTCATGCACGCCCGCTGGCTGCCCAACGCCGACGCCGTGCGCACCCACATGGCCGAGCAGGCCAAGGTGCTTCGCCCCCGCTTTGACCTGGTGGAGCGCAAGCTCACCGAGGGCCTGGGCGAGCTTGGCTGCGCCACGTGGTCGCACCCCAAGGGCGGCTACTTCGTCTCGTTCGACGGCCCCGAGGGCTCGGCCAAGGCGATCGTTGCCCTGGCGGCAGATCTGGGCGTCAAGATGACCGGTGCCGGCGCCACCTGGCCCTACGGCAAGGACCCGCGCGACACCAACATCCGCATTGCCCCCTCGTACCCCACGCTCGACGACCTTGGCGCCGCGCTCGACGTGTTCGTTGCCTGCGTGAAGCTCGTCTCGGCACGCCTTGCCCGCGCCGCCCGCTAGCGCCCTGGGACAAAATAGCCCGAAGCTTTTTGTCCCAGTTCCCTGCGGCTTTGAGGGCAAGACCCCGCGCTCGACAGTTCTTTGACGAGGAGAGGGGCGGTGGCGCGCGCAGCGTCGCCGCCCGCTCTGCTATCCTTGCGGGATGGTAATTTGGTGGCTTGGGGTAGAATGAGCCGCACGTGTCCTTCTTGGCCCTAGGGTTGACGCGGGGACGTACATATATGTAGGTGGCCCCGCGAGGCTATGGCAGGAGGATCGTATGGCATCGAAGAAGCACGAGCAGGTCGAGGAGAAGCCCGAGAGCGTAGACCTGGGGGCGACGGGCCGCGGCCACCACGCCAGCGAGGAGTCCGAGCCCAGCCGCACAGTCAAGCCCTCGAGCCGCCGCCCGCTGGTGCTCGTTGCCGTCATTCTCGTGTCCATCATCATGGTGGGCTCCATCCTGCTGCCGTCGCTGTCGGCGATTGTCTCGGGCATGCAGGCCTCGAGCTCGAGTTCGAGCAAGGATGCCGCGCAGACGAGCGAGACCGCGGCCACGACCAACTCCTACATGGACCAGCTCGACAGTCGCTACCAGTCCACGGCAGACTCGCTCGAGGCCAAGCTCGAGAGTAACCCCAACGACGCGGCGGCTCTCATTAACCTCGCCAACACCTACCTCACCTGGGGCGACATGGCAAAGAACTACGCCAGCACCGACGAGGAGAACGCCCACGTCACCGACCTTCTCCAGAAGGCCGAGGGCTACTATGACACCTACCTCGAGAGCAACGACGCCGCCGCCGCGCACGTGAACCGCGCGCTGTGCCGGTACTACCTGGGCGACTCGGCCGGCGCCATCTCCGCGCTCGAGAAGTTCGTCGCCGCCACGCCCGACTACGCGCCCGCCTGGGCCAACCTCGGCATGATCTATCAGGAGACGGGCGACACCAACAAGGCCGAGGACGCCTACAACAAGGCGCTCGAGGTCGACCCGAACGACGAGAACGGCATGAAGAGCTACGTCACCTCGCAGCTCCAGTCAATCACCAGCTCGGCCGACGCCGCCACCACCGGTGACGCGTCCGCAGGCGCCGAGTAGCAAAGGGGGGATGGGCATGGACCTTTCCATTACCACGACTTCCAACGACGCGACGCGCCTCGTGAGCGTCGCCGGCGAGGTCGACGTCTCGAACGCCGACAAGCTCCGCGAGGCCGTCGACGAGGCACTGGGCGCAAAGCCCGCCCGCGTCGAGGTCGACCTTGCCGAGACCAGCTACATCGACTCGACTGGCATTGGCGTGCTGGTTGGTGCCGCCACCCGCGCCGACGAGGACGGCATCGGCTTCGAGGTCGCTAACCCGCAGCACAACGTGCGCCGCGTGCTGGGGCTTCTGGGCGTTGAGAAAGCGCTGAACGTACAGGACTAGCAGACTTGTGCGCACCCCTCGAGGCGCGCGCAATCGCCCAAGGAGGCTTACGTGTTCGGCATCGGAGATACAGAGTTCATACTCATTCTCGTGTTTGCGTTCCTGCTGTTTGGCCCGGACAAACTGCCGGGCATGGGCCGCACCATTGGTCGTGCCCTCAGGCAGTTCCGCACCGCGCAGGAGGGCGTGACCAAGGTCGTCCAGTCCGAGATCATCGACCCCATCCAGGACGCCGCCAACTCGCCCATGGGCAAGGCCGCGGCCAAGGCCCAGGAGGAGGACGCCGACCTCACCGAGGAGGAGGTCGCAGCCGCCAAGCCGGCCGAGACCTTCGCCGAGCGCCGCGCGCGCCTGGCTGCCGAGAAGGCTGCAGCTGCCGAGAAGGCCACCAAGGCCGATGACGGTGAGGCCCCCGCAGCGCCGGCTGACGCCGATGCCGACGACGACGCCGCCCCGGCCGAGCAGGCAGACCCCGAGCCTGAGCCCGCCCCCACCTCCGTCGCAGCCCTCTATGGCCTCGACGACGATGATGACGATGACGACCTCAACGACGAGGAGGACGCATAATGCCCGTCGGACCCGCAAGAATGCCGCTGCTCGATCACCTGAGCGAGCTGAGGCGGCGCCTCACCATCATCATCGTGTGCGTGCTCGTGACGACGGTCGTTGTCTACATGGCCACGCCCACGCTCATCCAGGTTCTCATCGACCCGATTCGCCAGTTCATGCCCGACGGCGGCAAGCTCTACGTCACCACGGCGCTCGGCGGCTTTACCCTGCGCTTTAAGGTGGCCATGTTCTTTGCCGTGATCGTGTGCTGCCCCATTATCATCTTCCAGACGCTCGGCTTCTTCATGCCGGCGCTCAAGCCCTCCGAGCAGAAGTGGGTTGGCCCCACGGTGGCCGCCCTCGTCTTTCTGTTCTTCTTTGGCATGATCTTCTGCTACCTGGTAATCCTTCAGGCGACCTTTGGCTGGATGCTCGACCAGACCAACGACTTCGCGGCCGCCTTCGCCAACGCCGAGGACTACATCAACATGATCACCCTGCTCGAGCTTGGCTTTGGCTGCGCATTCGAGCTGCCCCTGGTGATCTTCTACCTGCTCATTTTCCACCTCGTGCCCTACAAGACCATGCGCGAGCAGTGGCGCTTCATCTACGTTGGCCTGCTCGTCGCCAGCGCCGTCGTGACGCCCGACGCAAGCCCCGTCACGATGTTCCTGATGTTCGCCGCGGTCATCGTGCTGTACGAGGCCTCCCTGTTCCTGGCTCGCCGCGTGCTCGTGGCCCGCGACGGCAAGGCGTCGCTCAAGTGGTCGCGCGATGAGTACCAGGAGCACAAGTTCAACGAGGATTAACGCATGAAGCTCGTCATCACCGAGAAGAACGATGCCGCCGAGAAGATCGCGGCCCTGCTCTCAGAGGCTGGTAAGCCCAAGAAGGACAAGGTCTACGACACTCCCGTCTACCGCTTTACGCGCGGTGGCGAGGAGTGGGTCACGATTGGCCTGCGCGGTCACATCCTGGCGCCGGACTTTCCCACCGAGCTCAAGTTCAGCGACAGCCAGGGCTGGTATGCCGTCTCGGCCGAGGGCGAGGTCCTTCCCGCCGACGTCCCCGACGGCCTGCCCCGTCCTCCGTTCAAAAAGAAGAAGCCGTTCCTCGAGGACGGCGTCGACATCAAGGGCTGGAAGGTCCCGAGCCTGCCCTACCTTGTGTGGGCGCCTGTCGAGAAGCTTCCCGCCGAGAAGGGCATCATCCGCTCGCTGAAGAACCTCGCCAAGAAAGCCGACTCGGTTGTCATTGGCACGGACTTCGACCGCGAGGGCGAGCTCATCGGCTCCGACGCGCTGGCCCAGGTGCTCGAGGTCAACCCCGGCGTGCCCGTCTCGCGTGCCCGCTACTCCGCCTACACCCGCGCCGAGATCGAGCATGCCTTCGCCAACCTCGTCGACCTCGATCAGAACCTGGCCGACGCCGGCGAGAGCCGCCAGTACATCGACCTCATCTGGGGCGCCGCCCTCACGCGCTACCTCACGATGGCGCGCTTCGGAGGCTTTGGCAACGTCCGCAGCGCCGGCCGCGTGCAGACGCCCACACTTGCCCTCGTGGTGGAGCGCGAGCGCGAGCGCCTCGCCTTCGTGCCGCAGGACTACTGGGTCATCAACGGCCGTGCCGCCGGCCCCGGTGAGCTCGACGACGCCGCCTTCAGGATTGCCCACGCGCAGGGCCGCTTCACCGACCACGATGCCGCCACCACGGCCTTTGGCCACGTCGATGGTGCCACCGGGGGCATCGTCACCGCGGTGACCAAGCGCTCGCGCACCCAGCGCCCGCCCGCGCCGTTCAACACCACGAGCCTGCAGGCCGCAGCCGCCGCGGAGGGCCTCTCGCCTGCCCGCACGATGCGCCTTGCCGAGAGCCTCTACATGGACGGTCTCATCTCGTACCCACGCGTCGACAACACGGTCTACCCCGACTCGCTCGACCTGCGCGCCACGGCCAAGATGCTCGCCGGCGTGCCGCAGTACGCGCCCTACGTGAATAAGCTCGTGGCCGCCCCCGAGCTCCATGCCACGCGCGGCAAGCAGTTCGACACCGATCACCCGCCCATCTACCCCACGGGCGTGGGCTCGCCGGACAAGCTGCAGCCCGCTGAGTGGAAGCTCTACAACCTCATCGCGCGGCGCTTCCTCGCCACGCTCTCCGACCCTGCGACCATCGAGGGCACCAAGCTTTCGATCGACATCGCGGGCGAGCCCTTCTCCGCCTCGGGCGACGTGCTCAAGGTGCCAGGGTTCCGTGCCATCTACCCGTTTGGCCTCAAGCGCGACGACCAGCTGCCCTCCCTGTCTGAGGGCGATAAGGTCGACGTGACCGACCTCAAGCTCGAGGCCAAGCAGACCGAGCCTCCCGCGCGCTACAGCCAGGGCAAGCTGATCCAGGAGATGGAGAAGCGCGGTCTTGGCACCAAGTCGACGCGCGCGAGCATCATCGAGCGCCTCTACACGGTCAAGTACCTCAAGAACGACCCCGTCGAGCCCAGCCAGCTGGGCATGGCCATCATCGACGCCCTGCACACCTACGCGCCGCGCATCACCTCGGCCGAGATGACCAGCGAGCTCGAGCAGGACATGACCAAGGTGGCCCAGGGCCAGGACTCCCAGGACCAGGTGGTCTACCACTCCCGCGCGCTGCTCGCCGGCATGCTCGACGCCCTCATCGAGCACAAGGACGACCTGGGCGAGGCCATCGCCGATGCCGTTACGGCCGACGCCCGCGTGGGCACCTGCCCCAAGTGCGGCAAAGACCTCGTGGTGAAGTCGAGCGCCAAGACCCGCGGCAGCTTCGTGGGCTGCATGGGCTGGCCCGACTGCGACGTGACCTATCCGCTGCCGAGCGGCGTGCGTTACGAGGCCATCGAGGGCGAGACCGGCGTGTGCCCCGAGTGCGGCGCGCCGCGCATCAAGTGCAAGCCGTTCCGCGCCAAGGCCTACGAGATGTGCGTCAACCCCAAGTGCCCCACCAACTACGAGCCCGACCTCAAGGTGGGCGAGTGCAAGGTGTGCGCCGAGGCGGGCCGTCATGGCGATCTCATCGCGCACAAGTCAGAGCGCTCGGGCAAGCGCTTCATCCGCTGCACCAACTACGACGACTGCGGCGTGAGCTACCCGCTGCCTGCGCGCGGTAAGCTCACCGCCACCGACGAGACGTGCCCCGAGTGCGGCGCGCCCATGATCATCGTTGAGACGGCCCGCGGCCCGTGGAAGAAGTGCGTGAACATGGACTGCCCCACCAACGAGCGCAAGACGCCCGTGCGCGTCCGCGCCGGCGCCGCGAGAGGTGGGGCCAAGACGGCCGTGAAGACCGCCGCCAAGTCCACCATCAAGAAGACAGCCACCAAGAAGACAACCACCAAGAAGACGACCAAGCGTGCCACCTCGAAGAAGTCCGGAGAGGCGGCCGAGTAGGGGGAAGCATGTTTGAGTCTAGTCCGCAGCCAGAGGGCCTCGAGAACGTCCGTCTCGTCCTGACCGACATGGACGGGTCGCTGCTGCTCGAGGACAGCACCATTCCCGATGGCCTCGAGGAGCGCATTGACGCGCTCGAGAGCGTGGGGGCCGAGCTTGCCGTGGCGAGCGGCAGGCCCATGTACACCCTGCGCGACAACCTGGGGCCGCTCTTCGACAAGATGATGGTCATCGCCGACAACGGCGGCCTCGTCTTCGACCGTGGCAAACTGCTCTTCCAGACCAACCTCAAGGTCGAGGACTACCGCCGCATGGCCTGCGTGACGCGCGAGCGCGGCGACTTTGGTTTTGTCTGCGGCATTGAGGGCTGCTACGTCGACAGACGCGCGCTCGCCTGGGAGGACTTCATTCGCAACTTCTACAGCAAGTGCACCTTCGTCGACGACCTCACGACGCTCGACGTCGAGGCCGACAAGTACACGGTGCTCTTTCCCAACAACGACGCGATGGACAAGATCGACTCCTACCGTGCCGAGATCGGCGACGAGTTCTCCTATGCCTGCGGTGGTATCATGTGGGTTGACATCGTGCCTGACGGCGTGAGCAAGGGCACGGCCATCAACAAGATCTCTGAGCTCACGGGCATTGGCACGGACGAGATGGCCGCCTTTGGCGACGCGCCCAACGACGCCACGATGCTCGAGAACGTGGGCTTTGGCTACATGATGGCCAATGCCGTGCCCGAGATGCGGCACCACGCGAACCTCGTGGCCCCCAGCAACGAGGAGCGTGGCGTGCTGCAGGTCATCGACCAGATCGTCGCCGCCCGCAAGGCCGCGAGGTAGCGCGTTACTCGTGGCAGTCGCGGCTTTTGGCGCCCAGCTGCTTTGACTGTGGGCCTGTGCCAGCTAGCTGGCACAGGCCTCTATTCGTATTTTGGTTGCTTCTGCATTCGTATTTTGTGTACGTCACCATTCGGAATTTGCGTGCGTAGACATTCGTATTTTGTGACGGCGCGCAGTTTACCAGCGAGTTTGCTGAGGTTGCCTACCAGCTGCCTGATGGCGTTTATGTCATCCCCATTCGGTCTTTGGGCGCCTGAAGCCCTGCCTGCCTGGGGGCGAGTAGGATAGAAGAACTGGTCAAAGAGATGATTGGGGAGGTCATATGGCGCGTCGCGGTACGTTCATCACGCTCGAGGGCGTCGATGGGGCGGGCAAGTCGACCCAGGTGTTGATGCTGGTCGAGCGCCTGCGCGCGGCCGGCGCCGAGGTCGTGAGCCTGCGCGAGCCGGGCGGCACCCCCATCTCCGAGAAGATCCGCTCGCTCATCCTCGACCGCGCCAACGCCGAGATGGCCCCCGAGTGCGAGCTGCTCCTGTTCGAGGCGGCTCGCGCCCAGCTCGTGTGCGAGGTCATCGAGCCTGCCCTCGAGCGCGGGGCCACCGTCGTGTGCGACCGCTTCTACGACTCGACCCACGCCTACCAGGCCGGCGCCCGCGGCATGGACGACGCCCTCGTGACCCGTGCGAACGAGCTGGGTAGCTGCGGCGTTGTGCCCGACATCACCATCGTGCTCGACATGGAACCCGAGTGCGCCTTCATGCGCGCCGAGGGCCGCGGCGAGCACGACCGCATGGAGGCCGATGGCCTTGCCTTCCAGCAGCGCGTGTGTGAGGACTACCGTGCGCTCGCCAAGCGCGAGCCCGCCCGCGTGAGGCTTGTCGACGCGATGGGCACGGCAGACGAGGTGGCCCTGCGCATTGACGCCGAGCTCGTGGCCGCGGGGACTGGCGCGGCCCATGAGTAGCGTGCGAGAGACGGCGACGCGGGAGGTGCCGCGAGCCCTCGACCGCATTGCGGGCCAGCCGCGCGTCCGCGACTTCTTTGCCGCGGTGGCGAGCTCGCGCAAGTTCAGCCACGCCTACCTGTTCGTGGGCGCCCCCGGTAGCGGCCAGCAGGACGCCGCCCTGGCGCTTGCCCAGTGCGTCATCTGCGAGCAGGGCGGCTGCGACGCCTGCGACGAGTGCATCCGCGTGGCGCACCGCACCCACCCCGACGTGCACTGGATCGAGCCCGAGGGCGCAAGCGGCTACGTCGTGGAGCAGGTGCGCAACCTCATCGCTGACGTCTCGTTGTCGCCCGTGCGCGCCTCCTCCAAGGTCTACATCCTCGACCGCGTGGACACCCTGCGCGACTCCTCGGCAAACGCCCTGCTCAAGACCATCGAGGAGCCTCCCGAGGGTGTCGTGTTCGTGCTGATGGCCCGCGCGACCGACGCCGTGCTGCCCACGATCGTCTCGCGCTGCCAGCTCGTGCCGTTTCGCCTGAGCAACCCCGCCGAGGCGGCACGCCGCGTGGCCGAGGCGAGCGGCGTTGGGGCGGGTGACGCCATCGCGCGCATCGCCCTCGACGTCACGATGACGCCGCAGCGCGCAGTCGAGTTCATCGCCTCGCACAAGCGTCGCGACGCCCGCCTGCTCATGGTGCGCACGCTCGACGGTCTCGCCCGCGACGACGCCTGGGACGTGCTCTGCGCGGCCCGCGACCTCACCCTGGCCGCCCAGGCTCCGCTCGACGACGTGAAGAGCCGCCAGGCCGAGGAGCTCGAGCGCAGCGCCGACTACCTCTCCACCAAGGCCGAGAAGCTCATCGAGCAGCGCAACAAGCGCGAGCTTACGGCTCGTGAGCGTTCGGGTATCATGGAACTTCTAGCAGCGGCGAGCTCGCTGCTGCGCGACGTGCTCATGCGCCTCGAGGGCGTGGACGAGCCCGCCGTCAACTCCGACTCTACCGATGTCGTCGAGCGCCTCGCCTCTCGGGCGACGAGCGCTGGCGTGCTCGCGGCCCTGCGTGCCGTAGACCAGGCCAATGACGACCTCGCCCATAACGTATCCCCCCAGCTGGTCCTCGAGACCATGCTGTGCACCTGCAAGGAGGCACTATGCCCACCGTCATTCCGGTGAAGTTTGCCTACGCCGCGCGCGACCTGTGGTTTGACCCTGCCGGCACCGACGCCGTCGAGGGCGACCACGTGATCTGCGCCACCGAGCGCGGAACCGAAATGGGTCTGGCCACGGGCGACCCGTTTGAGGTCGACCAAGCCGAGTACAACCGCAAGACCGACGGCGCCAAGCTCAAGAGCGTCATTCGCGTGGCAACCGACGAGGACTACGACCGCGTCGACAAGCTTGCCGAGCGCAGCGACCGCGCCTTCCCGACGTTCCGCCGCCTCGTCTCCAAGAGCGGCCTCGACATGAAGCCCGTTGCCGTCGAGTACCTCTTTGGCGGCGAGAAGGTCGTGTGCTATTTCTCCGCCGACGATCGCATCGACTTCCGCCAGCTCGTCCGCGACCTCTCGCGCGAGTTGCACGAGCGCGTTGACATGCGCCAGATTGGCGTGCGCGAGGAGGCCGCCCTCATGGGTGGCTTTGGCCACTGCGGCCAAGAGCTGTGCTGCACGCGCTTTGGCAGCGGCTTCGAGCCCGTCTCGATTCGCATGGCCAAGGAGCAGGACCTGCCGCTCAACTCCAACAAGATCAGCGGCGCGTGCGGGCGCCTCATGTGCTGCCTGCGCTATGAGTTCGAGGCCTACCGCGACTTCAAGCAGCGCGCGCCCAAGAAGAACGCCGTGATCCAGACGCCGCTAGGCACCGCCAAGATCGTCGAGTACGACACGCCCAAGGAGCAGCTGGCCCTGCGCCTCGAGAACGGCAAGCAGATCCGCGTGCCGCTCGCCGAGATGGAGGCGAGCGATGCCGCCAAGAAGAAGAGCGAGGAGCTGGGCTGCCCGTGCCGCCCCGACACGGTGCTGCGCTCCACGATGGACCGCCTCGCGAGTCCCGAGGTCCGTGCCGCGCTCGAGGAGATCGACCGTAAGAACGGTCTGATTCCCGAGGAGACGGTGGCTGCCGAGGACCTCTTCGTGACCGAGGGCCGCTCGGGCCGTCGCCGTCGCAACAAGGGCGGCAACAAGGGCGGCCGCTCCGAGGCCGCTGAGACCGCGCAGGCGCCGTCTGCCGAGGGCGAGACCACGAGGCGTCGCCGCAGGCACAAGACCGTCGAGGTTGCCGTCGAGGACGCCCAGAACCTTCCGGGCCAGTCCGACTCCGCCTCTGCCAAGAAGAGCGCGCCTGGTGAGGGCAGACGCTCGAGGCGTCGTCATCACAGCGAGCAGGAGGCGGGCGAGCAGCGCGAGGAGCAGCAGCCCACGAGCCGCCGCGAGCGTCGCCACAACGTGCAGAAGGGCGAGGGTGAGCAGTCTCAGCGGCCCCAGCGCGAGCAACGGGCCAGGCAGGAGCAGGCCGAGGGCGGCGAGCAGCGCAGCTCGAGGCGTCGCCGCCGTCGCCCGGGTGACAAGGGTGGTGCGGCCGCCCAGGCCCAGCAGCGGCGTCGCGACGAGGCGGGCGAGCAGCGCAAGCCCAGGCAGAAGCCCAAGCACATG
>UQSV01000050.1 GCA_900543875.1 uncultured Coriobacteriaceae bacterium | reverse complement strand
CGAGGTCGTCTCGCTTCTGGCCGACACGCTATCCGCCCTCGAGATTCCCAACGTCCGCATCGTCGCCGGCTCGGTGCGGCCGCTTCTGGCCCTGCTCGAGGCAGACGTCGCCGACGAGGTCCTGCGCGAGGAGGTCCTCGCCCAGGTGCACGCTTCGAACCTCGTGGCACTCGACGAGGCCGTCGACGCCGCCGGCCTGCCCGCGCCTATCGCCCGCGCCCTCCACGAGCTGCCGCGCCTGCACGGCGACGCGAGCGTCATCGACCGCGTGGACGAGCTGCTCGAGAGCGCCTGCGTGCCGGCCGACCGCCGCGGCACCGCCGAGCTGCGCGGCCTCGTCGCGGGCCTCGCGAACACGAGTGCCGCGGCCGAGCTCTCCTTCGACTTCAGCATCATCAACAGCTTCGACTACTACACGGGCATCATCTTCAAGGCCTACGTGAACGGCGTGGCCGCGAGTCTCGCCTCGGGCGGCCGCTACGATGCGGTGCTCGCGAACCTTGGTATGCCCAACACGGCTGCCTGCGGCTTTGCGTGCTCGCTCGAGCGCCTGCAGGAGGTCCTGGGGGCCCGCGGCGGCGATGCCGTGCCCGTGCCCGGGGCACATCTGGGCGGCCGCCCCCTTCGCATCGCGGTGCCCAAGGGGTCGCTCTTTGCCCCCACGCTCGCCGCGCTCGAGGCCGCGGGCCTGCCCGTCGACGACCTGCGCGACTACGGCCGCAAGCTCATCATCTCCGCCGGCGACGTCGAGTACGTGATCGTGCGCGCCACCGACGCCCCGGCCTTTGTGGCCCACGGCGGCGCCGACTGCGGCATCTGCGGCTCCGACTCGCTCATCGAGGCCGACCTCGACTTGCTCCAGATCGCAGACCTGGGCTACGGCGCCTGCCGCTTCATCGTGGCCGAGCCCGCCTCGCGCGAGGGCAAGGCCGAGCGCGCCTACGCCTGGCGCGGCACGATGCGCGTGGCCACCAAGTACCCGCGCATCACCCAGGCCTACTACGACCGCATTGGCCAGCAGGTCGACATCCTGGCCCTGCACGGAAACATCGAGCTGGGGCCCATCGTGGGCATGACCGACCGCATCGTCGACATCACGGCCACGGGAACGACCCTGCGCGAGAACGACCTCGTTATCGTCGACGACGTCATGGAGTGCACCGCGCGTTTCTTCGCGGGCCCCGCCGCCTACCGCTGCGACGCGCGCATCCGCGACCTCGCCGCCCGCCTCGTCGCCGCCGTGCGGCAGACCAACGAGCGCCTGGGCACCGTAGTCGCCGGCAAGACCAACGCCTCCGAGAAGAGCGCTGCCGAGAGGGGCGCCGTACCCGCGCCCACCTCGGCAGCGCCCGCCGCGCCCGCACTCGCCACTGACGCTGCGCCCATCGCATCCACGTCCAAGAAGGGGGAGTAACCCATGATCCGAGTTGACCTGACCGGTGGCCGCGAGCTCACCGACGCCGACATCAAGCGCAGCGGCGCCCTGCCGCGCGAGGTGATGGACGCAGCCGAGGCGATCGTCGACGACGTGCGCGCCAGGGGCGACGCCGCGGTGCGCGCCTACTGCGAGCGCTTTGACGGCTCGTGCCCCTCTGCCTTCCGCGTGCCGCCCGAGCTGCTCGACGCCGCGCCCTCGATGGTCGACGACGAGTTCCTCGCCGCCCTCACGCGCGCCCGCGACCAAATCCGCGCCTTCCACGAGCGCGAGGTCCAGCAGTCGATGTTCACCACCCGTTCGGACGGCACGATGCTCGGCGTCAAGATCACCCCGCTCGCGAGCGTGGGCATCTACGTGCCGGGCGGCCGCGCTCAGTACCCCTCCACGGTGCTCATGAACGCCGTGCCCGCCAAGGTCGCCGGCGTGCGCCGCATCGTCATGGTGACGCCGCCCCAGCGCGATGGGTCGCTGTCTGCCTACACGCTCGCCGCGGCCAAGCTCGCGGGCGTCGACGAGGTCTACGCGGTGGGCGGCGCCCAGGCCGTGGCCGCGCTCGCCTACGGCACCGAGTCCATCCCCCGCGTCGCCAAGATCTGCGGCCCGGGCAATGCCTACGTGGCCGCCGCCAAGCGCTACGTCATGGGCGACTGCGGCATCGACATGGTCGCCGGCCCCAGCGAGGTCTGTGTGCTGGCAGACGCCACGGCAGACCCCGTGGTGGTTGCCGCAGACCTCATGGCCCAGGCCGAGCACGACCCCATGGCCACCTGCTACCTCGTGACCGACGACGCCGAACTGGGCGAGAAGGTCGAGCTTGCCATCGACCTGCTCTGCTCCCAGAGCCCGCGCGAGGACATCACGCGCACGAGCCTCTCCCACGGCGTCATCGTGACCTGCGATACCCTCGACGCCGCCGTGGCGGCCGTGAACGTCGTGGCGCCCGAGCACCTCGAGCTGCACTGCGACAACGCCATGGCCCTTCTCGGCAAGGTCGAGAACGCCGGCGCCATCTTCGTGGGCCCCTGGAGCTCCGAGCCCCTGGGAGACTACGTGGCCGGCCCCAACCACACGCTGCCCACGGGCGGCACGGCCAAGTTCTCGAACCCCCTGGGCGTCTACGACTTCGTGAAACGCTCGAGCGTCATCTCGTACTCGCCGGCGGGCCTTAGCCACGACGGCCCCGCCGTGCAGGCGCTCGCGCAGTCCGAGGGCCTGTGGGCCCACGCGCTGTCGGTGGGCATGCGCCTCAAGCTCATTGACGAGGGCGCCGAGCGATTCGCCGACCCCGTCGCGGCGACGCTCGACGCCAGCACCACCGCCTGGCCCACGCAGCTCGCGGCGCCCGCGCCCGCCTACCTGCCCGGATACGGCGAGGAGGCGTAAGGCATGGCCCAGCTCTCGTCTCGCATGCAGGCCCTCGTGCAGCCGCACCTGCGCACCCTCGAGCCCTATGACCCCAACTTCGCGCCCACGCGCGTGAACCTCTCGGCCAACGAGAACACCTACGGTGTGCCCGTCCGGGTGCGCGCCGCCATGGACGCGGCGCTTGCCGCCACGCCCACCAACCGCTACCCCGACCCCATGAGCAACGACCTGCGCGACGCCCTGGCCGCCCGTCACGGCTTGTCCCGCGAGAACGTCATCGTGGGAAACGGCGGAGACGAGCTGCTCTACAACCTTGTGCTCGCCTTTGGCGGCCCTGGCCGCACCCTGGTGAACGTGCCGCCCACCTTCTCCGAGTACGCCTTCTTCGCCTCGCTCGCCCAGACCTCGGTCGTCGACGTCTGGCGCGACCCCGACACCCTCACCCCTCGCGAGGACGAGCTTGTGGAGGCCGCGCGCACCGCCAACCTCGTGGTGCTGACCTCGCCCAACAACCCCACCGGAGACGTGGTGAGCGCGGACCTCGTGCGCCGCTTGTGCGAGGCCTGCCCGGGCCTCGTGCTCGTCGACGAGGCCTACGTCGAGTTTGCCGAGCAGGGCACGAGCACAGAGCCCCTGCTTGCCGAGTGCGACAACCTGCTCGTGCTGCACACACTCTCCAAGGCGTTTGCCCTCGCGGGCGCGCGCTGCGGCTACATCCTTGCCGCGCCCGACGTCATCGACGCGCTGGCCGCCGTGCGCCAGATCTACTCGGTGAACGTCCTCACCCAGTCCGCCGCGCTCGTGGCGGTGGAGCGGCGCGCGGCCTTTGCCCCCGTGGTGGAGAAGATCGTGGCCGAGCGCGGGCGCCTGTGCGCGTCGCTCGAGCGCATCGGGGGCGTGCGCGTGTGGCCCAGCCAGGGCAACTTCCTGCTCGTGCGCGTGGCGCGCGCCAGCCGCATTCGCGAGCGCCTGCGCGACGAGTTCTCCATTCTCGTGCGAGACTTTAGCTATGCGCCGGGACTCGCGGACTGCCTGCGTATCACCGTGGGCACGCCCGAGGAGAACGACGCCGTCATCGAGGCCCTGTCCGCGCTCGTCCTAGAGGAGGCCGCCAATGCCTAGGAGCGTCACCATCCACCGCGCCACCGCGGAGACCGACATCACCCTCACCATCGACCTCGACGGATGCGGCGCTGCGAGCGTGAGCACGGGCGTGGGGTTTCTCGACCACATGCTGTGCGCGTTTGCCCGCCATGGCCTGTTCGACCTCACGGTGAGCGCTACCGGCGACACCCAGGTTGACGACCACCACACCGTCGAGGACGTTGGCATCGTGCTGGGCCAGGCCGTGCACCAGGCCCTGGGCGACAAGCGCGGCATCGGCCGCTTCTCCGACGTCTGCATCGCCATGGACGAGGCCCTCGTGCAGGCTGCGATCGACATCTCGGGCCGCGGCGCCGCCTATGTGGACCTGCCGCTCCCCACGCAGAAGGTGGGTACGTTCGACTGCGAGCTGGCCGAGGAGTTCTTCATTGGCTTCGCGCGCGACGCCTCGCTCACGCTGCACGTGCGCGAGCTTGCGGGCGGCAACTCGCACCACATCATCGAGGCCGCGTTCAAGGCGCTGGGCCGAGCCCTGCGCTTTGCCGTGGAGCTCGACGGCCGCGTCGCCGGCGTTCCCTCGACGAAGGGGTCGCTGTGATGGGACAATACCTGCCTGAGCAACTGTCCCACGCGGGCAAGATCGTGGTGATCGACTACCACAAGGGAAACCTCTCGAGCGTGGCGCGCGGCCTTGTGCGCGCGGGCTGGCAGGCCGTCGAGGTCTCCGACGACCCAGCCACCATCGAGGGCGCCGCGGGCCTCGTGCTGCCCGGCGTGGGCGCCTTCGCAGACGCCATGGGCTTCATGGAGGCGAGCGGCCAGGCCGCGGCCATCAAGCGCGCCGTGGCCGCCGATACGCCCATCCTCGGCATCTGTCTGGGCCTGCAGCTCATGCTCGAGCGCGGCGACGAGGGCACCCCGGCAGACGCCCCGCATGCCCCCTGGACGGCCGGCCTTGGCCTCATGCGCGGAAGCTGCACCCGCCTGCCGGGCGGGCGCCTCAAGGTGCCCCACGTGGGCTGGGACCAGCTGCACGTCACCGAGGCGGGCCGCGCCTGCCCGCTGCTTGCCGGCGTGCCCGAGGGCGCCAACGTCTACTACACGCACTCCTACGCCGCCGACGCCGACGTGGCCGAGCAAAACGTTGCCGCGCGCACACACTACGCGCGCAGCTTTGCCTCGGTGATGTGGGAGGGCAACGCCTATGGCTGCCAGTTCCATCCCGAGAAGAGCTCGGGCACGGGCCTGGTGATCTTGCGCAACTTCGTGCGCATCGTGGAAGGAAGTGCCACCGCATGATCTTGTTCCCCGCCATCGACCTCATCGCCGGCAAGGTCGTGCGCCTCGAGCGTGGCGACCGCAGCCGCTGCAAGGTCTACTCGAACGACCCGGCCGCCGTGGCCCGCTCGTTTGCCGAGCAGGGCGCGCACTGGGTGCACGTCGTCGACCTCTCGAGCGCCTTCGAGGAGGACGACGAGGCCCGCGCCGCCAACGACGCCGCCATCCGCGCCATCTGCGAGGTGGAGGGGCTGTCCGTAGACGTTGGGGGAGGCGTGCGCTCGCTCGCGCGCATCGACGAGCTCAAGGCCATGGGCGTCAAGCGCATCGCCCTCGGCACCGTGCTCGTGCGCGAGCCCGCCTTTGCCGAGGTCGTCGCCAAGGGCTTTGGCAGCCTGCTCGTGGCAGACGTTGCCGCGAGGGACGGCCAGGTAAAGGTGAACGGCTGGCGCGATGACGTCTCGCGCAGCCTCGACGACGTGGTGGGCCACCTGCGCGAGCTGGGCTTTAGGCACCTCGTCTTTACCGACATCGCCCGCGACGGCATGCAGACCGGCATCGACGTCGAGGCCTACCGCCATGTGGCCGCCTGCGCGGGCTTTCCCGTGGTGGCGAGCGGCGGCATCACGAGCCTGGACGACATCCGCGCGCTTGCCGCCGCTGGCGACGACGTTATTGAGGGCGCCATCACGGGTCGCGCGCTCTACGAGGGCAACTTTACGCTGGCCGAGGCGCTCGCGGCCGCGAGGGGTGAGGCCTGATGCTCACGAAGCGCGTCATTCCCTGCCTCGACGTCAAGGACGGCCGCGTGGTCAAGGGCGTCAACTTCGTCGACCTGCGCGATGCCGGCGACCCCGTCGAGCTCGCCGCGGCCTATGACCGCGAGGGCGCCGACGAGGTGGTCTTCCTCGACATCACGGCCACGAGCGACGACCGCGCCACCACGGTCGACATGGCGGCCCGCGCTGCCGGCGAACTGGCCATTCCCTACACCGTAGGCGGCGGCTTCCGCGACCTAGCGGGCATGCGCCGTATGGTGGCGGCGGGTGCCGACAAGGTCTCGCTCAACTCCGCGGCGGTCAAGAACCCCGAGCTCATCAGCGTGGCCGCGCGCGCGTTTGGCTCGCAGGCCGTGATCTGTGCCATTGACGCCAAGCGCGTGGGCACCCCGGGCGCCCCCGGGGCCGACCGCTGGGAGGTCTACACCGCGGGTGGCCGCCACACCACCGGTCTCGACGCCGTGGAGTGGGCTCGCGAGGCGGCCCGTCGCGGCGCCGGCGAGATCCTGCTCACGAGCATGGACCGCGACGGCACCAAGGCCGGCTTTGACCTGGCCCTCACGCGCGCCGTGGCCCGCGCCGTGCCCATTCCCGTGATTGCGAGCGGCGGCGTGGGCACGCTCGAGCACTTCGCGGAAGGCATCATCGAGGGCGAGGCCGACGCCGTGCTCGCCGCGAGCGTCTTCCACTTTGGGACGTTCAGCATTCGCCAGGTGAAGGAGTACATGGCGAGCCAAGGCATTCCCGTTCGTCTCGACTTCTAGCTTCGGCCGCCCACGGCACGTCATCTGCTGCGGCCGTCCACGGCACGTCATCTTGGCGTTCAAAGCTTCGCTCGCGTGCCTCCGAACGTTACGCTCGCTTTTTGTGCCAATCTGACGCACCGCGAACGCCCTCGGCGACATGAAGGGGCCTGAACGCAGGCCTCGTATTTGCTGACCGAAAGGTTTGAATATGGAACTCAAATTCGATGACCGCGGCTTAATCCCCACCGTGGTGCAGCAGTGGGACACCGGCGAGGTGCTCATGGTGGCGTGGATGAGCGCCGAGTCGCTGCGCCTCACGCGGGAGACGGGCACCACGTGGTTTTGGAGCCGCAGCCGCCAGGAGCTCTGGAACAAGGGCGCTACCAGCGGCAACATGCAGCGCGTGGTCTCCATCGACGCCGACTGCGATGCCGACACCCTGCTCGTCCGGGTCGACTCGCCCGGCCCCGCGTGCCACACCGGCGCGCGCAGCTGCTTCTTCAACCGCATCTTCGACGTGCCCGCGCCCGCGGGCGGAGAGGACTAGCCATGGGAGTTAGAACCGCCAACGTCCAGCCCGGCAACATCGGCGAGACGCTCGAGGGCCTCGCCGCCACCATCCACGGCCGCCGCGACGCCTCGCCCGAGGAGAGCTACACGGCGCGCCTGCTCACCGACGTGGAGGACGAGCTGCTCAAGAAGCTCGCCGAGGAGTCGAGCGAGGTCATTATGGCCTGCAAGGACAACGACCACGACCACATCCGCTACGAGGCTGGCGACCTGGTGTATCACCTGCTCGTGACCCTCGAGCGCTACGGCGTCACCCTGGACGAGCTCGCCGGCGAGCTCAACGCCCGCATGAAGTAGCATCGCTCTCGCATCGCACCCGCTTTTACGCGTCTAAATCGCTCCGCACCCGCTTTTACGTGCTAGGAGGGCTCTGAGCGCGTAAATGCGGGTGCGGAATGGGCGTGGTGCGTAAAAGCGGGTGCGGAACGTGATGGGGCTGCCGAGAAGGGCGCACCGCTAGCGAAGCGGCAGCGTGACCCACGAGCCGTCGGCGCGCGGGGCGTCGACGCTCGCGTAGCCGGCCGCGGCGGCGTAGCGGTAGGCGGCCGCGATGCCGTGGCCCACGTCGCAGCTGCGATGGGCATCGCTTCCCACGGTGAGGGGCACCTCGGCGCGGGCGAAGGCGCGCAGCAGGCCCGCGCTGGGGTAGAAGGCGCCGGTCGACTTGCGCAGGCCTGCACTCGACACCTCGACGTGGCGGCGCGTGTCGTGGGCGCACGCGGCCATACGCTCCCAGAGGGGTGCCAGGTCGATCGTGGACGCGAGGCCACTGTTGGCAAAGCGCGCGGGCAGGTCGGGGTGGGCCATCGACGAGAAGTTCAGCGGGCTCTCGCAGGCCGCGCACCACGCGTCGACGTAGCGGCGCCAGACCTCGTCTGGGCCCAGCTCCTGCCATATGTGCAGGTCATCGGAGAAGTCGATCCAGCCGGCGTCACTGCCGGGGGTGCCCGCAAGTTCCACGCCCTCGGTGCCGGGCTGGCCCGTGGCGCCGGCCGCCACGTTGCCCGCGTCTCCCACCCAGTGGACGCTGCCCAGGGTAAAGGGCGCGTCCTGCGCCCAGCGGGCCACGTTGGGCTCGCAGCCCGGGTACCAGTCGCACTCGAAGCCATAGACAAGCGTGAGGTCGGGCGCCACCTGGGCGGCGAGCTCGCGGGCGGCCTCGAAGGCGGCGCGGTGCTCGTGCAGGCGGTCGAGGGGCACCTGCGCGTCTGCCACGCGCTCCATGCTCGCGGGCAGTGTCAGGTGGTCGGTGCAGGCTAGCACGGAGAGCCCCGCGGCCGCGGCGGCCCGTACGTTCTGCTCAAACGTGGAGGCACCGTCTGAGAACGACGTGTGCGCGTGGCAGTCGACGAGCGGCGTGTTCATGGTGGCTCCTTGTGGAGGAGAAAAATGAGTCTTTGAACTATCCTTAAAACATGCAACCGTTTTGAGGGGAGGGGCAATGACCCGAGCCAACGCCGCCGAGAAGCCTGTTAAGGAGACCTTGCTGGCTAGGCTGAGGAAACCCGGAATTCGAATCGGGAGGGGGTTGCTCGCCGCCCTCGTGCCCGTGGTGCTCCTCTGTGTGCTCGCTACGCCAGTCTACCCCATGTGCCCGGACGAGTTTGTCCAGCAGCTCTATGCGAGCGGAAAGTTTCTTGCCGCGGGCCCTAGCCTGCTCATGCCCTACTCTCTCGTGCTGGTGAGCGCTCCGCTCGGTGCGCTCTACTCGATTCTTCCGCAGGTGCCTTGGTATGCCCTGCTCCTCCTTCTGCTTACGGTTGCCTCGTTTTGGGCTGCCTATGACGAGGTGCTGCGTTCGCGCATGAGCGCGAACCTCTGTGTGGCAAGCCTCGCCATCCTCTTCGTGTTCGAGGTCATCTGTACGCTCTACCTCACGTACACCATCGTGGCGTTTCTTGCCTGTGCCGCCGGTCTCATGCTTGTGATACGCCGCGCCGCCTTCGATGGCCCGCAATCCGTTGGCATCTCGGATATCCTGGGCGTCCTGCTCGTTGTTCTGGGCTATGCCCTGCGCCCCGAGAGCGGTCTTGCCACCATTGCCATCTTTGCCCCGTTTGCCCTGTGGGTCCTTGCGAAGAACCGCAATCTTGCCTCGATCGCTCGAGGTGCGGTGGTCCTTCTTCTCATTGCCGCTTGCGCGTTTGCCGGTCGATTCGCTTATGACCACACGCCCGGCTGGGAGGGCTATGCCTCCTACCTCGATGCCGGCCGCAACGTCCTCGACTATCCCGACATGACGGTCGAACAGGTGCGGGAGCTTGCCCCCGAGCTGTCCAACAACGATGTCGCGGTGCTCCAGAGCTGGCTCTTTGCCGATGATTCCGTCTTTGATACCGACCTGTTCGAGCGCCTTGCCCCCGCCTCTGATCACCTGGGCCTTTCTAACGTTAGCGCTTCCCTGCGCGCCAAGACCACCTACCTGCTCGTGGGCATGGTGGCGGTCGTGGCTGCCTACGGGTGGCTGCTCCACCGTGGGGAGCGTGGTGGCGTGCATGCGCTTGTCGCAGGCATCGTGGTCGTGTTCGCGGCGAGCTGCGTCCTGCTCATCCTGCGGGCCCGCGTGCGCCTGCACGTCGTGATCCCGCTCATTGCCGTCGCCGTTCTCGCCCTGATCTCGACCGTTGGGAAGACCGAGCGGGTCCATGGGCGTCACGTTGCCCCGATGCCGGATGTCGCCGCCTCGCCCGCGCTTCTCGCCGTTATTGCGTCCGTGGTGCTCTCCCTGGGCGTCTGCGGTGCGTTCTGGTATGCCTCGATTCGTCCCCTGGCCACGCGCGGCAGCGCCCAGACAACCGAGGCGGCCCGTTCCTACGTGGCCGACCACCCCAACGAGCTCGTTGTCTTTGGCCGCACCCAGACAATCATGTTTCGCGGGCTCACGGCCTTTGACCTCGAGGGCTGGGAGTATCCCGAGAACATGATTCAGGTGGGTGGTTGGGAGAACCACACTGCGCCCTGGGCCACCCTGCTCGAGCGCTGGGGCATCGAGGGCGGCGACCTGCTGCAGCAGCTTCCCGAGAAGAGCAACATGGTGGCGGTTCTCAACCCCACGAACATGGAACTCATCCGCACGTACCTTGCCGAGCACTCCGGACGCGAGGTCCTGGCGAGCGTGGTCGAGGGCCTTGGTCCCAGCTCTGCCGACCCAAGCGTCGACTTGTGCGTCTACAGGTTTACCTACGCTGCATAGATCGAGCGGCGCCGAATGAACAACGGGCTCCCCACGCTATCGTGGGGAGCCCGTTTGCTTGAGCTCGCGCATGGCGCATGAAGCGGCGTGGCGCCTGTGGAAGACTCGCTAGAACGAGGTCTCGGTGGGCTCGGGATAGTACTTCGCGAACTTGCGGATCTGGTTCTTCTCGGTGAGCTCGACGGCAAGGCGGCGGCGGGGCGCCATGTCGGCCGCATAGCGCTGAGGGTCTACGACCTTGCCTGCGGCAATGAGCCCGTCAACCTCGGCGGCGAGGACTGGGTCGAGCACGTAGCGCTTGGCGAGCCTCAGCGGAACGAGGGTGTAGAGGACCGTCTCGTCGGCCTTGAGCAGACGCTTGCCCTTGCCGTCGACCACATCGGTCACGAGCGCGCGCATGGGGTTGACGCCCGCGGCGCAGACGTAATAGGAGTTGCGGCCCATGCGGGGGTTGACCTCGATGAAAAGGGTGCGGCCCGTCTTCTTGTCGCGCTTGATGTCGAAGTTGGCAAAGCCGCGATAGCCCACGGACTCGAGCAGCTCGGCGGCCTTCTCCCACAGCTCGGGCATGGGGCGCGTGACCATGACGACGGGGTTGCCCAGCATGGAGGGGGCGTGGTCCTCGAGCAGCACCTGGGCCGATCCGGCGAGCTGCGCCTTGCCGTTGGTGCCCATGTAGAGCGTGAGGCTGTCCATGTAGGTGTCGTCGCCCTCGATGAGCTCCTGGACGAGGAAGTCGCCATGGAAGCCGTCCTTGCGCAAGGCGTCCCAAAGACGGTCGAGCTCGGCCTGCTCGTGAACGAAGTAGACCTTCTTGAAGCCATGGGCCATGTGCGCGGCGTACTCGGATGAGCGGGCGGGCTTGGCCACGAGCGGGAAGGGGATGGCGCTGGGGGCAATCTTGCCGTCGCCCACGAGGCTGACAACCTCGGTGAGGGGCGTGTCGAGCCCGTGCTCACGGCAGAGCTGGGCAAACGTGATCTTGTCGGACACCCGGTCGATGACGTCAGCATCGGGGATGGGCGTGACGCAGTTGACCGGGAAGTTGTCGCGGCAGTTCGAGAGGACCTTGATGAGGGCGTCGGTGTTGCCGACGACCACGCAGGTCTTCTCGGCGTTCTTCTCGGCAATCTCGCAGACGACGCGAGTGACCTCTTCCTCGCTCAGGCGTTCGACGGGGTGAACGTCCAGAATCTGCGAGTGGGCAACGGCCGCGATGGGCGACGAGGCGAGCATCTGCGGCTTTACGTGGTAGGCCTCGTGGAACTCGCGGGCGAGGGCGTAGGCGCCGATGTCGCCGCCCAGCACGATGGGCACGAGGTCCTCGCGAGGCTTTGCGGGCTTGGCGGCCGCGGCCTTCTCGGCCTTGCGGTCACGAAGGTCCTTGGCGGCGGTGAGGGCCTTGTAGAAAGTCTTGTGCAGGGGGACGTCACGGTCTGGCGCCACGGCAGTGACCTGCTTGGTGAATTTGGTCTTGAACTCGTTGAGGCCCAGGAGCTTGGGCGAGAAGTCGCTGCCGATGGCCATCATGTCGTAGTCGAGGCAGCCCTTGTTGGCGCCGAGGTCACAGCACTCGAAGTAGACGAGCTTGTCGGTGACGTGCTGACGCATCGTCTCGTTGAGGCTTGCGCCGTAGTAGCGTACGGCGCGCGTGCCGTTGATGGTGACGATCGACCACGTCACGACGCGGCCCTCCTCGTCGCGGCCGGCGAAGACGCGGCAGTGGTCGGGGCCCAGCAGGCGAATCATGTCCTCGTAGTCGCTCTGCGGCGCGGGGCTAAAGCCGTCGCGCTGGGCGGTCTCGACCATGACGGCGTAGTACTCCGAGAAGTCGGAGGCGGCGCGGTCGGTCTCGTCGGCGCAGGTCACGGGGCTCTCGCGCAGGGCCTTGCGCACGTCGCGGCGGCCGCGCGGCTTCATGCGGGCGAGGATCTCCTCGTCGCCGCCCGTGACGTCGATCACGACGGTGTTGTCGTAGGGGATGCCCGACAGCACGGGCGTGGTGCTCTCCAGCTCGTGCAGGATCGAGATGCGCATGAACTTCTGCTTGCGGTCGCGCCCGCGCACGTGGGCCGCCAGCGCGTCGATTGCGGCCGCCTCGGTGGCCTCGCTGGGCTGCTCGGCCCAGACGGGCGCGTGGTTTGCGCGCAGATAGTGGTAGCCGTGCGTCTCGTAGTCGATGAGGCTGATGAGCGCGAGCGTGCGGCCGTTCTCCTCGAGCGCGACGCAGCCCCAGGGCATGCGGCCCTCGATGGTTGCCTGGTATGCGGCCCAGGTGGCCGTCTGCTCGATGGGCAGGTTGATGCCGAGCTGCTCGGCGCGGGCCTCGAGCTCGTTGTGGGTGATTTCCTTGGCTTCGATCACGGATGCTCCTGTGTCTGACCGTTGGCTTTTGTGCGATCGTATAGTTTACGGGCTCGCACGCAGCGGCGCCGCGGCTTGCAGGCGTTCCCATACAAACGGCGCATGCGCTGCTGCGGCGTGTGGCGGGGCGTTTGGCGGCGACGGCGCGTGCGGCGGGGCTGCGAAGGCGCGGCGAGCCATCGGTTGCGCACGTTTGGGACGTGTCGTGTCCGCGCGTCTCGCATCTCCCCATCGGTTGCTCACGTTTGGGGCGCGTCTCCCCATCGGTTTTGCACGTCTGCGGTAAACCGCCATCGGTTTTGCACGTCTGACGGCCCCGGGACGTGTAAAACCAATGGCGCGATAGAATCGTGCGAGCAGAGCGACGAGCGTGCGAGCAGAAGCGGCGCGCGCCGGCGAGGGGAGGGCCACGTGAGCAGCGACAATACCAGCGACATCGACACCGTCGCCGCGCACGTCTCGCCCAGCGCCGCGGCGACGCCCG
>UQSV01000049.1 GCA_900543875.1 uncultured Coriobacteriaceae bacterium | reverse complement strand
GACCGCGCCACGCGCTACCGCCCGCACTTCTTCCCGTTCACCGAGCCCAGCTGCGAGGTCGACGTGTCGTGCGGCGTCTGCGGCGGCAAGGGCTGCCGCTTCTGCAAGGGCACCGGCTGGCTCGAGATTCTGGGCTGCGGCATGGTCGACCCCAACGTGCTCGATAACTGCGGCGTCGACCACGAGAAGTACACGGGCTTTGCCTTTGGCATCGGCGCCGAGCGCGTCGCGGCCCTGCGCTACGACCTGCCCGACCTGCGCATGCTCATGACCGGCGACATGCGCTTCCTGTCCCAGTTCTAGCGCGAGCACCTCGCAAACCCGCACGCCTCACGCGCAACAGAAAGGCTTACACGAATGCGCATTTCATATGAGTGGCTCGGCTCCATGGTGGACCTGCCCGCCGACCCGCACGTCCTCTACACCGAGCTGATTCGCACCGGCACTGAGGTCGAGACGATCGAGCGCCTCGGCGCGGACCTCGACCACGTCGTCGTGGGCCAGGTCGTCTCCAAGCAGCCGCACCCCGACTCCGACCACATGTGGCTCTGCAAGGTCTCCGTGGGCGACAAGAACCTGGACGAGCAGGGCAACCCCACCCCGCTGCAGATCGTCTGCGGCGCCCAGAACTTCGAGGAGGGCGACAAGATCGTCGTCGCGATGATCGGCGCCGTGCTGCCCGGCGATCTCAAGATCAAGAAGAGCAAGCTGCGCGGCGTCGAGTCCTGCGGCATGAACTGCTCCGAACGCGAGCTTGGCCTGGGCGGCGAACACTCCGGCATCATGATTCTGCCTGAGGACGCCCCCGTGGGCATGCCCTTCACCGACTACCGCGGCACCTCCGACACGGTGCTCGACTGCGAGATCACGCCCAACCGTCCCGATTGCCTGTCCTACGTGGGCATGGCCACCGAGGTGGGCGCCGTACTCGACGAGGACACCCACATCGAGCTGCCCGCGATCCAGCACGAGGAGGGCCCCAAGAGCGCGGACCTCGTCGACGTCAAGATCGCCGACACCGAGCTGTGCAGCCGCTACGTCGCCCGCGTGGTGCGCGGCGTCAAGATCGGCCCGTCGCCCGAGTGGCTCGCCCGTCGCGTCATCGCCGCCGGCAGCCGTCCCATCAACAACGTCGTGGACGTCACCAACTACGTGATGTACCTCACCGGCCAGCCGCTGCACGCCTTTGACCTGGGCAAGCTCTCCGAGCGCGATGGCAAGCGCCACATCGTCGTGCGCGCCGCTCGCGAGGGCGAGCAGCTCACCACGCTCGACAACCAGGACCGCGTGCTCACCTCCGACATGGCCGTCATCACCGACGACGGCGAGCGCCCGGTGGCCCTGGCCGGCGTCATGGGCGGCCTCAACTCCGAGATCGACGAGACCACGGTCGACGTCCTGCTCGAGAGCGCCTGCTTCGACAAGAGCCACATCTCGCGCACGAGCCGCAATCTCAACCTCATGAGCGAGGCCTCGATCCGCTTCGAGCGCCAGGTCGACGCCGCCAATTGCGAGGAGGTCGCCGACATCGCCGCCGCCCTCTTCGAGAGCTGCTGCGGTGCCACCGTCTGCCGCGGCCGCGTTGACGAGTACCCCATGCCCGTCAAGGCCGCCCGCATCGCCCTGCGCGGCGACCGTGTGCGCAGCGTCTGCGGTGCCCCCATCACCAAAGACGAGATCGCCCACCTGCTCGAGCGCCTGGGCTGTGCCGTCGTGCCGCAGAAGGGTGGCAACGACTTCGAGGTCGTGGCGCCCACGAGCCGACCGGACCTCACCCGTGAGGCCGACCTCATCGAGGAGGTCCTGCGCCTGTGGGGCATGGACCGCGTCGAGCCCACGCTGCCCGGTGCCAAGAACCACCACGGTGGTCTCACGGTTGACCAGCAGCGCATGCAACTCATTGGCCGCACGCTGCGCTCCTGCGGCCTCTCCGAGACCTTCACCTACTGCTTCGCCGAGGACGGCGACCTCGAGCGCGCCAACATCACCAAGGTTGGCCGCGGTGTGCCTGTGCGCATCATGAACCCGCTGCTCGCCAACAACTCCGAGATGCGCCGTTCGATCCTGCCGGGCCTGCTGCGCAGCGTGGCCTACAACCACGACCACGGCGTGCCCGACGTTGCCCTCTACGAGCAGGGCCGCGTCTTCTTTGGCCATGAGAAACGCACGCTTCCCGACGAGCCGCGCTACGTCTGCGGCGTGCTCTCCGGCGCCTGGGGCCTCGACGGCTGGAACGAGAAGCACCAGCCCCTCGACTTCTTCGACGCCAAGGGCGTGGTCGAGCGCCTGCTGCAGGCCCTGCGCGTCACCAAGGTGCGCTTCAAGGTGGCAGACCCCGAGCAGTACCCGTGGCTGCAGCCCGGCCGTGCGGCCGAGGTCTACGCCGGCGGCGAGCTGCTTGGCTGGGTGGGCAACGTGCACCCCACGAGCCTTGCCAACTTTGGCATCGACGCCGACGTTGTGGCCTTCGAGCTGTCCGAGCAGCACCTACTGCGCCTTGCCGCCCGCGAGCTGCCCTACCAGGACGTGCCCACACTGCCGGCCATCACGCACGACCTCGCCATCGTGGTCGACGAGGACGTCACCTGCGAGATGCTCATGCAACGCATCACGAGTGCCGGCGGCAAGCTGCTCGAGAGCGCCCGCCTGTTCGACGTCTACCGCGACCCGGTGCGCGTTGGCCTGGGCAAGAAATCCATGGCCTTCCAGCTGACCTATCGCGCGAGCGATCACACGCTCACGAGCGACGAGGTCGAGCGCGCCCACGAGAAGCTCGTGACCAAGGTCTGCCGTTCCACCGGCGGCGAGGTCCGCGGCTAGCGGCTGCCCGTCTCATATGCTCCGCTGGGGGGGCGAGTCCGTGTAAGCGGGCTCGCCCCCCCCTGATCTGGGACAATGCCTGCCTGAGCAACTGTCCCAATCTGGGACAATAGGTGCCTGAGCAACTGTCCCACTTCTCCGGTCACGTAAGCGTTTGGTTGCAGCCGCGCGCGGATGGCTGACCCCTCGCAGGCACGTGCTACCATTAGCCCCATGCCTAGTTGGAACATACATATCGCTCACACCCAGCGCCTTCTTGCCACGGGACCGCTCTCGGACTTTGGCATCCGCGACGCCAACGCCTTCCTATTTGGCAATCTCGTGCCAGACGTCTACGTGGGATACATGCTGCCCAAGCCCTCGGGTATCCTGCCCTACCAGCTCACCCACTTCGCCGACCCCTGCTCCATCCCCATCCCGCGCGAGCGTGAGTTCTGGGACCTCTACGTGGAGCCTGCGCGCAAGTTGCCCACAGACGTTCCTCTAGGCCCCGCGAACATCACGGTGGAGGAGGGCGTGGAGATCTCAAAGGCGGGTGGTCATTTTGTCATTCCCGCCAAACCTGCTGTTCACGAGCGCATCGAAGCCCTGCTTAACAGCCCTGGCTACCACGCGAGCGACGTGGTGTTGGGCGCCTGGGCGCACCTCATGTGCGACAACGCCTACAACACCGCCACACATGCCTGGCTGCAGGAGTATCACGTGCCGGCTGGCGAGCGCACGCGCATTCGCAAGCAGGGCGACTTCGACAAGTACGGGCGCACCCTGCCCATCACCCTCACGTGCAAGGCCACGCCCGAGCTCATCGAGCAGACGGCGGCGTTTCCGCAGTATTCGGTGGGTAAGGTGGACGTCGAGAGGTCGTGCGACGTGGTCGAGGGAATCGTGCGCAGCAACCAGGAGCACCACATCGACGGCGTGCCAGACTACAGCCTCTTCACTGAGGAGTTCTTCCACGAGGTCTTCGAGCATGCCCACGAGTGCCTCATTCAGCGCCTGTCGGAATATGGCAAGCGCTTCTCGGCCTCTATGTAAGGACTTACAAAAGGTTTGAAAGCATAATAAATTTGCAGCTCAGCGTAGGTTGACCACTCTGTGAATTGGCAACTGTTGAGTTGGTGGAAGAGCCTTGCTCGCGTTAAACTTCAACGTGTATTGGTCAACTGGTCAAGTTGACGCAGCCGGCGCACGTGTCGTCGCGGCGCCCACGAGGAAGGCCCGAGCAATGTCGGACTTCGAGAAGAAGGACACCTCGCTTCTCTACGTGCAGGTGGCCGACTACGTCCGCGAGAAGATCTACTCCAAGGAGTGGGGCGTCGACGAGCGCATTCCCTCCGAGCACGAGCTCATGGCGATGCTGCACCTGTCGCGCGGCACCGTGCAGAAGGGCATCCGCTCCCTGGTCGAGGAGGGGCTGCTCGTGCAGCAGCGCGGCCGCGGTACCTTCGTCATCGAGCCGGTCATGGCGCGCCCCTCGGGCAACAAGCTCCACTCCTTCGCCGAGTCGATGACCGAGCAGGGCATCGAGTTCACCACCAAGGTGGTCGACAAGCGCATCGAGCGCGCGAGCCGCGTGTGCGCCCGCAGCCTGCAGATCGCCGAGGGGTCGCCCTACCTCTACCTCATGCGCGTGCGCTTCGTCGAGGACGAGCCGGTCATGCTCATCGAGAGCCGCGTGAACCTCGAGCCGTGCCCTGGCCTCGAGAACATCGACTTCGAGCGCGAGGGCCTGTTCGACGCCGTCGAGCGCACGAGTGGCCAGTCAATTGGCGCTGCCGAGATGACCTATAGCGCCCGCGCCGCCGGCAAGAAGCGCGGCCGCTGGCTGCGCTGCGGCGAGCGCTCCCCGGTGCTCGACCTCGACCAACTCGTTCGCCTCGACGACGGCACGCCCGTCGAGTGGGGCAGCGTCTGGATGCCGGCCAATCGCTGTGTCATCAGCTCGGTGCGCACGCGCTAGGGCTTCTCGACTGCTAGGGTTTCTCGACCATCGCTGCGCCATGTCTCCATCCTGCGCGCCCGCTTTTCGCGCTAGAAGGCCGCTGAGTGCGTAGAAACGGGTGCACGAGTTTGCTGGATGCGTAGGAATGGGTGTGCGGTGAGAAGGACGCCGCGCCCGCCGCTCGCGTAATAGAGCCTTTTCAGTTTGGGCCATCCCCCGATATCAGACCTAGAATGGTCAAATGCTTGATTATCGAGGGAGGCCCTTTCTCATGGATCTTACCAGCACCAACTATCTGCCCAGCTACACCGTGGGCGTTGACGCCTACAAGGCTGTGGCGCAGGTCACGCGCCGCTTTGGCACGCGCGCGGTGGTCATTGGCGGCAAGACCGCCATGGAGAAGGCTGCCCCGCGCCTCATCGCCGCGCTCGAGGGCACGAGCATCACGGTCACCGACTGCATCTGGTACGGTGGCCAGCCGCGCCACAGCGTAGCGGCCGAGCTCGCGGAAGACCCCCGCGTGCTCGCGGCAGACATGGTCTTTGGCATGGGCGGCGGCCGCGCCATCGATGAGACCAAGGAGATCGCCGAGCTTGCTGGCAAGCCGCTCTTCACGTTCCCCACGGTGGCGTCCAACTGCGCGCCCGTGACGGCCATCGGCGTCTTCTACAAGGACGATGGCTCGGTCGACAATTACTTCTTCCCCTCCGAGCCGCCCATCCATTCCTTCATCGACACGCAGGTCATCTCCGAGAGTCCCGACGACTACTTCTGGGCGGGCATCGGCGACGCCCTCTCCAAGCAGCCCGAGGTCGAGCTCTCGAGCCGAGACCTCGACCTGCCGCACACTCCGCTCATGGGCCGCGCGCTGGCCGTCTCCTGTGAGCGCCCGCTGTTCGACTACGGCGCCAAGGCCCTGGCCGACAAGCGCGCCCGCACGTCGAGCTACGAGCTTGAGCAGGTCATCCTCGACATCATCATCTCGACGGGCCTCGTCTCGAACATGACCACGAACCTCGCGGCCAAGCAGGGCGCCTACTACTTCAACTCGAGCACGGCCCACGCCTTCTACAACGCCTACACGGGCATGGGCGTGGCGGCTGGCCGCCACCTGCACGGCGAGGTCGTCTCGTTTGGCGTGCTCGTGCTCAAGGCGTTCGACGATGCGCCCGAGGACCTCGCGCGCTTTGCTGCGCTTAACCGCGAGCTGGGTCTGCCCGTGACGCTTGCCGACATCGAGTGCGGGTGCGAGGCGCTTGCGGGCATCGTCGAGCGCGCCCAGGCAACCAACGAGTGGGGCCGTGCGCCTTACGGCTTTACGCCGGAGCGCTTCGAGCAGGCCATCCTTGACGCCGACGCCTACGGTCGGGCCCTCAAGGCGGGAGACGTCGCCGCGCAGGCCGCCGCGCTTGCCGCCGTGCACGAGCACCGCTGCATGGAGCCCACGCCCCGCAAGCTCTAGCGAGCACCCACACTTACGCGTGCGCGCCTTGGGCACCCGCTATTACGCGCCAGGAGGCCACTGAGCACGTAAAAGCGGGTGCCCAGGGTGATGGAGCGCGCAGAAATGGGTGCGAGGCGTTGCGAGTGCTCGCTGCTGGGATGGCGGGCGCGAGACATCGCGAGCATTCTCTGCCGAGATGACGCACAAGAAAACGCCCCGGGAGGCCAGGCTTTCCGGGGCGTTGCGTTGGCGCTTGCGAGTGCGCGAACTATCTGAGAGCTACTTCTTGAGCCCGGGCACCTGGGCAACGAGCAGCATGTTCGTCGAGGTGATGTAGTCGCCCTGGGAGGGGGCGGTGTGCGGGTCGCCGGCGGTGACGCAGACGAGGTCGCCAGCCTCGACGAGGCCGTTCTCGAGGGCGAGCGTCAGGGCCTGCTTGACCGTCTCGTCGATGGCACCCTGAGCGGTTCCCTTGAGCACCGTGACGCCCCAGTAGAAGCAGCACTTGCGGACGGTCTCCTCGTGCGGGGAGACGGCGAAGATCGGCAGCTCGGGGCGGAAGTTAGAGATGAGGCGGGCGGTGCGTCCAGACTCGGTCGGGGTCAGGATGCACTTGGCGCCCACGCGGTTGGCCGTGGTGACAGCGGCAAAGCCGATGGAGCCGTTGACGTCGCGCACGCCGCCGCGCTGGTGGTAGTCGTGGCGCTCCTGCAGGTACTGCTCGGTCTCACGGGCGATGGAGGCCATCATCTTGACGGCCTCGACCGGATACTTGCCGGCAGCGGTCTCACCGGAGAGCATGACGCAGTCCGTGCCGTCCATGATGGCGTTGGCGACGTCGTTGACCTCGGCGCGCGTCGGGCGCGGGTTGCGGATCATGGAGTCGAGCATCTGGGTGGCGGTGATGACCGGCTTGTAGGCCTTGTTGCACTTGGCGATCATCATCTTCTGGGCGTGCGGCACCTTCTCGGGCGGAATCTCGATGCCCAGATCGCCGCGGGCGACCATGACGCCGCTGGAGTGCTCCAGGATGTCGTCGAAGTTCTCGATGCCCAGGGCGCACTCGATCTTGGGATAGATCGAGACGTTGTCGCGGCCGTGCTCGTGGCAGATCTGGCGGATCTCCTCGACGCCCTTGCCGTCGCGGATGAACGAGGCGGCGATGGCGTCGATGCCCAGCTCGCAGCCAAAGATGATGTCCTCGCGGTCACGCTCGGTGACGGCCGGTAGCGAGATGTCGACGCCCGGGATGTTCACGCCCTTGTGCTCGCCCAGGTCGCCGGCGTTGGCCAGCGTGCAGTGGATGTCGGTGCCCTCGACGGAGTCGACCACGAAGTCGAGCAGGCCGTCGTCGATCAGGATGTGGTCGCTGGCAGAGACCTCGTTGGGGAGGTTCTTGAAGTCGAGCGAGAAGCGCTCGTGGTTGCCCACGACGCCGTCGTCGGTGGTGATTATGGTCTTGTCGCCGGTCTCGAAGTGGACCTTCTCGCCGTTCTCGAGCACGCCCGTGCGGACCTCGGGGCCCTTGGTGTCGAGAAGGATGGCCACGGGGATGCCCAGCTCGGCGGAGACCCTGCGCACGCGCTCGACGCCCGCGCGGTGGTAGTCGTGGCTACCGTGCGAGAAGTTGAAGCGCGCGACGTTCATGCCGGCCTTGATGAGCTCGCGCAGCACGTCCTCGCTCTCGGTGGACGGTCCCATGGTGCAAACGATCTTGGTCTTCTTGGACTGCATTTCTTTCCTTTCGTGTGACGTACGCCGGGCCTCCTGCCAGGCATACGGGGGCGGATTGGGGGTTGTCCGCCTGCTCGACCCGCGCTCGTTTGGCTTGGGTCTCTCTTATAAAAGGCGCCGCCCCGTGGGGACGACGCCCGGGTGCCTGCTAGCAGACGACTGCGGCCTTGGGGAGCTCCTCGCCGTTGGCGAACGCCGTGGCGTTGTCGAGCGTCGTCTTGGCGATGGAGGCCAGGGCCTCCTTGGTGAAGAACGCTTGGTGGCTCGTCATGACCACGTTGGGGAACGAGCAGAGCGTCGAGGTAACCGACTCGATGATCGTGTTCGAGCGGTTGCGGAAGACGTTGTCGCCCTCCTCCTCGTAGACGTCGAGACCGGCCGCGCCGATCTTGCCGGAGCGGATGCCCTCGATGAGGGCGTTGGTGTCGACCAGGCCGCCGCGGGCGGTGTTGATGAAAATGACGCCCTGCTTCATCTTGTCGATGGCGTCGGCGTTGATCATGTGGCGGTTGGAGTCGAACAGCGGGCAGTGCAGCGAGATGAGGTCGCTGCGGCGCAGCAGCTCGTCGAGCTCGACGTACTCGACCATGCCCTCGAGGGAGGGGTTCTGGTAGACGTCGTAGCCCAGGACCTTCATGCCAAAGCCGTTGCAGATGCGCACCATGGCGGCGCCGATCTTGCCGGTGCCCACGATGCCGGCCGTCTTGCCGTGGAGGTTCACGCCAAGCAGGCCCTGCAGGGAGAAGTCGTTCTCGCGCACGCGGGCGTAGCCCTTGTGGATGCGGCGGGCGGCGCACAGGCCCAGGCCGATGGCCTGCTCGGCGATAGCCTCGGGCGAGTAGGCCGGGACGCGCAAGACGGTCATGCCGAGGTCCTTGGCGACAGCGACGTTCACGGCGTCGAAGCCAGCGGAGCGCATGAGCACGAGCTTGACGTCAAACCCGCGCAGGATTTCGAGCGCCATGGCCGAGGCGTCGGAGTTGACGAAGGCGCACACGGCGTCGTAGCCGCGGGCGAGGGAGGCTGTGACCGGCGAGAGATCGGCCTCGATGTAGTCAACCTTGATGTTGGGGTAGTTCTTGAGTTGGGAGTCGAAGGACTCGCGGTCGTAGTCACGGGCGTCGTAGAACAGAATCTTCATACGTCTCCTCTTTCCGTGTCCCCTTCCCCGGGACACAAGATCGATGTGATTACCGCCTAGGAATTGTAACGCGCAATTAAATCGCTCAACCGCCCAATCATGTAAAGCTTGCAATTAAAACCGCAGCTAGATGTGGTTGTACAGGGGAGAGTGGCCATTTCCTTACCATTTTAAAAGCGTAACCTATCGCTGTTTTCGGTAAGCGTTTGAGAAGGTGCCGCTCGCCCGCGCAAGGAGGGCGCCCGTTCGGGGTATCATCATGCCTATGCCGCGCGGGGCACATCGCCTCGCGTGTAAGACATGCGCTTGCCATGGCAGCCTTGATGAGCCCTTGCCCTTCCTGGGAATTATGATCGGGCATCAATCTGGCGGGTGCCCACAAACCCAGGAAGGGGACTCACGTGAGAGAGTATCTGTCGTGTGCCGATGACGTGCTCGCCGAGCTGTCGACGAGCGCCACGGACGGCCTGAGCGCGGACGAGGCGGCCAAGCGTCTTGCCGCAGATGGCCCCAACAAGCTCAAAGAGCAGCCCAAGACCCCGATGTGGATTCGCTTCTTCCAGCAGATGGCGGACCCCATGGTCATCATGCTGCTGGTCGCGGCCGTGATCAGTGCCGTCACCGGCGCCATCCAGGGCGAGATCGACTTTGCCGACGTCGCCATCATCCTCACCGTCGTCATCATCAATTCGGCGCTGGGCGTAATCCAGGAGGCCAAGAGCGAGGAGGCCCTGGCGGCCCTGCAGGAGATGAGCGCCGCGCAGTCCAAGGTCATCCGCGACGGCAAGCTTGTGAGTCTGCACTCCTCCGAGCTCGTGCGCGGCGACGTTGTGCTGCTCGAGGCCGGCGACTCGGTGCCGGCAGACTGCCGCATCCTCGAGAGCGCCACGATGAAGATTGAGGAAGCGGCCCTCACCGGCGAGTCCGTGCCGGTCGAGAAGCACGCCGAGGCCATCGCCCTCGAGGGCGACGACGTTGCCCTGGGCGACCGCAAGAACATGTGCTACATGGGCTCCACCGTGGTCTATGGCCGCGGCCGCGCCGTGGTGGTGGCCACCGGCATGGACACCGAGATGGGCAAGATCGCCGGCGCCCTCAACGAGGCCACCGAGGAGCTCACGCCGCTGCAGGTGAAGCTCGACGAGCTCTCCCACATCCTCACCAAGATGGTCGTCGCCATCTGCGTGGTCATCTTCGTGGTCGACGTACTGCGCCATGGCTTTGGCAACATGGCCGCCGAGCCGAGTCTTCTGCTCAACACCTTCATGGTCGCGGTGTCGCTGGCCGTCGCCGCCATCCCCGAGGGCCTCGTGGCCGTCGTGACCATCGTGCTGTCGCTGGGCGTCACCAAGATGGCCAAGCGCCAGGCGATCATCCGCAACCTCAGCGCCGTCGAGACCCTCGGCTGCACCCAGGTGATCTGCTCGGACAAGACGGGCACGCTCACCCAGAACAAGATGACGGTCGTCAGGCACGAGCTCGCCGCGCCCGAGGAGAAGTTCCTCTCCGGCATGGCCCTGTGCAGCGACGCCAGGTGGGACGCCGAGGCTGGCGAGGCCGTGGGCGAGCCCACCGAGTGCGCCCTTGTGAACGACGCGGGCAAGGCGGGCCTCACGGGCCTTGCCGAGGAGCACCCGCGCGTGGGCGAGGCCCCGTTCGACTCGGGCCGCAAGATGATGTCCGTCGTGGTCGAGACGCTCGACGACGAGTACGAGCAGTACACCAAGGGCGCGCCCGACGTGGTGCTGGGCCTGTGCACGCACATCTACGAGGACGGCAGGGTCGTCCCGATGACCGAGGAGAGGCGCACCGAGCTCATCGCCGCCAACAAGGCCATGGCCGACCAGGCCCTGCGCGTGCTGGCGCTGGCGTGCCGCCACTACGTCGAGAAGCCCGCCGATTTTGCCGCCGAGGCCCTCGAGCACGACCTTACCTTCTGCGGCCTCTCCGGCATGATCGACCCCGAGCGCCCCGAGGTGGCCGCCGCCATCGACGAGGCCCACACGGCCGGCATCCGCACCGTCATGATCACCGGCGACCACATTGACACCGCCGTGGCCATCGCCAAGAACCTTGGCATCATCACCGACCGCAGCCAGGCCATCACCGGCGCCGAGCTCGATCGCATGAGCGACGAGGAGCTCGACGCGCGCATCGAGGACTTTGGCGTCTACGCCCGCGTGCAGCCCGAGCACAAGACGCGCATCGTCGAGGCCTGGAAGCGCCGAGACATGATCGTGGCCATGACGGGCGACGGCGTGAACGATGCCCCCTCCATCAAGCGCGCCAACATCGGTGTGGGCATGGGCATCACCGGCACCGACGTCACCAAGAACGTGGCCGACATGGTGCTTGCAGACGACAACTTTGCCACGATCATCTCGGCGTGCGAGGAGGGCAGGCGCATCTATGACAACATCCGCAAGGTCATCCAGTTCCTGCTCTCGGCCAACCTCGCCGAGGTCTTCTCGGTGTTTATCGCCACGCTCGTGGGCTTCACGATCTTCCAGCCCGTGCAGCTGCTGTGGGTCAACCTCGTGACGGATTGCTTCCCGGCTCTGGCGCTGGGGATGGAGGACGCCGAGGGCGACATCATGCGCCGCAAGCCCCGCAAGGCCTCCGACGGCGTGTTCGCCGGCCACATGGGCATGGACTGCATCGTCCAGGGCATCGCGATTACGATGCTGGTCCTCGCGAGCTTTTTCGTGGGCGTCTACTTTGACATGGGCTACATCAACATTGCCGACATGGTCGCCGGCACGGCCGACGAGGAAGGCGTGATGATGGCGTTCATTACGCTCAACATGGTCGAGATCTTCCACTGCTTCAACATGCGCAGCCGCCGCGCGTCGCTGTTCACCATGAAGAAGCAGAACTGGTGGCTGTGGGGCTCGGCCGCCATGGCGCTCGTCCTCACCGTGATCGTCACCGATGTCCCGGCGCTGGCCCAGATGTTCTTTGGTAACGTGACCCTTGAGCCGCGCGGCGTCATTTGCGCGCTGCTGATCGCACTGCTGATCATCCCCATCGTCGAGGTCTACAAGGCGATCATGCGCCATGTGGAGAAGGAGGCTTAAGCCTGTGGGCAAGAAGTCCCAAAAGGCCAGGTCCAAGGTTTCGTCGAGGCGTCGCTCCCACGGGGGCGGCGCCTCGCGCCCGTCTGCGGCAGACGTCATGGCGTCGCTGCCCCAGGTGGGCGAGCTCGAGAACGTGCCGGCGTTTGCAGACGTTGCGGCTACGGAGGCGCAGGTCGCGGCGCTTGCCCAGGCGCGCGAGCGAATTGCCGCGCGCCTGGGCGAGGAGGCCGCCGCGTGCGTTGAGCTGGGGTGCGTTGTGCGCCTCGACCGCGGCTTTCCGCTGGTGGCCTGCGAGGACGTGACGCTTCGCTGCGAGCACGCCCCCGAGTTTGCCAAGGGCGCGTCTGCCGAGGAGGGCATCATGCCCACGGTGGGCGACTGGGTGGCCGCGGCGGTGCCACCCGCGCACGACATGGGCGTGATCCACGAGGTGCTGCCGCGCAGGAACGCCTTCGCGCGCTGGCGCGGCGGCAGACGCGGCGAGTTCCAGACGCTCGCCGCGAATCTCGATGCGGTCATCGTGGTGGCGGCGTTGGGCGCCGGCGAGCTGCCCCTGGCGCGCATAGCCCGCTCGCTCGTGCTTGCCCGCGACTGCGGCGTGCGCCCCTGTGTGGTGCTCACGAAGGCAGACCGCAAGGGCAGCGAGGCAGACCTTGCCGTAGACGTGGCGCGCGTGCGGCGCCTGGTGGGTGAGGACGGCGACATCGTGGTGACGTCGTCGGTTGTGGGTGAGGGCCTCGACGACGTGCGCGCCCTTGTGTCCGAGCGTCGCGTGGCCATGATTTTGGGTGAGAGCGGGGCGGGCAAGTCGACCCTGCTCAATGCTCTGCTGGGGGCCGACGCCCTGGCGACAGGCGCGGTGCGCGAGCGCGACGACATGGGCCGCCATACCACGGTGGCGCGCATGATGGTCAAGGTGCCGGGCGCGGGCGTTATCTGTGACGCACCGGGCCTGCGCAGCCTGCCTCTGGTGGGCCACGAGCACGGCCTTGCCAAGGCATTTCCCGAGATTGCGGAGCTTGCGCAGACGTGCCGCTTCCGCGACTGCACCCACGGCTCCGAGCCGGGGTGCGCGGTGCATGAGGCGGCTGATGCCGGCGAGCTCGATGAGGTGAGGCTCGAGGCCTACCTGGCGCTTGCGGGCGAGATGCGCGCAAGCGCGGCCACGATCGACCCCGACGTGGTGCTGTAGGGCGCTTGCGGCGCGGGGCGTGACGTTGTGGGCACGCGCTGCTGCGCGCGTGGGCGCGGCGCGCTGGTGCGTGGCGCCGCCGTGGTGC
>UQSV01000048.1 GCA_900543875.1 uncultured Coriobacteriaceae bacterium | reverse complement strand
GTGCCCGCCGACGCCGAGAAGCACGCCGCCGCCCCGCGCTCGTCACACGCCGCCCACCCGGGGGAAACAGCCCCGTAACACGCATGTGAGACAGTGGCTTCGATACATTGGATAAACGCTGCGTCGCGCCCGCATCGGGGCTGCGCCGCGCCCCTGATACGAGGTGTCTCGATGACAAACGAGCAGAACATCGACTTCGTCCTTCGCTCCGTCGAGGAGCGCGACATCCGCTTCGTGCGCCTGTGGTTCAC
This sequence comes from uncultured Coriobacteriaceae bacterium, assembly GCA_900543875.1. GTDB lineage: Bacteria > Actinomycetota > Coriobacteriia > Coriobacteriales > Atopobiaceae > Parolsenella. The sequence continues at coordinate 13,477 of UQSV01000048.1, read as the reverse complement.
AGACGTGCTGGGCAATCTCAAGTCGTTCGCCATCTCGCCGGAGGACCTCGAGGAGGCCTTCGAGGAGGGCATCGGCTTCGACGGCTCGGCCGTCGACGGCTTCGCCGCCCTCGAGGAGTCAGACATGCTGGCCTTCCCCGACGCGAGCACCTTTCAGGTGCTGCCCTGGCGCCCCACCGAGAGCGGCGTGGCCCGCATCTTCTGCAACATCCGCACGCCGCAGGGCGAGCCGTTCGCCGGCGACCCGCGCGCCTGCCTCTACCGCGCCTTCCGCGCCGCCGACAAGGCCGGCTACGTCCTCAACGTGAGCCCCGAGCTTGAGTTCTTCTACTTCAAGGAGGACACCACGGTCTCGGCCGGCTCGGCCGTGCCGGTGCCGCTCGACAACGCCGGCTACTTTGACCTCACCCCCGAGGACTCGGCCCGCGACCTGCGTCGCGACCTCACGCTCGCCCTCGAGCAGATGTCGATTCCGGTGGAGTACTCCTACCACGCCGCCGCGCCCTCGCAAAACGGCGTGTCGCTGCGCTACTCCGAGGCCGTGACCTGCGCCGACAACATCATGACGGCCCGCCTGGTCATCAAGCAGACGGCCCGCTCGCACAACATGTTCGCCTCGTTCATGCCCAAGCCGCTCTCCGGCGTGGCGGGCTCAGCCATGTTCCTGTCGCAGTCGCTGTTTGACCACGACGGCAACAACCTGTTCTGGGCCGAGGGCAAGGGCTCGGTGCACCACCTCTCCAAGGTGGCCCAGAGCTACATCGCGGGCCTGCTCAAGTACGCCCCCGAGTTTGCCCTCGTGACCAACCCCACGGTCAACTCCTACAAGCGCCTCGTGCCCAACGGCGAGGTTCCCTGCTACGCCACCTGGGGCTCCAAGAACCGCTCGGCCTTCGTGCGCGTGCCCACCTACAAGCCGGGCAAGCAGCTGAGCCGCCGCATCGAGCTGCGCGGCCCCGACCCCACCTGCAACCCCTACCTCACCATGGCCGTGACGCTCGCCGCGGGCATGAGGGGCGTCGAGGAGGGCCTCGAGATCCCGGCCGAGTCGAGCGCCACGTTCGACGAGCTCGCCACCTCGGGCGCCACGCGCCTGCCGCGCGACCTGGGCGAGGCCGTCGAGGCCTTCGAGGGCAGCGAGCTCATGCGCGAGACGCTGGGCGACCACATCTTCGAGTACCTGCTGCGCGAGAAGCGCGACGAGTGGGCCGAGTACTCCCAGACCGTGACCGACTGGGAGTTGCGCCACTACTACGGCGGCTTCTAGGACATCGACGCCATGGGGCGCGCCTTATTGCATGAAGGCGCGCCTCTTTTTTAGCCAATTTCGAGAATATGCAAAATAACCGAATGATTTACCGTTCAGATACAAAATTCTGAGTACAATAGGCAACGTAATTACAAGAAGCGCATAAAACCGCTTCATTATTGGCAGAGACGCATGCGGGCGAGTGACCCGCGAAAGCTGCGCCACCGGCGCACGGGAAGGGGACACACCATGAAGAACATGAGCAGGCGCGAGTTCATCGGCTCCGCGAGCGCCCTGGCCGCCATCGCGGCCCTGGCCGGCTGCGGCTCGACCGGCGGCAACACCGCCGCCACCACCGAGGCCGCCAGCACCGCTGCTGCCGACGCCGCCTCCCTCGTCACCGAGGGCAAGCTTACCGTGGGCACCTCGCCCGACTTCCCGCCGTTCGAGAACCTCGAGAACGACGAGTACGTGGGCCTCGACATGGACCTCGCCAAGGCCCTGGCCGACAAGCTCGGCCTTGAGCTCGAGATCAAGAGCCTCAACTTCGACGCCATCGTGCCCGCCGTGGCCGCCGGCGGCCAGGTCGACCTGGGCCTTTCCGGCATCACCATCGAGCCCGAACGCGAGGAGCAGGTCAACTTCTCTGACCCGTACTACATCGATGACCTGGGCATTGTTGCCATGAAGGACAACGCCGACGTCACCGCCGACACCTATACCGACGCCCTCAACCAGGCCGGCGTGGTCATCGCCGTGCAGTCTGGCACCACGGGCGAGTCCTACGCCCAGGAGAACTTCCCCAACGCCACCACCCAGCCCTTCACCAACGCCACCGACTGCTTCGCCCAGATGCAGGCCGGCAACGCCACTGCCGTCGTCACCAACAAGGCCGTCGCCGCCAAGATGGTCGCCGACGCCTACACCAACGCCCAGGTCATCAAGGAGATCGCCACGGGCGAGGAGTACGGCATCGCCATCAACAAGGACAACGCCGACCTGCTCGCCAAGGTCAACGACGCCCTCCAGGCCCTCACCGACGACGGCACCATGGACTCCATCGTCAACAAGTACTTTGGCTAGTAGAATTCCCTAGGGAATATGGTTGTGCCCCTCTCCCGCAATCGGGGGAGGGGCGTTTGCCGTAAAGGACGGATTTCATGCTCGACAACACCAAGAAGGCCCGCCCGCACCTGCGTGCGCTCGCCGTCGCACTCGCCACGCTCGCGTGCGCGCTCACGCTTGCCTCGCCCACGGCGGCCCAGGCCCTCGAGACCCAGAAGTGCTCGGCCAAGCCCAACGGCAGCGGCTCGAGCGAGGTGCTCGGCGGCTCCGAGACGCGCATCACCTGGGAGGGCCAGGCCGACGCCTCCGAGCAGGTCAAGAGTGTCACGCTGACCCTGCCCGAGGGCACCTCGTACTCCACTGATGACGCGCGCCTCACGCTGCTCTCCGGCGACGACCTCATGACGCGCGACCGTCCCAAGACCGAGGTGAGCTCCGACGGCCAGTCCGTGACCTTCGCGCTCGACGAGGACGCCCCGGCTGGCGCCTACGTGCGCCTCGAGCTCTACAAGGTGGTGTTTCCCATCTCGGGCGGCGACGAGCAGTTGAGCGCCTCCTACACCCTGGCCGACGGCTCGAGCCACGACCTCTCCGACGTGTCCGCCATCTCGGTGACGAGCGTGAGCCCGTGGGACTCGGCCGCCAACTGGCTCAAGGAGCAGGACTGGGTGCGGAAGTGGAACGAGAACACGTTCCTGCGTCTCTTCCTCAACCCGCCCATTCTGGTGTCGAGCATCCCGTCGGTCTTCCAGGGCTTCCTCATGGCCCTGGCCATCGTGCTCGTGGCATTCCCGCTGGCCATCCCGTTTGGCTTCGTGCTCGCCCTCATGCGCATCTCCAAGCTGCGCGTGCTGCGCGGCATTGCGGGCTTCTACGTCAACATCGTGCGAGGCACGCCCGCCTTCCTGCAGATTTACATCGCCTTCTTTGGCCTGCCGCTCGCGGGTCTTCAGATCCCCAGCTACCCGCTGGGCGTCATCGTGCTGGCGATGAACTCGGCCGCCTACCTGTGCGAGATCTTCCGCGCGGGCATCCAGTCGATCCCCAAGGGCCAGTCCGAGGCCGCCCGCTCGCTGGGCATGACGAGCTTCCAGACGATGGTCTACGTCATCATCCCGCAGACGTTCCGCAACGTCCTGCCGACGATGACCAGCGAGTTCATCCTGCTGTACAAGGACACGTCGCTGCTGGCGGCCGTGGGCGTCATGGAGGTCGTCATGTACTCCAAGACCATCGTGGCCTCCACCGGCTCGATCACGCCCTACATCGTCGCCGCCCTGTTCTACCTGGTGGTCACGATCCCACTGGCCCGCCTCGTGGGCAAGCTCGAGGCCCGCATGCTGGGCACCGACGCGGGCAAGCGCCGCAAGAAGACCCTCAAGGAAGCCGGCGTCATCGACGGCGACCACATCGCCTAAGGGAGGCAACGTAGCATGGCAGAGAACAAGAGCGTGGCCGAGACGGGCGCGGCGCCCACGGGCAACAGCGACGAGGTCGTCGTCTCTATCCGCGACCTGCACAAGACCTACGACGGCGAGACCGTCATCCTCAAGGGCATCGACCTCGACGTCCACCGTGGCGAGGTCGTCGTGGTGCTGGGCCCCTCGGGGTCGGGCAAGTCCACGATGCTCCGCTGCATCAACCTGCTCGAGACGCCCACGAGTGGCCAGATCGTCTTCGAGGGTACCGACATCACCCAGAAGGGCGTTGACATCAACGCCGTGCGCCGCCAGCTGGGCATGGTGTTCCAGCAATTCAACCTCTTCCCGCACCTGTCGGTGAAGAAGAACGTGATGCTCGCGCAGGAGAAGGTGCTCAAGCGCAGCCCCGAGGAGGCCGAGCGCGTGGCCGTCGAGGAGCTCACCAAGGTGGGCCTGGCCGAGCGCATCGACTACATGCCCTCGCAGCTCTCGGGCGGCCAGCAGCAGCGCGTCGCCATCGCCCGCGCCCTGGCGATGAACCCGCACGTGATGCTGTTCGACGAGGCAACGAGCGCCCTTGACCCCGAGCTCGTGCGCGACGTCTTGGGCGTCATGCGCGACCTGGCCCGCGAGGGCATGACGATGATCGTCGTGACCCACGAGATGGGCTTTGCCCGCGACGTGGCCGACCGCGTGGTCTTCATGGACGGCGGCGTCATCGTCGAGCAGGGCACGCCCGAGGAGGTCTTCGACCACCCCAAGAGCGAGCGCACTCAGGCGTTCCTCGGCAACATCAAGGACGTGTAGGAACGAGGCGGAGGGGACTGTCCCTCCGCCTCGTTTTCAATCGCGAGGGTGACAAAGGGGTCAGAGCCCTTTGCCATCCTTTCTGAAAAGAGGGGCCGGCGCATTGCCCCTCTCGGCCGCACGCTTCTCGAAATACCAGCGTTTCGCTTTGTTAACGAGGCAGACCGCTAGCCGACATGACCAGTGGATTCGTGCTAATCTCTGTTGACAACGACCCTAATGAGTAGGTCAGGGGCGATGAGTCCCCAAGGACACGGGAGCACCCGCATGCACCACAAGAAGGTCCTTCTCATATCGCGCACCACCAGGCTTCACGACCGTATGCGCGAGCTCTCGCACGAGCTCGACATCTCCGTGCTGCTCGCCACGCCCGACACCTTTGACCAGGCGATCTCGAGCGCGAGCGACTTTGGCCTCGTGACGCTCGACCTGGCCGGTGCCTCCGACGACCTCGTCTCGCGCGTGGCGACCTACTCGGCCGAGAACGGCTGCATCCCGCAGCTGCTCGTGACCGACGAGGACAAGCTCTCGACCCTGCGCATGCCCGTCCAGGGCCGCAACGACTTCATCCTCGCCACCGCCGGTGCCGCCGAGTTCGAGGTCCGCATGACCCAGCTCCTGTGGCCGGGCGAAGAGAACGCGCCCAGCGACATCGTCGTGATTGACAACATGACGATCAACCTCGCCACCTACCAGATCAACATCGACGACAAGCCCGTCGACCTCACCCTCATGGAGTACTCGCTGCTGTCGTTCCTCGCGACGCACCCCTCCCGCGCCTACTCGCGCGAGACGCTGCTTCATCGCGTGTGGGGCTTCGAGTACTGCGGTGGTACGCGCACGGTCGACGTGCACATTCGACGCGTGCGCTCCAAGGTGGGTCCTCAGGTGGCGAGCCACATCGTGACGGTGCGCGGCGTGGGCTACCTCTTCAAGCTCTAGGTTCTCCCTGCTTGGCTGGGGTTTTCGGCTGTTGCGCCACCGCCTTTGGCGCGCTTCTCGGCCATATTTTCAGCTTGCTGCAAGCGTTGTCTCGCGCGGGTGGTCTGGTGCCGCCCGCGCGTTTTTTGTCTTGGGCGAGGGGTACAACGTTGATAGAAAAAAGCCGTGGCGCGAGCGCCGCGCGTGTCGCAAAGGAGCGAGAACATGTCTGAGTACAACGACTTGAACGGGACGCAGCCCGGGCCCATCCCGCCCTTCTCCACCGCACAGCAGGCGAGGGTTGCCTCCCCCGCGAGCCCGGCAGACCCCACGGGCGCGGGCGCGCCGGTGCCCAAGCCACCCAAGAAGCCCCGCGCGGGCCTCAAGGCCTTTGCGTTTGGCCTGCTTGGCGGCGTGCTGGGTGCCGCGGCGGTCGTGGCCGTGCTGCTGGGCTTTGGCCTGGTGGGCGGCACCGGTGCGAGCGTGGCCACGAGTGGCGCCTCGTCCGCGGGATCGAGCCAGACCATCACGGTCAACTCCGATGACGACTCCAACACCACGCTTGCCAACGCCGTGGCCACCAAGGCCCTGCCGTCGGTGGTGTCGGTGAGCGTCACCACGGCCCAGGGCGATGGCGTGGGTTCGGGCGTCACCCTCGACACCGACGGCAACATCCTCACGAACTACCACGTCATCGAGGGTGCGCAGTCCATCAGCGTGTCCGTGAACGGTGACTCGTACGACGCCACCGTGGTGGGTTCCGACGAGTCGAGCGACCTTGCCGTGATCAAGATTGACGCCGAGGGCGCCACGCTCACGCCGGTTGAGGTGGGCGACTCCGACTCCCTGCAGGTGGGCGACTGGGTCATGAGCCTGGGTAGCCCGTTCGGTCTCGAGCAGAGCGTCAGCACGGGCATTGTGAGCTCGCTCTATCGCTCGACGATGCTGCAGTCTACCTCGGGCAACACCATCTACACGAACCTTATCCAGACCGACGCCACGATCAATCCCGGCAACTCCGGCGGTGCCCTCGTGAACAGCAAGGGCCAGCTCGTGGGCATCAACTCGCTCATCGAGAGTTACTCGGGCTCGAGCTCGGGCGTGGGCTTTGCGATTCCGGGCAACTACGCCGTTGACGTGGCCAAGAAGCTCATCGCCGGGGAGACCGTGACGCACGCCTACATTGGCGGCTCGTTCCAGACCGTGAACGCCCAGAACGCCCGCAGCAACAACCTGTCGGTGAACCAGGGTGCCTACGTGGCCGAGGTGGCCGCTGGCGGCCCCGCCGAGCAGGCCGGCATTCAGCAGGGCGATGTGGTGACCGCCATCGATGACGACGAGATCACGAGCTCTGATGCCATGCTCCTGGCCGTGCGCTCCCACAGCGTGGGCGACACCGTGACCGTGACGCTCATGCGCGGCAGCAAGCAGATGCAGGTGCAGGTGACGCTGGGCAGCGACGAGGCGCTCCAGCAGCAGCAAGACTCCGACAGCTCGTCGCAGGGATCGCTGCTCGAGCAGTACCTCGAGCAGTACGGCAACGGTGGCGGCTATGGCAACGGCAACGGTGGCCTGAGCAGCAGATAGGCCATAGCGACTGCGGCGGCTGGTGCGGTTGCGGCGATGCGGCGGCTGACGCGGCTACGGTGAGCGCGCTGCGGCGACATACGTAAGCCTTGCGGGGCGGGGGAGCGCGTGCTTCTCCGCCCCGTTTTTGCTGCGCAGGGCGCGTGCTGGCGGCGGATGCTGCATGTATTCCGGTCTTGTGTATTAGGGGAGATTTGCATGCGATGGGGCGCTGCACGTTATCTGGGGTTGTGTATTAGGGGAGAGTGACGCCCGCGGCGGATGCTGCACGTAATTTGGCCTAGTGCATTCGTCCCCGGGGGTCAAGGAGCTGGCGCGGGCCTGGCCGGGGATGCACGAGGCCGATTCGTGTGCAGATGCGGTCTCTGCGGGGTCGCCGTGGACCTGGAGCGGAATGCACTACCCCCGATTGCGTGCAGCCGGTGCTCTCGCGTCCCTCTCCACTAATACAGGAGCCAGTTTTAGAGCGGGGCGATAAGGTCGTGGCGGCTTGCGCGGATGCGTCAGCCGCGCCGCTTGCGCTTACGTTCGGTAGATGGCTCGCCCGCGCGCAGATTCCGCGCACCCCTCGCGCTCGCGGGGTGTCCGCAAGCTGCGGTACCATCGGATGCGGAAAACGCAGACGATGGGAGAAGACGTGGCAAACGAGAAGGACGTGCTCGAGGGGCAGGCGTCGCTGTTTGGCGACATGGACGAGAAGGGCGCGAGCGCGGCGCCAGTGCGGCCAGCGACGAGCCCGCGGGCGCGCGCGGCGGAGCTCAACCGCTTGCTCAACGTCTATGCCTACCGCTACTACGCCCTCGACGACCCGGCCGTCACCGATGCCGAGTTCGACCGCCTGCTTCGCGAGCTGCAGGCCATCGAGGCCGTGCATCCCGAGCTCGTCACGCCCGACTCCTACACCCAGCGCGTGGGCGGCTACGTCTCCGAGCAGTTCGAGCCGGTGCGCCATGCCCAGCGCATGTACTCGATCGATGACGCGATGAACCTCGCCGAGCTCGACGAGTGGCTCGCCCGCACCGACGAGGCCCTGGGCTCCACGCCCGACCATCCGGTTGCCTACACCTGCGAGCTCAAGATCGACGGCCTGGGCGTGGCCCTTACGTATCGCGACGCCCAGTTTGTGCGCGCCGCCACCCGCGGCGACGGCACCACCGGCGAGAACGTCACGGCCAACGTCCTCACCATCAAGGACGTCCCGCACGCCCTCGCGGCGGACGGCCTGGCCCGCGTGACCGACGGAGGCCTAGGCCAGTCCATCGAGGTGCGCGGCGAGGTTTACATGCCCAAGCACAGCTTCGTGCGCCTCAACGAGGACGCCGACGCCGCGGGCCGCGAGCCGTTCGCGAACCCCCGCAACGCGGCGGCTGGCAGCCTGCGCCAGAAGGACCCCAAGATCACGGCTCACCGTGACCTCGAGACGTTCATCTACGCCGTGGCCGACGAAGCTCCGCTGGCCGTCTCCACGCAGTGGCAGTTCCTCGAGTGGCTCCGTAGCTGCGGCTTCAACGTTAACCCCAACGCCCGCCGCTGCACGAGCGCCCACGAGGTGCACGACTTCTGTGCCGAGGCGCTGGCGCACCGCGACGAGCTCGACTACGACATCGACGGCGTCGTGGTGAAGGTCGACTCGTTCGCGGGGCAGGAGGCGCTGGGTTTTACCGCCCGTGCGCCGCGCTGGGCTATCGCCTTCAAGTTCCCGCCCGAGGAGAAGCGCACCGTGCTGCGCGAGATTCGCATCCAGGTGGGCCGCACGGGCGTGCTCACGCCTGTGGCCGAGTTCGACCCGGTGGTCGTCGCGGGCTCCACCATCGCGCGCGCAACCCTGCACAACCTCGACGAGATTCGCCGCAAGAACGTGCGAGTGGGCGACACGATCGTGGTCCACAAGGCTGGCGACGTGATTCCCGAGGTCGTGGGCCCCGTGCTCGAGCTGCGCCCGGCGGCCGCCGCCGAGTTCTGCATGCCCACGCACTGCCCCAGCTGCGGCAGCCCCGTCGTGCGCGAGGAGGGTGAGGTGGCCTTCCGCTGCGTGTCAATCGACTGCCCGGCGCAGGCCCACGAGCGCCTCGCCCACTGGGTGAGCCGTGACTGCATGGATATTGATGGAGTTGGCTCTGAACTAATCGACAAGCTCCTTTCCGCTGGTCTTGTCCATGACCCTTCTGATTTATACGAGTTGACAGTGGAACAAATCGCTGGCCTTGAAACGGGGCGATATGTAAAGGAAGGCCATAAGAAGGGCGATCTCCGATTTGATAAGAACGGACGTCAGCTTTTCAATTCTGACGGTACGCCCATGACGTATAAGTCAACGCGCAATGTCGAGAACGCTGGCGAGCCGATTTATGTGGGGGAAAAGACGGCCCAAAAGATCGTTGACGAATTGCAGTCCTCAAGGTCTCTGACCCTTTCCAGGGTTCTCTTCGCACTTGGCATTCGTCTGGTTGGAAAGAGCGTTGCGGAGCTAATTGCGAGACGTTTCAATAACATTGCAAATTTGATATCTGCCAGTGCCGATGAGATTGCTTCTATTGATGGCATTGGCCCCGAAATTGCCCTGAGCGTTAAGTCGTTCCTAGCGGTGCCGGACAATATCGCTATGCTCGATAGGCTTTCTAAGCTTGGTTTCTCGCTAGAAGAGAAGACAGAGAATTCTGAAGAGCTCGCCTCTGCGACATCGCTTGCGGCTGAATTGATTGAATCTAAGCCTCTTGATGGCATGACATTTGTACTGACTGGAACTCTCGAAAAGTGGACTAGGCCTGAGGCTGGCGCCGCTCTTAAGGCGATGGGCGCGAAGGTCTCAGGCTCGGTTTCAAAAAAGACATCCTTTGTGATTGCCGGGGATAAAGCTGGCTCGAAGCTTGAAAAGGCCAAGTCGCTTGGAGTTTCAATCCTTGAGGAAACCGATCTCGAGAAGATACTGACGAGCGGATTGGTGCCGCAGCCCAAGGAGGACTAATGCTCGATTTCGATAAAATTCTGTTCCTTGATGTAGAGACGCCAAATGGCCGAAACGACCGTATTTGCTCTATCGGGTTGATTCAGACCGATTTGGATAGAAATGTCCTCGATCGTAAAGAACTGCTTGTTGATCCTGAAGAAGAGTTTGCTGATAGAAACATCGACATCCATGGTATTACACCTCTTCAGGTTAAAGGAAAGCCGTGCTTTTCGGAGGTATGGCAAAAACAGCTAGAGCCTCTGTTCACCGGAGCTCTTCTGGTTGCCCACAATGCAATTTTTGATTTGTCCGTATTGGCAAAAGACATGAACGCTTATGGGATAGAAGCGAGCCCCGCAAAGTATGTATGCACCAAGGAGATGGCTCTAGAACGCTGTCCGTCGTGCGCTAACTACAAACTCCCTACGGTTTGCGATTATTTGGGGCTTTCCATGGGCGCTCATCACCACGCTCTCGATGACACCACGGCCTGCGAGCAGATATTCTGGGCTTTAGCTGGTGACAATCTTGAAGAACTGTGCTTGGAGAGCTATGTCTGGGGCGTCCATGGGCAATCAAGGTCTAACGGACAAGACCGGAGGCACTGCGGAGGACATGGCAGGATAAGCTATTCGAATAAGACGACTGCGATGCGTCAGCTTGCTTCTCTGCTTAATTCTCTTTCTTGTGATGGGAGAATTACCGCAGATGAAGCGATGGCCGCCCTTGCTTTTATTTATTCTGAGCCCCTGTTTTCGGACGATCCGTGTGTCCATAAAATTGAGAGCCTTCTTGCTCAATCCCTTGCGGACGGAGATATCAGCCAGCGTGAATCGGAAGAATTGGTTGAGTTATTTCGCAATTTCACCAATCCTGTAGCTTCCGTGCAGTCAAGTCGGGTCTCGTTCGAGGGCAAGTCATTTTGCTTGTCCGGGCAGTTTGAGCACGGCTCAAAAGAGGGGATTAAATCCATGATTGAAAGCCGTGGCGGAACCTGTCTGAAGAGCGTTACGAAAAAGTGCTCCTATGTTGTGGTGGGAAACTGCGGTAATGAGAACTGGTCTATGGGAAATTACGGCCAGAAGGTCAAGAAGGCTATGGAATATAAGGAGAAGGGCGTACCAATTGAGATTGTTCGAGAGGACGATTTGTTCTGCTAAGCGCTATCGTTTCTTGGGGGTCTCAAGTGACTAATGTAGACCGCAGACGCCCGCTGGCGGGGCCGAACGACAACCCGTTGCGCCCCAACTTTGGGCGCATCGACTTCGAGAAGCTCCCCAACACGCGCGACCTGGGCGGCCTGCCCGCGGTCGACGGGCGCCATGTGCGCAAGGGGCTGCTGCTGCGTAGCGGCCTGCTCTGCTGGGCGAGCGACGCGGACCTCGCCCGTCTGCGTGACGTCTATGACCTGCGGCTTGTTGTCGATTTCCGCGGCGAGGACGAGCTGGCCGAGACGCCCGACCCCATGAGAGCACTGCCCCAGGCGCGCTTCGTGCACGCCGACGTGCTGCATGAGGTGTTCGCAGGCATCTCGCAGAGCGCCGAGGCGCGTCGCCGCCTTGCGGATCTCGAGGACAACGACGAGGACCCCGCCGCCTACATGGAGGAGTTCTACCCGCACCACCTCACGAGCGAGGCGGGCATCGCGGCCTATGGGCTGTTCATCCGCTCGATTCTCGAGAACACACAGGGCGCGGCACTGTGGCACTGTCACGTGGGTCGCGACCGCTGCGGCATGGGCACGATGGTGCTCGAGCACATCCTGGGCGTGCCGGGGCCTGAGATGGAGGACGACTACCTCGCGACCAACCTCTACACCGACGAGGCGCCGAGCCTGCGCACCGACGCCAACATCCGCTTTATCCGTGCCGCCGTGGCGGGGCTTGAGCGCGAGTTCGGCGGCCTCGACGATTACGTGCATGACGCCCTGGGCGTCACCGACGCCGACATTGCTGAGCTCCGCGGGCGGTATCTGGAGTAGAGCAGGCGCGGCGCCCCCAATTACAGAATCCTAGGAAAAAGCCGTTAACCCGATTTAGTGGATAGGGTTAACGGCGTTTTCCTAGGATTCTGGGGGCGGGGAGGGCGAGGAGGGCAGCGAAAGGCGCAAACGAGACGCGCCCCGAGCGGCTGATGCTGCTCGGGGCGCGTTGCGTTAAGTATGAAAGTCGCAGCTAGGCGAGGGTTCACGGGCGAGGCGGCGAGGACGTGCCGGCCGCCGTTGCCCGAGGGCCTTCTCGATGCTGCTATCGCGAGCACGAGCGCGGCATAAGAGTGCCGGCCGCGTCTACGCGAGGACCTTCTCGGCAGTGAGCCAGGTGGGCATCTCGGCGCTCACGGCGCGGGCGGCCGCGTAGGCGCACGGCAGCGACGCGACGCTCGCGGCCTGGTAGGCGCCGCTGGGCATGAGCTCGAGTGCCAGCGCGCAGTCGACCTGCGCGTCGTCGACGATGGCGAGCGGCAGCAGCATGACCATGCGGTCGCGCGCGGCGTCGTAGGCGGGCGCCACGTAGCGGTAGCTTCGGCAGCTACGCCTGCGGGCCAGGTCGATGGCGTCGTCGATGGCGCGGCACGTCTTGCGGTAGCGCCCCGGCTCGCCCGAGATCGTGCGCGACAGCGTGCGCAGCGCACTCGCGTGCTCGGCGGGAGTGCCGCCTCCGAGCAACGCCTCGAGCGCCTCTTCCGCGTGGGTGCCCGTGAGCTGCTCGGTGAGGAAGCCCCTTGGCAGGCGGTCTGCGCCGTCGGCCAGGATCGAGCGGTAGTCGGGGATGACGAGCGCGCCCTCGCGCACGCAGACGTCGTCGATCGAGCGCAGGTAGGAGGCTCGCACGGGCAGCTCGGGCAGCTGCGCCACGAGGCGGGCGCCCAACTCGCCGGCGCCCGCGGTGGCAAAGCCGTCGAGGTGCCAGGGGATGTCGGTGCCGGTGGCAGACATCACGGCGTAGAGCTCCTCGTCCATGGCCGTGGCGAGGCCGGTGTCGAACGCGGCAAGCGTCCCGTCGGCCGAGACGGCGAGCGCGTCGGTGGCGCGGACGCGTGCGAGCGTGGCGGCGAGGTAGTCGCGCAGGACGCCGTAGCGGCTGGCGCGGCCCACGCCCTCGCCGGGATAGTTCCAACGCTCGGGCACGGCGGCCGTGGCGAGCGTGCCCAGGCAAAGCTCCCAGGTGCCGATCTCCATGAACTGGGCGAGGTCGCGGATGGGGTCGGGCGAGGCGGTGCCTGCGGCGGGCTTGGGCGCAAGCTGGGCCCAGTAGCCGCCGGCGGCCTGCGGCAGGCCCTCGAGCCCGGCGGCCTCGTGGGCGTTGCCATACCCAAAGATGAGACCAGCACCGGTGTCACGGCAGCCAATCTGGAGGTTGCCAGCAATGTCACCGTAGCCGGTCTGCTGCAGGATAAGGCAACCACCACTGCAAACAACACTACGGTGAATGACAAAGCCCGCTACACAGCCGCCGCTGCGGAACCCGGCACAACGACCGA
>UQSV01000047.1 GCA_900543875.1 uncultured Coriobacteriaceae bacterium | reverse complement strand
GCCTCTACAACTACGTGGTCTACGACTCCTCTTCCGTTGAGAAACCGTTTGCGAGGCGCGTCTCGGAGAGGCGGTCGACCATGTTGCGGCCCTTCTCCTCGAGCAGGCGCATGTCGCTCTCGAGGCGGCCGAGGATGTCGGCGCAGCGGCGGCGCTGTTCGCCGAGGTCGCCCACGAACAGGCCCTTCTGCTCGAGCATGCTCTGGAGCTTCTCGAGCTCGCGGGTCTTCTCATCGACGCGGTACTGCGCGAGCTCGACGGCAGCGGCGGCCTCCTTGGCCTGGGCCTGGAGGTCTGCCCACTGGCGCTGCAGGCGGCGCACGTCGTCAACGGCGAGCTGGCAGGTGAGCTCGGAGAGGCGTGTGTCGAGCTCGTTGAAGCGCTTGGCGCGATCGACCTGGCGCTCGAGGGGGCGCAGCTGGCGGTTGATCTCGCGCGCGACGTCGCGGGCGCGCACGAGATTCTTGTCCATGTCCTGGAGCTTGCGCAGCGAGCGCTCCTTGCGGCGGCGGTGCTTGGAGATCCCGGCCGCCTCCTCGATGAGGGCGCGTCGCTCCTCGGGGCGGCTCGAGAGGATCGAGTCGAGCTTGCCCTGCGAGATTATCGAGTGGGTGTCCTTGCCCAGGCCCGAGTCGTGCAGGATGTCCTGGATGTCCATGAGGCGGGCGGGGGCACCGTTGATGAGGTACTCGGACTCGCCCGAGCGATACATGCGCCTCGTGATGCCAACCTCGGTGAAGTCGACCGGCAGCGTGTGGTCGGTGTTGTCGAGCACGAGGGTGACCTCGGCCACGCCCACGGGCTTTCTGGCCGACGAGCCCGAGAACACGACGTCCTCCATGGCCTGGCCGCGCAGCATCTTGGCGCTCTGCTCGCCGAGCACCCACAGGATGGCATCGCTCACGTTCGACTTGCCGGAGCCGTTGGGGCCCACCACGACGGTGAGGCCCGGGTCGAAAACCATGTGGGTGCGGTCGGCGAAGGACTTGAAGCCCTTCAACGTGAGGGACTTCAGGAACAATTGACGCCCTCCTCGGCAAGGCGCTTGATGGCGTCGGCGGCCGCCGCGCTCTCGGCGAGCTTCTTGGACGAGCCCTGGCCGCGGCCCATGCGCCTGCCCTCAACGAGCACGACGGAGGTGAAGGTGGGGCTGTGGGCCGGGCCCTCCTCGCCCTCGAGCTTGTACTCGGGTGCGCAGCGGAGCTCGCGCTGCGTGATCTCCTGCAGGCGACTCTTGGGGTTCTCGGGGCGCTCGGCAAGCTCGGGCGACATGTGCGGACCAAGCGTGCGCGAGACAAACTCGTGCGTGACGTCGTACCCGCCGTCGAGGTAGAGGGCGCCCACGACCGACTCGTAGACGTTCTCGAGGGCGGAGTGCAGGCCGCGCGCGCCCGTACCCTTCTCGGACTCGCCGAACACGATGCACTCGCCAATGCCCAGCTGCTCGGAGACCATGGAGAGCGTCTTGCCCGAGACGAGCGAGATCTTGAGGCGGGTGAGCTCGCCCTCGTCCATCTCGCCGAAGCGCTCGAAGAGGTC
Source organism: uncultured Coriobacteriaceae bacterium (assembly GCA_900543875.1). Classification (GTDB taxonomy): domain Bacteria; phylum Actinomycetota; class Coriobacteriia; order Coriobacteriales; family Atopobiaceae; genus Parolsenella. Next base: position 12,387 of record UQSV01000047.1, on the reverse strand, counting down.
GGTGGCGACGATGGCGCCGAGGATCGAGTCACCCAGGAACTCAAGGCGCTCGTAGGAGGCCGAGACGGGCAGGTGCTCGACGGCGCTGGGGTGGGTTATGGCGGCCGTGACGAGGTCGCGGTCGCGGAAGGTGTGGTTGCAGATCTTCTCGATGTGACGAATCCGCTCGGTTGCGGCGCTATGGGGCATGCGCGCTCCCAATCTGTTGGTAAGTGTCAGATACGAGCAGGCCGCCCGACGGCGGCCCGCAAACACTTCAATTGTACCCGTACCAGCACCGTTGCGCGAGCGCCGCGCGGCCAGTGGAAGAGGACGAACAGACGCAAGAGTCTGGGTCTCGGTGCGCGAAGAGCCGTCCCTCATTTTCAGGAAACATGACAAAGGGCTCTGGCCCCTTTGTCACGCCTACTTGGCCGAGGCGATGGCCTGGGCGAGCTTGCCGCAGAGGTCCTGGCGCACGCAGCGGGCCGCAGTAAGGGTGCCGTTCATGATGGCCTCGGGGTTGGTGGCGCCATGGCCCACGAGCACCGGAGCCTTGAGGCCGAGCAAGGCCGCGCCGCCATAGGCGTCACCCGACAGCAGGCTCGCCACGCCCTTGAGCGCGGGCTTCACCATGAGGGCGCCAAGGCCCACCCTCTTGCTCTTGGCGGCCTCGGCCTTGAGGGCGGCCACGATGAACTTGGCCGTGCCCTCGACCGTCTTGAGGGCGACGTTGCCCGTGAAGCCATCGGTCACGATGACATCGATGGGGCCGGTGAGGATGTCGCGGCCCTCGCAGTTGCCGCTGAAGTTGATGCCCTCGGCGGCGGCGAGCGCCTCGTGGCGGGCGAGCGCGGCCTCGGAGCCCTTGGTGTTCTCGGTGCCGTTGTTGAGCAGGCCCACGGTGGGGTCGTCGACGCCCAGCACGATCTGGGCGTAGGCCGTTCCCATGCGGGCGAACTGCACGATCATCTCGGGCGTACAGTCGGCGTTGGCGCCCAGGTCGAGGAAGGTCGTCATGTGGCCGTTGACGCCGGGCATGGCAGTAGCGAGCGCCGCGCGGGCGACGCCCTTGACGCGGCCCACGACGAGCGTTCCGGCAGCCAGGATGGCACCCGTGGAGCCGGGCGAAAAGAACGCGTCGGCGTCGCCACTGCGCACGGCGCGGCAGCCCCGCACGATCGAGGAGTCGCGCTTGGCGCGGACGGCGGCCGTGGGGTGCTCGGCCATCTCGATGACCTCGGTGGTCACGAGCGCCTCGGTGCGGGCATGCTTGGCGCAGAAGGGCACGACGACGTCTTCGTTGCCCGCGACGACGACCGTGAGGTCCTCGTCGGCCGCGAGCGCACGCTCGATGCCCTCGAGCACGGCCTTGGGCCCCTCGTCGCCTCCCATGGCGTCGACCACAACTCGAACCATCTGTGACTCTCCCCTCTTGCGCCGGACGTGCCGGCCGCGACAAAAAAAGGAGGCCGGCCCGCTGGGACCGGCCTCCTGGCCACTCTAGGATTTGGGCAGCTACTCGGTGACGATAACCTCGCGGCCCTTATAGTAGCCACAGCTCGGGCACACGCGGTGCGGGAGCTTAACAGCGCCGCACTGAGGGCACGTGGAACGGGCCGGCATGCTGAGCTTGCTGTTGGCCGAGCGACGGGTGTGGGTCGCGCCGCGGCCCTTCTTCTGCTTGGGTACTGCCATTGTTGACCTCTCTTACGAATCTCACGCCGCCAAGTACGCGCGACGGTCTTTCACAGACAAACTGGAACTATAGCACGTTTGGTGCCGAGGGCACCAGCACTCCACAGGATTTGGTGCAATTCGCTATTCCTGCGCAGAATCTTCGCCTTCGTCGTCGAAGTTGAGCCCCGCGAGCGCGGCAAAGGGGCCGGTGGCAGCCTCAACCGACGCCATCTTCTCGGCGCAGCCGCAGTCGCCTTCGTTGAGGTTGGCGCCGCAGTGAGGGCACAGGCCCTTGCAGTCCTCGCGGCACAGCACCACGTAGGGCGTCTCCATGAGGATAGCGGCGAAGATGGGCTCGGCCAGGTCGATCGTGTCGTCGTCGGACACGAGCGAGAAGTCGACCTCGTCCTCGTCGTCGTTCAGCTCCTCCTCGGCGGGCGCCTCGAACAGGAAGTACTCGTCGACCTCTGAGGCGATGTCGAACTCGGCGTCCTCGAGGCAGCGGTCGCACGTTCCCACGACGTGGGCGCGCACCATGCCGGAGGCCAGGATGCCCTCGCCGGCGTTGGTGAGCACGAGGTCGTAGTCGATGCCGGACGGCAGCGCGAAATCGTGGTCGCCGAGCGAGTAGGAGTCCTGGTCGATGTGACCCGAGATAGGCAGGACGCTGCCGGCACCCTCGAGACGCTCGTCGACCTTGATGATGATGGAATCCATGGCCACCTGCTACCTGCGCGAGTTCGAGCCGTCGTCAAGCGCCTGGCGGCTGCGCTCGAGCTGGCCGATGACGCTCTTGAGATTGTCGGAGATGCCGGTGAGCACACCCTCGGCGTAGTCGTTGATGTGGTAGCGCAGGTCCCTCTCGTACTGGGAGGCCTGGTCGCGAATCTCCTCGGCCTGCTGGTTGGCGAGGCGCACGACCTCCTGGTCGCCGGCGAGGATCATGGCCTGCTGCTGCGCGTCGGCCACGATGGAGTCTGCCGTCTGGTGCGCGTGGGCGAGGATCTCGTCCTCCTGCTTGAGGACGCGGCGGGCCTCCTCGAACTCGCGCGGGAAGGCATTGCGGATGTCGTCGATGAGCTCGTAGACGGCTTCGGCGTCGATGATCTTGGGGTTGGTCCCTGTGCCACCCATGAGAGGCTTCTTTGCGTCGGTGACCATCTGCTCGAGCTCGTCGACCAAGCTGCCGATCTCCTCACCTGGCTGCATGCGCAGGCTCCTTTCGTGCTATGTCCCGCAGTAGACGCTTGCGGGACCCTCGGGCGGCACGGCGATGCCGCGCCATTGGCGCTATCCGTATTACCTTACCATAAGCGCTGCTATGGGGACGCGGCGCCGCCCGCGGCGCGGGCCATGAGTCCCAAAACGTCACAAAATGCGGCGCGCACGGACCGTGCCACACGCACGAGAAAAGGCGCGCCCCCGGACAAGCCGGAAGCGCGCCCCACTCAGACGCATGCCGAGCCCCCTTCGCCTCGGCCTACATCGAGTTAACCATATCATGACAGAAAACTAAACCCCTGAGCGTGCCACGATTCGCGCACACATTGGCTGCACGGCACCACCTGGGGCTCGTTGCGCAGCGGCGCACGGCGACTCGGGGCGCCACGATGCCTCGCGGCCGCGCGCCCCACGCACGCGCGCATCAAAGGGACGCGCCCTCGCATCTGACCGAGACTCCCTACGCCTCCTCGAACTGGGAGTTGTAGAGCTCGGCGTAGAAGCCGCCCTTGGCGAGAAGCTCCTCGTGGGTGCCCTTCTCGACGATGTCGCCGTCGCGCAGGACGAGGATGACGTCCGCGTTGCGGATCGTGGAGAGGCGGTGCGCGATGACGAAGCTCGTGCGGCCTTGCATGAGGGCGTCCATCGCGCGCTGGATGAGCTCCTCGGTGCGCGTGTCGACGTTTGAGGTCGCCTCGTCAAGGATGAGGGCGGGGCGGTCGGCGAGAAACGCACGGGCGATCGTGACGAGCTGGCGCTGGCCCTGCGAGAGGTTCGTGCCCTCCTCGTTAATCTCGAAGTCATAGCCGCCGGCGAGCGTGTGAATGAAGTGGTCGCAGCGGGCGGCGCGGGCAGCGGCCTCGACCTCGGCGTCGGAGGCGTCGGGCCTGCCGTAGCGGATGTTCTCGCGAATCGTACCGCTGAACAGCCACGTGTCTTGTAGCACCATCGCGAACTGGCTGCGGAGCTCGGCGCGGTCCCAGTCGCGCACGTCGACGCCGTCGACCTTAAGCGAGCCCCCATCGATGTCGTAGAAGCGCTGGAGCAGCTTGATGAGCGTGGTCTTGCCCGCGCCCGTAGGGCCCACGATGGCCACCGTCTGGCCGGGCTCGGCCGTGCAGGTGAAGTCGTGGATGATCGTCTTGTCGGGCGTGTAGCCAAAGCGCACGTGGCTGAACTCGGCGCGGCCATCGCGGACGGCGGGCACCTGGGCCTCGACGGCCTGCTGCTCCTCGGGCGCCTCGAGGAACTCGAAGACGCGCTCGGTGGCGGCGGCCATCGACTGCAAGGTGTTCGAGACGTTGCCGAGCTGCTGCACCGGCTGGGTGAAGTTGCGCACGTACTGGATGAAGCTCTGGATGTCGCCGGGGGTGGCGGAGCCGGTGAGTGCGAGCTGGGCGCCCACGACGACCACACCCACGTAGCCCATGTTGCCCACGAGGCCCATGAGCGGCATCATCACGCCCGAGAGGAACTGCGAGCGCCAGCCCGAGATGAACAGGCGGTCGTTCTTCTCGTCGAACTCGGCCACGGCGGCGTCGGCGCGGTCGAAGACCTGAATGACGTTCTGGCCGGCGAAGTCCTCCTCGATGATGCCGTTGACGGCACCGAGGACCTGCTGCTGCTCGCGGAAGTAGGGCTGCGAGAAGTGGATCATGACGACCATGATGATCGCCGCGGCCGGCAGGGTGAGCACCGTGACGCCCGTGAGCGGAAGCGAGATCGACAGCATCATGACGAGCACGCCGATGACCTGCGTGACGGAGGTGATGAGCTGGGTGATCGACTGGTTGAGCGACTGGCCCAGGGTGTCGACGTCGTTGGTGATGCGGGAGAGCACGTCGCCCTTGCTGTGGCCGTTGAAGTAGCTCATGGGCACGACGGCGATCTTCTCGGCGATCTGCCTGCGCATGCGGTAGCAGATCTTCTGAGTAACGCCCGTCATGAGCCAGCCCTGGATGAGGTTGCAGGCAGACGATGCGAGGTAGAGCCCCAGCAGGATGAGCAGCGTGCGGCCAATCCAGTCAAAGTCGACCGAGCCCATGCCGCTCACCTTGGCGACGAGGCCCTCGTAGAGCTTCGTGGTGACCTGGCCCAGGACCTTGGGGCCGACGATGTTGAAGATGACCGAGCACATGGCGAAGGCGACGCCGAGGAGGACGGCGATCTTGTGCTGGCCCACGTAGGTGAGCAGCTTGAGCATGGTGCCCTTGAAGTCCTTGGCCTTCTCGACCGAGCGCCCACCGCCAAAGTTGGCCGCGCGCTTGCCCATGGGCCCGCGCTGGTTAGCGTTGCTCTGCGCCATTATCGCTCGCCTCCCTTCATGACCTGGTCAATCTCGTCTTGCGTGAGCCCCAGCTCGGCAGCCGAGAGCTGCGACTGGGCGATCTCGAGGTACGCGGGGCAGCTGCGCAGCAGCTCCTCGTGCGTGCCCTGCCCCACGACCTTGCCCTCGTCGAGCACGACGATCTGGGTCGCGTGCATGATCGTGGCGATGCGCTGGGCTACGACGACCACCGCGCTGTCCTTCTCGTGCTCCGCCAGCTGCTCGCGCAGCTTAGCGTCGGTCTTGTAGTCGAGCGCGGAGAACGAGTCGTCGAACACGACGACCTCGGGCCTCTTGGCGAGGGCGCGTGCGATGGCGAGGCGCTGTCGCTGCCCGCCCGAGACGTTGAAGCCGCCCTGGGAGATGTCGGAGGCGTAGCCGCCCTCGCGCTCGGCGATGAAGTCGCTCGCCTGGGCGATGCCGGCCGCGCGCTCCATGTCGGCATCCGTCACGGAGTCGCCGGCGAACTTGAGGTTGCTCTCTACCGTGCCGGAGAAGAGCATGCCCTGCTGCGGCACGTAGCCGATGCGGCGGCGCAGCTCTGAAAGACTCATGTTACGCACGTCGACGCCGTCGAGGGTGACGCGGCCGCCCGTGACGTCGTAGAGGCGCGGGACGAGCTGGACGAGCGTCGACTTGCCCGAGCCTGTCGAGCCGATGATGCCGAGGGTCTGCCCGGCGTCCACCGTGAAGCTCACGTGCTCGATGACGTCTGCCGAGGCGTCGGGGTAGGCAAAGCTCACGTCGTCGAAGACGAGCTCGCCGCGCGGGGCGTCTGCGGTCGGAAGCTGGGGGTCTGCGGGCTCTGCGATCGAGGTCTTGGTCCTGAGGACGTCATCGACGCGCTCGGCGGCCACCTCGGCGCGGGGCAGCATGACCGAGACCATCGTGAGGATCATGAAGGCCATAACGATCTGCATCGTGTAGGACATGAAGGCCATCATGTCGCCTACCTGCATGACGCCGTCGTTCACACCATGGGCGCCAAACCAGACGATCAGCACGGTGACGCAGTTCATAACGAGCATCATGAGCGGCATCATGAAGCTCATGGCGCGGTTGGTGAACAGCTGGGTGCTCATGAGGTCGCGGCTCGCGTCGTCGAAGCGCTCGAGCTCGTGGTCCTGGCGGCCAAAGGCGCGGATGGGCATGATGCCGTCGAGCATCTCGCGGGCGACGAGGTTCACGCGGTCGACGAACTTCTGCATCGCCTTGAACTTGGGCATCGTGAGGCCCATGAGCACGCCCACGACGGCGCAGACGGCGATGACGGCCACGCCGATGGTCCACTCGAGGCCCGTGTGGGTGGCGAGCACGCGCAGCACGGCGACCAGACCCATGATGGGTGCCATGAGCACCATGCGGATGAACAGCGTGGTGGCCATCTGGATCTGCTGGATGTCGTTGGTGCAGCGGGTGATAAGCGAGGCCTGGCTGAACTTGCCCACCTCGGCCGGGCTAAAGTGCATCACGGCGTCGAAGGTCTGGCGACGCAGGTCGCGGGCGATGGTGCAGGCGGTGTGCGAGGCCACGGCACCCGTGAGCACGGTGGCGACGAGCGACACGAGGCACAGGCCAAACATCTTGAGTGACATCTGCGAGAGGTAGGCGTTCTGCACGTTCTCGAGGCTGATACCCTGGGCGGTGTACTGCTGCTGCACGTAGGTGATGGCGCGTTGCTTGACGATGGAGCCGCCCATGGAGCCCATAGAGTCGCTCATGGCGCTCGCGGCGTCGACGAGCTTCTGCTGCGGAACCATGCCGGCCGCCACGGCTGCACGCACGGTGTCCATGTCGAGCGCGCCCGTCATACCGTCGGCGAGCGTCGAGGCGTCGACGCCCTGCTCGAGCGACAGCACGACCGTCTCGGGCAGGCTCATGGCGTTGGTCACGGCGCCGTCCTCGGCACGGTCTGCCTCGGAGCCCACGTAGGCGCGGACGCCCTCGTCGTTGGCCTGCCCATAGGCGGCCTCTACGGTGTCCTGGTCGTCCTGGCTCATGAAGAGCTCGAGGTCGGACAGGGCGTCTGCCTGGATGGTGTTGGGCACGGGGCTCTCGATGCCGCCCTGTTGGATGCCCACGTCGACGATCTCGCTCATGTAGGTGGGCAGCGCCAGGTCTGCGTTGCAGCTGATGACGATCAGCGCGATGGCAGTGACGAGCGCCAGGATGTGGTTCTTGAAGAGCCTGATGATCTTCACGCGGCTGTGCCTCCTTCTTGGTTGGTTGCAGCGGGAGCCCGGCCCACGGCGCGGCCTGCGGGGCTCCCCGGTGGATGGATATCTATGGTGTACGAGGCGGCTGCTGCGCGCGCAACGCTCGCGACCCTCGCGCACTTGCAGGGCGCAGCGAAGATGGCGCGCGTAGCGGGCTAGATGTGGACCTGCCGGCCTTCTGCGCGGCGGGCCTCCATAACCTCGCCGATGCGCCCCAAGACGTGCACGAGGGACTCGGTATCCTCGGGCCCCAGCTCCTCGAGGAAGCGCGCTATGAGGTCGAGGCACTCCTCGAAGTGCTTGCTTGCCACCTCGTAGCCCTTCTCGGTCACGAGCACCTCGACGCGCCTGCGGTCGTGCTCGCAGCCGCGTCGCTCCACGTAGCCGCGCTTCTCGAGGGCGCGCAGGGTGTTGGCGATGCGCGCGTCGGACACGCCGGCCTTGCGGGCGAGTTCGCTGGGAGACATCGGGTGGCCCTCCTCGATGAGCGCCTGCATCACGGCAGGCATGCCGCGCGTGGCCTCGCTCACGGTGGGCTCGGGTCGCAGGCTCATGACCTTGCGACCCTCCCTCAGACGCGCGAGCCACTCCTCGCTGGGCGACGTAGCGCTCGCATCCCGCATAAGCCCGGAGAATGCGTCATGCTGGGTCATGCGTAACTCCTCCAAATAGTTTCTAACGTTAGTTTTCATTGTTAGGAATATAGCTATTTGGCTCCTCAGATTTCACGAGACCCCACATTGAGGTAGACTTCACATCAAGGACACAACATCTCGGCGAAAACTGCTTGCAGGGCGCTGGTGCTGTGCTATTCTTAACCAGCTATGCGTCGAAGGCGGTTGCAAGATGCGCCGCTTACATGGAGGTACAACAATGTCTAAGGTTTGCGCCATCTGCGGCAAGCACGCCGTTGCCGGTCGTTCGATCAGCCACTCGCACCGCGTCACCAACCGCAAGTTCCGTCCGAACATCCAGCACGTCACGGTTGTCGTCGACGGCCACAAGCAGAAGATGAACGTCTGCTCCACCTGCCTCAAGTCTGGCAAGGTCGCCCGCTCCTAGTAGCGAGCTCGCTGCAAACGCAGCTCATATGCATTGTCAAGGAGTCGTCGGTTTCGGCGGCTCCTTTTTTGTTGCCGCTCCCCCGTTGACCGGGCACGAGCGGCGCGACGCCACGACGAGGTGCGCACGTCCGGGTTCGCAAGCGGCACGCGACGCCGTGGAACGCGTAGCCCGGGGCACGACCGACGCCGCCCGTGAGAACAAAGGGACGACACGAATATGGCCCCGCACCAGCAACTGCTCGTACGGGACCAACGCAATCGTTAAACAAGGACCTAGCGGATGAGAAACGCCGCCACGATGCCCACGTGGCAGGTAATTGCGGCGTCATCGGCGTCGATGACGTTCGAGATGCCGCGGTCGCGCAGAGCGTCGACGCGGAAGTGGTCGAGCTCCCAGCGCATGCCGCGTTCGCTCACCACGCTCGCGTCGGCAAGTGCCACGAAGGAGAAGTGACAGCCGCAAGCCCGCTCCCCCAGCTTCCACGTCTGGGTGCCGCGCGGCGAGAGGATGCGGCAGGTGAAGGCGTCCTCGACAAGCGAGGGCGCGAGGTCGGCGTTCGAGGCGAGCACCCCAAAGACGGCCAGGGCATGGTCCATGCGGCCAGCGCTTGCGCAGGTAACCGTGACCTCAAGGTCCTCGCCACGCTCCGAGGCGATCTGGCGGGCACAGGCAAAGCCCAGCGAGAGGTCGGTGTCGTACTTCGCGGGCGGAAAGAGCCGGATGCCCAGTTCACCGTGAAGGCCGCGAATCTGGGGCGTCTCGCGCACGTCGTCAGCGGGCGTCACGTCGAGGTGCTGGCCGGTGGTGGCCGCGGCCGAGGCGCTCGCGTGGTCGCGCACCCAGGCGAGGGTGTCCGCGCTCACGGTGTCGGCGTCGCCGCAAAAGGCATCGGGCACAATGCCCGCCGCCCGGCACGCCTCGGCGCCACGGTCGATTGCCACGACCGTCTCGGCCTCGCGGGCAAGCTCGGAAAGGGTGGCTGCGCTGCTGGGCTCGGGAGAGCCCGCTACGAGAAGAACACGCATGGGAGCCTTAGGCCTCCTCGGGGCTGGGCCTGCGGGTGGCGTCGTCGAACGCCTCGATGGCCGAAAGCGAAATGCTGCCGTAGTTCTCGGAGTAGAGGTCGGACCAAGAGCGGATGAAGTTGGCGTCGCGCCCGTCGTGGTCGTTGTGGATGCCAGCGACGTGGAAGCCCGCGCGGCGTGCGGAGCGCACGGCGAACGGGGCGTCCTCGAAGACCCAGGTCTCGGCAAGCGGTGTGCCCAGGCGCTCGAGCGCCTCGAGGTAGACGTCGGGGAAGTCCTTGTCGCGCCCGTCTCGCACGTCCTCCGTGCACAGGACGTCGTCGAAGTAGCCAAGCAGGCCGTGGCACTCGAGCGCACGGATCACGAGCCGCCGTGGCGTGGAGCTCGCGACGATCATGGGCACGCCTGCCTGGTGCAAGCTCTCGACGAAGGCGTGGGCGCCCGGCATCTCGACGATGTCGTTCTCGTAGGCGTGCGTCACGAAGTCATAGATCTTGACGAGCAGAGAGTCGGGGTCGTCGCTCATACAGAACTCGCTGTGGAGAAACTCGCAGGCCTGCATCAGCGTCATGGCCTCGACGGTGTCGAGGAGCTCCTGCGTGGGCTCGACGCCATAGCCCGAGATGAGGGTCGAGAACATGTTCATCCACATGCCCATCGAGTCGAGCAGGGTGCCGTCGCAGTCGAAAATGGCGCCAGAGATCTTTGACACGGGTGCCTCCCCTAGGTTTGCCGCGGGCGCGGCGAGACAGATGTTTTAAGTATACGAGCTTGTCGAGGTAGCGTTCTAAACGTCGCGCCGGTGACACGCGAGCCAAAGTTTGGGTAAAGTATCTCCTGCGGCCGCAGGGCCGCATTTCTATGCACAGAGCTCGCCCGCGCGGCGAGGGTTCACGGAGGTTTTGGCACATGGCACGTTACGACTATCGATGCACCGGCTGCGGCAAGGTCTTTGAGGTCGAGCACCCGATGTCGGAGCGCCCGAGCATCACCTGCCCGAACTGCGGCAAACCGGCCGAGCGCGTCTTCTCGGCCTCGAGCATCACGTTCAAGGGCTCGGGCTTCTACAACACCGACCAGCGCGGCGGCAACAGCGCCACCGACGCTACCTCGGGCTGCTCGGGCTGCACGGGCCACGACTGCGCGAGCTGCGGCGCGTAAGGGGCTTGGCGGGAGCCTCGCTACTCCGCACCGGCCGAGCTAGCATACCCGCTGTGACCCATCAATGCGAGAAGGGCGCAACGCCACCCACGGCGTCGCGCCCTTCTTCTGTTTTGGGACAAATTAGCCCGTAGCCTTTCTGTCCCAAACCGCAGGCAAGGTGGGACAGTAAGACTACGGGCGAAAGTGTCCCAGCTAGCGGTGGACGAGACGGGCGCAGAAGTGGCCGTCGGGGCCACCCGCGCAGGGAATCGAGCGGTACATGCCGCGGCTAGTGACCCAGGAGAGAGCTCCAGGCTCGAGCGAGGCGATGCCGGGGGAGTCCTTCACGCTCGCAAGCTCGAAGGCACTACCGGCGTCGCTCGCGAGGAAGGCATCGACGACGTCCTCGTTCTCGCAGGCAAGCACCGAGCAGGTGGCGTAGACGAGCGAGCCGCCCGACACCACGCGCCGGCTCGCGGCGGAAAGAATCGAGAGCTGCAGGGCCGGCAATCCCTCGGGGTTCGCGGGATCGAGCGAGGAAGCCTCGAGCGTCCAGGGAATCTCGGGGTGGCGGCGCATCGTGCCGGTGCCCGAGCAGGGGGCATCGACGAGCACGGACGAGAACGAGCCCGAGAGCTCGGCAGGCAGCTCGTCCTCGCCAAGCCTGGTGGCGTCGAACTCGGTGCAGCTCACGGTCCCGGCAAGGCCCGCCGTCTTCATACGCGCGCGAGCGAGGGCCACCTTGGAACCCACGAGCTCGCACCCCGCGATGGAGGGCGTGGCACCCAGCTCGTCCATGGCACGCGCGAGCAGCAGCGACTTGGTGGCGCGTCCCTGCCCCACCTCGAGGACACGGCCCTGGGCGGGCGCGGCCACGCGGCAGACGATCTGGGCCGAGAGGTCCGCGACCGCGACGTCGCACGACGCCACGAGCCCTGTGCGGGCAAGGCGCGCGCCGCTCGAGAGCTTCCAGCTCGCGGGAAGACTCGTGGGCTCGCACTCATCGGCCAGGCGCGAGAGATGGTCGGCGAGGTCCGCCGTGTCAACCTCCGCGCGGCCCTGGGCCACGTAGATAGGCGCGGGGTCGAGCGCGGCGCACGCCATCCTCGCGGCGTCGCGCTCCCCCAGCTCGGCAAGCACGGACTCGCACAGCCACTGGGGATAGCCCGAGGCAACGGCGAGGTCGAGGGTACTGAGCGCGCACTCCTCGCCCCGGGCGAGGCGGCAGACGCGGCTGCGGGCGGCGTCGACCTCGGGGCGGCACGCCTTGACGCGGCGCAGCACGGCGTTGGCCATGCCCGCGGCGCGCGGCTGCACGCTGCGCACGAGCTCAACGCCCTGGCTCACGGCAACCTGCGGGGGCGTCTCGAGGTAGAGGACCTCGAACGATGCGAGGCGCAGGGCGTCGCGCACGCGGGGCTGGATGGAGCCTGGGCGGCTCGCGAAAGAATCGATGCGGCGGTCGAGCTCGCCTGCGGCGACGTTGACGCCCAGCACGAGCCTCGTGGCGAGCGAGCGCGCCTTGCGGCCGAGCACGTCCATCTCGTGGGCGCTGCGGAGCAGGTCGCGGGCGCGGGCGCCACGGCGGCGCTGGAGCGACAGGAGGCGCAGCGCCGTGGTGCGCGCGGGGCTTGCGACCGTCATCAGACACGCTCCCAGGCAAGGTCGTCGCCGCGAAGTCCTGCGGCCCAGGCGCTCGCGGCCATCTGGCGCTTGCCGTCGGGCTTGACCT
>UQSV01000046.1 GCA_900543875.1 uncultured Coriobacteriaceae bacterium | reverse complement strand
TGTTGCCGGTGCTTCGGCCCGCTACTGGGAGCCCTACCTCACGATTTCCGTGATGTACTGGGTAGCCACGCTCGGACTCGCATGGCTCATCCACGTGCTTGAAAAGCGCCTCGGAAAGGGAGACGACAAATGAGCAGCAACGACGTCATGATCAGCATCCGGGGACTGCACAAGCACTTCGGCAAGCTTGAGGTTCTCAAAGGCATCGACCTTGATATTCACCGCGGCGAAAAAGTTGTGATTCTCGGGCCCTCCGGCTCGGGCAAGTCGACGATGCTTCGCTGCATCAATGCACTCGAAGACCCCGATCAGGGAACGATTACCGTCGACGGCATCGAAGTCACCAACCGCAAGACCAACATCAACAAGCTGCGCGAACACCTCGGCATGGTGTTTCAGCGCTTCAATCTGTGGCCGCACAAGTCCGTGCTGGAAAACGTCATGCTCGGTCAAATGGTCGTAAGCGGCAAAGACAAGGAAGCCGCACGCAAGCGCGCCATCGAGACGCTTACTCGCGTGGGTTTGGCCGCCAAGGCCGACGACTACCCGGTGCGTCTCTCCGGCGGTCAGCAGCAGCGCGTAGGCATTGCCCGAGCGCTTGCAATGGATCCCAAGGCCATTTTGTTTGATGAGCCGACTTCGGCGCTTGACCCGGAACTTGTCGGCGAAGTGCTCGCTGTCATGAAGAGCCTCGCAGACGAAGGCATGACGATGGTGGTCGTAACGCATGAAATCGGCTTTGCGCGCGAAGTGGCCGATCACGTGGTTTTCATGGACGGCGGCGTCATCGTCGAACAGGGCCGTCCTGATGAAGTGCTTGTCAACCCCAAGGAGGAACGCACGCGCGCCTTCTTGAAGCGTGTTCTTTAAAGCTGCCTCGTGCATCTTCCCTTCCGGCAGACAAAGCCGTCGGTCATCCGGCGGCTTTATCTGTCTTTAAAAGAATATTGAAACCGAAGCTAAGCGCTTGTTTTCGAAATGTTTCCGAGCGCAGGACAGTGAAATTCCGTCCCTATAATCACTCAAGTTTTCAGTCGTGTTTTTCAAAAAAGCGAAGCGTTCGACGCAACGCAAACGCCCCCGTTCCGTGACCACTCAGAAATCGAACACTAAATCCCGCCGTTGGCTGAAATGGCTTGGTTGGTTTGCCGGCCTCGGTGCAGCAGCAGCCGTAAGCGGCGTAAGTCTCGGCCTGATCATTTTTTCGGTGATCTACTCGCAGCTGCCTCCCATTGATTCGCTCACCGAGTACAAGCCCAAGGTGCCTCTTCGCGTCTGGAGCGCCGACGGCACACTGATCGGAGAATACGGCGAGGAACGCCGCGACTTCGTTCATCTCGATGAAATTCCGAGTTTCGTGAAAAACGCCGTTCTCGCTGCGGAAGACAACGGCTTTTACGAGCACTCCGGCATTGAATTCATGGGCATTGCCCGCGCGGCGCTCTCGAACCTGCTCACCGGTCGGCGCGGTCAGGGCGGTTCCACAATCACAATGCAGGTGGCACGCAATTTCTTCCTCAGTTCCGAGCGCACATACACCCGCAAGCTCTATGAAGTGGCCATGGCTTACAAAATTGAGCGCCACCTCACCAAAGATCAGATTCTTGAGGTTTACCTCAACCAGATCTACCTCGACCACAAGCAGCTCTACACCACGATGCTTCCCGAGGGCTTCGCGTGGTTCAGCCCCCGCACGGTCGACGACCTGTTCCACGCCGGCGAGTTCATCCGCGTCGTGCAGCAGTCCACGGGCACCAAGATCGCCTCGATCGAGGAGATTGCCTACCGCAAGGGTTGGATCGGTCGCGCGCAGCTGCTGAGCCTCGCCTCCAAGATTGCCAAGACCGAGTACGGCAAGTACCTCGAGGGCATCGCCCTCTCCACGGCCACGGTGGGCACCAAGTAGACCGTCGCCCAACCGTTGTTGCTTCCGCTCAACATGAGAGGCCCCGCCGCGCTCGCTGCGCGACGGGGCCTCGTCCGTTTGGTCCATCCGTATCTGCATGCGCGGGTCGCGCGCCCCCTACTCGGGAAAGGCGAGCTCGGCGGCCACGGGGTAGCGCGGCTTGGTGCGGGGGCTTGAGGGGTGGTAGCGACTCAGGTCGTCCACGATGAGGTTGTTGGCGCCCTCGAAAACGTTGGCGTCCCAGTGGGTCACCTGGATGCCCAATACCTCGCCGTCGACCTGCATGGGAACCGGCTCCGATGCCGTGATGGAGATGCTGCGCCCACGGAAGGTCTCGAGGGTGGGGCGCTTGGTGCGGCCCTTGGGGTCGAGCAGTCCGCGCACGAGCGGTCGCAGCAGCTCGGCGGTGTAGCTCGCCTCGAGCACGATGACGTCGAGCATGCCGTCGTCCATCGTGCAGTCGGGCACGATCTCCATGTCGAGTTGGATCATGGCGTTGTTGGCCACGAGGCAGGCGATGCCGTCGCGCTCGTGGACCTTGCCGTCGACCTCGATGGTGTAGTGGATGCTCCTGGGCTTGGGGTCGGCAAGGGCGGCCATGAAGTAGGCGGCCTCGCCCATGGCCTTCTTGTTGGGTGCGGCCGCCGTCATGAGCTCGGCGTCGAAGCCGGTGCCCGCCATGATCGAGAAGCCGCGCGTGACGCTCGCCCCGTCGTGGTCCCAACGCGCCTCGCCTAGGTCGCAGGTCGCGACGTTGCCCCAGCGGCAGGCGCGCGCGAGGGCGGCGGGCTCGGCTGAGTTGCCGATGTTTGCAAACAGGAGGTTCGCGGTGCCCGAGGGGAACACGCAGGTGTCGACCGAGCGGCCCCTCAGCGCGTAGAGCAGGTTCGAGACCGTGCCGTCGCCGCCCGAGAGGACCACGACGTCGAAGCCCTCGGCGTCTGCCAGGACCTCCTCGTTGTTGCATTCCTCGCCCAGCACGCGCAGCACGCACTCATCGCCCGCCGCCACGAGCTCGCGCTCGAAGGCAAACACGGCGTCGGAGCCAAAGCCCGAGCGTGGGTTATGAACGATGAGGCAGCGCATGGTATCCTCCTATCTGTGTGCCCATTTGCGGCACGCATGCCATGGTAGCCGATTTCGCCCCGCCCCTTCACCGTCCGGCGGGGCTGAGAGGTCGCGTCTTGTTCATCTCCACAACCGAGGAGCTCGAGCGCTTCTGCGAGCAGGCGTCCCAGAGTTCCGTGCTCGCCGTCGACACCGAGTTCCTGCGCGAGCGCACCTACCGTCCGCGCCTCTGCCTCATCCAGCTCGCCACCTCGCCCGACAACATCGCCGCGGTTGACCCGCTCGCCATCGACGACCTCGAGCCCATCGCGCGGCTCTTCCGTGACAACCGCATCGTCAAGGTGCTCCACGCCTGCTCGCAGGACCTCGAGGTTATCGACGGGGCCATGGGCTGCGTGCCCAGCCCCATGTTCGACACGCAGCTCGCCGCGGCCTTCCTGGGCCACCGCATGCAGCTGGGCTACGGCGCGCTCGTCGAGGCCTACACCGGCGTGCACCTCCCCAAGGCCGAGAGCCTCACCGACTGGTCGCGCCGGCCGCTCGACCCCGAGCAGCTCGTCTACGCCGAGGACGACGTGCGCTACCTGCCGGGCATCTACGACCAGATGAGGGCCGAGCTCGTCGAGCGCGACCGCCTGTCGATGGTGCTGCCCGAGATGCAGTCGCTGCTCGACCCCTCGCACTATCGCCACGAGCCCATGGAGGCCTACAAGCACCTCAAGCGCGTGAGCTCGCTCACCAGAAAGCAGCTCGCCGTGGCCCAGGAGGTCTGCGCATGGCGCGAGAGCATGGCCGCCAAGCGTGACATCCCGCGCAAGTGGGTGCTCGCCGACGAGGTGGTGGTCGAGCTCTGCCGTCGCGCCCCTGCTGACGAGGGTCGCCTGCGTCGCATCCGCGGCACCGAGCAGCTTTCCGAGCGCGACTCCGCGGCGCTGCTCCATGCCGTCTCGCGCGGTGTCGCGCGCCCCTCCTCACAGCTTCCGTCGCTTCCCAAGCGCAGCCGCCCTTCGGGCGAGCAGGAGAGCGTCGTCGACCTCATGTACGCGATGCTGCGCATCATCTCCGAGCGCAGCGGCGTGGCCACCCAGCTCATCGCCACGCGAGACGAGCTGGTCGACTTCATGAGCGGCCGCGAGGGCGCCTCGCTTGCCAGCGGCTGGCGCTACGAGCTCGCCGGAAGGCGCCTCGAGGAGCTGCTGGGAGGCTCCTGCGGCCTCACGGTCAAGGACGGTCGCGTCGAGATTCTGTAGGGGAGGCGCCACCCCTCCCGGACGCCGCGTTTAGTGTCCGAGGTTGGGTAGATACTTCCCCACAGAAGAAAGGTGGTCGCATGTACTACGGATACGGCTTTGGCTATGACCCGCTCTACCTAGCCCTCGTCATCATCTCGACGATTCTGGGCGTTGCCACACAGGGCTACATCAAGTCGACCTACGCCAAGTGGAGCAAGGTGCCGCTCGACGGCACCATCACCGGCGCAGACGTTGCGCGCCGCATGCTGTCCGACCAAAACGTCGGCGGCGTGGGCATCGAGGGCATCGGTGGCGAGCTCACCGACAACTACGACCCTCGCACCAACGTGCTTCACCTGTCGGGCGCCAACCTGCATGGCGGCTCGGTCGCGAGCGCGGCGGTCGCCTGCCACGAGGCGGGCCACGCCGTGCAGCACGCGCGCACTACGTGCCGGTCAAGATTCGCTCGGCGCTCGTGCCTGTCGTGAACTTCACCTCCAACGCCTGGGTCCTCGTGTTTATTCTGGGCATGGCCGTGGGCCAGGCGGGCCTGCTCACCCTCGCCATCGCGCTCTTCGCCTTCTCGGTTCTGTTCCAGATCGTGACGCTGCCGGTCGAGTTCGATGCCTCGCGTCGCGCCGTCGCCTACATCGAGCGCAGTGGCTTGGGACCTCAGGCCGTCCGCGGCGCCAAGAAGGTGCTCATGGCCGCCGCCCTCACCTACGTGGCCGCGGCGCTCGTCTCGGTGCTGCAGCTGCTCTACTACATCGCTCGCGCCCAGGGCAGGAGTGACGACTAGTGGCCTGGACCACGGCAGACATGCGCGGCGCCCGTACGGTGTCGCAGGCTGTTGACAACTCCGACGCCCTCACCGTCACCGAGGCCGTCGCCAGCGCCAACGACGCGGTGAGCTCGCTGGGGTCCATGCTCGTCGAGGGCGAGGTCACGGGCTTCAGGGGTCCCAACGCGCGCAGTGGCCACTGCTACTTCCAGGTCAAGGACGAGAGCGCCGTCATGAGTGTCAAGGTCTGGAAGTGGACCTACGCCAAGTGCGGCTTTGAGCTCAAGGACGGCCTCAAGCTCGACATGTGGGGCAACTTCGACGTATATCCCGGCAAGGGCGAACTGTCGTTTCTGCCCAAGCGCATCGCCGTTGCGGGCGAGGGTCCGCTGCAGCGCCAGGTCGAGGCCCTGCGCGCCAAGCTCAAGGCCGAGGGGCTCGCAGACCCCGCGCGCAAGCGTCCCATCCCGCGCTTCTGCACGCGGGTCTGTGTTGTAACGTCGCTGTCTGGCAGCGTCCTCGACGACGTGAAGCGCACGCTGCTGCGCCGCAACCGTCTGGTGGAGATTCAGGTGGTGGGCACGCGCATCCAGGGCGAGGGGGCCCCGCAAGACATCATCCGCGCGCTCGAGGTGGCCGCGGCGGCAAGGCCCGACTGCATCCTGCTCGTGCGTGGAGGCGGCTCCTACGAGGACCTCATGACCTTCAACGACGAGACCCTGTGCCGCGCCGTCGCCGCCTGCCCCGTGCCCGTCGTCACGGGCATCGGCCATGAGCCCGACAACCCCATCGTCGACGACGTGTCCGACCGTCGCGCCTCGACTCCCACGGGGGCCGCCGAGAGCGTGGCCCCCGCCCTGGACGAGATCGTGGACTCCATCAACACGCGCCGCGAGCGCCTCTCGCGCTCGATGGAGGTCATTCTCGACCGCGCGCACCGCGCCACGGGCCAGCAGGGCGAGCTCATGGAGCGCTCCGTCCGAGCCCGCCTCTCCCACGAGCGTCTCAACGTCGAGTCGATGGCGTCGCGCCGCTGCCTCTCGAGCCCCGAGACCATCGTGAGCGATCGCGAGGCCCAGCTCATCCAAGCCGAGCAGCGCCTGCTCGACGCCCTGCCGCGCAATCTCGAGCGTGCGGGCCGCGAGGTCGAGGGGTTGGGCGGTCGCCTTGCCAGCATCGCCCCGCGCATCGTGCGTCCCCACGAGGTCAGGGTCGCGAGCCTCGCGGCCACGCTCGATGCTCTCTCGCCACTCAAGGTGCTGGGTCGTGGCTACGCCATCGCGCGCGACGAGGTCGGTCATGTCGTGACCGACGCGGCCACCCTCTCGCCGGGAGATTCGGTGAGCGTGCGCGTGGGCTCTGGCTCGTTCGCTGCCACGGTCACCGAGACCACACCCGCCGCTATGCAGGAGTAGGATTTGAGACAGGCCGCGCGTGCGGCCACAAGGATAGGAGGGCGCATGGCGCTCGAGAACACTGACAAGAAGGTCGAGGACCTCACGTTCAAGGAGGCCTCCGTCGAGCTCGAGCGCGTCGTGCGCCAGCTCGAGGGCGGTGACCTGGAGCTCGAGGACGCGCTGGAGCGCTACGCCCGTGGCGTGGAGCTGCTGCGCAGCCTGCGCGAGCGCCTGAACAACGCCGAGCAGAAGGTCCAGGTTCTTCTCGACAGCACCTCCGAGGTCGCGGTGCCCGACACCACCGACGCCTCGGCAAACAACTAGCCACCCTCGTTCAGCAAGGAGCACCCATGTCCGACTGCATCTTCTGTAAGATCGCCAACCACGAGATCCCCTCGACCACCGTCTACGAGGACGACCAGGTCATCGCCTTCCGCGACCTCGACCCGCAGGCGCCCACCCACGTGCTCGTGATTCCCAAGAAGCACTACGCCAACATCTGCGACGGCGTTCCCGCTGAGACACTCGCTGCCATGGCCCACGCAATCGACGAGGTCACCAAGAGCGAGGGCATTGATGAGAGCGGTTACCGCGTCATCTCCAACGCAGGCGCCGACGCGGGCCAGACCGTAATGCACTTCCACATGCATGTTATGGGCGGCAAGAAGCTTGGCATGGGCCTGCTGCCCGCAGACGCACAGTAGGGGAGATGGCTATGGAATCCAGGATCGAACGCGCCAGCGAGCTGCACCGCAAGGGCTACAACTGCGCCCAGGCCGTCGCCTGCACCTATGCCGACCTCGTGGGCGTCGATGAGCGCGAGGCCTTCCGCAGCATGGAGGCCTTTGGCCGCGGCATGGGTGGCATGAGGGGCACGTGCGGTGCGCTGTCCGGTGCCGTCTACCTCGCCGGCCTCGTCGCGAGCGACGGCAACCTCGACAAGCCGGCCTCCAAGAAGACCTGCTACGAGCTCTCGCAGCGGATTCTCGCTGCCTTCGATGACAAGAACGGCTCCACCACCTGCCACGAGCTCAAGGGCATCGACTGTGACCACGGCATGCTTCGCAGCTGCCCGGGCTGCATCGCCGACGCCTGCGAGATCGTCGAGAGCGTGCTCTTCTCCGAGGGCGATGCCTCGGAGCAGTAGGCGACGTGATGCTCGGCTCGCCGCCTGCGAGCTTAGCTCGCTGGGGCGCACGTCCGCGGCGCCGGCATTCGATTGCTGCTCACAAGCGAGGGGCGGCCCGCACGAACCAGTCGCGCGGGCCGCCCCTTTGTGTAGCCTGGTGGGTGTTTCAGCCGCTAGTAGACCATGCCCATGGCCTCGCGCACCTCGGCGAGCGTCTGGTTAGCGACCTCGTTGGCGCGGCGGTTGCCCTCGTGCAGGACGTCCTTCACGTAGTCGAGGTCGTTTTCGAACTGGTGACGGCGCTCGCGGATGGGGGCGAAGTAGTCGTTGACCGCGTCGGTGACGTACTTCTTGAGTGCGCCGGAACCGCCCATGCCAATCTCGTCGGCAATCTCGCGAGGGTCGCGGCCCGTGCAGATCGCGGCCGTGGAGATGAGTCCGGAGACGCCGGGGCGCTTCTCGGGGTCAAACGTGATGAGGCGCTCGGAGTCGGTCGTGCTCTTCTTGATGCGCTTGGCCGTCTCCTCGGGCGTCATCGAGATCGAGATGGCGTTGCCGTAGCTCTTGGACATCTTGCGCCCGTCGAGGCCCGGCAGCAGCGGCACGTCGGAGAGCAGAGCGTCGACCTCGGGGAACACCTTGCCGTAGCGCGCGTTGAACTTGCGCGCGATGAGGCGCGTGAGCTCGATGTGGGGCAGCTGGTCACGGCCGACGGGCACGACGTTGCCCTTGCAGAACAGGATGTCGCAGGCCTGGTGCACCGGGTAGGTGAGCAGAAGGCCCGTGAGCTCGTGGCCGCTTGCCTCCATTTCGGCCTTGACCGTGGGGTTGCGCTGCAGCTCGGCCTCGGAGACGAGCGACAGGAACGGCAGCATGAGCTGGTTGGCGGCGGGCACCGCGGAGTGCGTGTAGATCATCGTCTTGTCGGGGTCGATGCCGCAGGCAAGGTAGTCCATGACCATGTTGTAGACGTTGTCCTGGATGTTGGCCGTGGTGTCGCGGTCAGTGATGACCTGGTAGTCGGCGATGAGGACGTTGGTGCGCACGCCCATGTTCTGCAGCTCGACACGGCCCTTGAGCGTGCCGAAGTAGTGGCCCAGGTGCAGACGGCCCGTGGGGCGGTCGCCAGTGAGCATGACGTAGTTGCCGGGGTTGTTGGGGAGGTCGGCGCGAATGGCGTCGCTGCGCTTCTGGGCGACCTCGTAGCTTCCCTCGTTGGGCATGTGATCCTCCTGTGTGTTGGTACGCACCGCCGCCCGGCGATGTGTGCAAGCGGTGGTTGGACGTTCGAGATTCGACCTACATATGGTACGACAAGGCGGGCAATCGGTCGAATGGCTCTACCTGCGCCTTTGTTGGCCTCATTTTGATAAAACACAACATATTGTGGCATGTGAACTTCTAGGGCCACCTAACTTGTATATCTTGGGCAATGTCAAGACTGGAATTGCCCAATGGTTAACGTAGTATCTAATGGCGGCCCTCCTCGGGGAGGGCGCAACGCAACACCATGCGCGGCCGCCAGCAACGCCGGTCGTCGCGCTCGATGATGGCTAGGGAGACGTCTCATGAAGATCGTGAAGCGTAATGGCTCAGAGGTAACGTTTGATGTCGGCAAGATCGTCGCGGCGATCGAGCGCGCCAACATCACCGTGCCCGAGGAGCAGCGCCTCACCCACGCCCAGATCGTTGACGCGGGCGACGCCGTCGAGGCGGAGGCCTCCGTGTGCGGCCACACCGTCACGGTCGAGGAGGTCCAGGACATGGTCGAGGACCAGATCATGGCCAAGGGCGCTTTCTCCGTTGCGCGCAACTACATCACCTACCGCTACGTGCAGGGCCTCAAGCGCCAGAACAACACGACGGACGACAAGATTCTGTCGCTCATCGAGTGCAACAACGAAGAGGTTAAGCAGGAGAACTCCAACAAGAACCCCACGGTCAACTCCGTCCAGCGCGACTACATGGCCGGCGAGGTCTCCAAGGACCTCACGATGCGCATGCTGCTGCCCGAGGACGTCGTGCAGGCGCACAACGAGGGCATCATCCACTTCCATGACTCTGACTACTACGCCCAGCACATGCACAACTGCGACCTTGTGAACCTCGAGGACATGCTGCAGAACGGCACCGTCATCTCGGGCACCCTCATCGAGAAGCCCCACAGCTTCTCGACGGCCTGCAACATCGCCACGCAGATCATCGCCCAGGTGGCCTCCTCGCAGTACGGCGGCCAGTCCATCTCGCTCACGCACCTCGCCCCGTTCGTCGAGGTCAGCCGCCAGAAGATTCGTCGCGAGGTCCTGCGCGAGCTCGAGGAGCTTGGCGTCGAGGCCTCCGAACAGAAGGTTCGCGACGTGGTCGAGAACCGCCTCGTCGACGAGATCCGCCGCGGCGTCCAGACAATCCAGTACCAGGTCGTGACCCTCATGACCACCAACGGCCAGGCGCCGTTCGTGACCGTCTTCATGTACCTCAACGAGGCCCGCAGCGCCCAGGAGAAGCACGACCTCGCGCTCATCATCAAGGAGACGCTGCGCCAGCGCTACGAGGGCGTCAAGAACGAGGCCGGCGTGTGGATCACGCCCGCGTTCCCCAAGCTCATCTACGTGCTCGAGGACGACAACATCGAGCCCGGCCAGAAGTACTACTACCTCACCGAGCTCGCCGCCAAGTGCACGGCCAAGCGCATGGTGCCCGACTACATCTCCGAGAAGAAGATGCGCGAGCTCAAGCTCTCTGCGGGCGAGAAGCCAGGCGAGGGCGACTGCTACACCTGCATGGGCTGCCGCAGCTTCCTGACGCCCGACCGCTCGGGCAACGGCTTTGACAACGTGGCTCACGCGCTCAACTACGACCCCAGCAAGCCCAAGTACTACGGGCGCTTCAACCAGGGCGTCGTCACGATCAACCTGCCCGACGTGGCGCTGTCCTCCGGCGGCGACGTCGACAAGTTCTGGCAGATCTTCGAGGAGCGCCTCGAGCTGTGCCACAAGGCGCTGCGCTGCCGCCACGAGCGCCTGAAGGGCACGCTGTCCGATGCCGCACCCATCCTGTGGCAGTACGGCGCCCTCGCGCGCCTTCCCAAGGGTGCCAAGATCGACCCCCTGCTCTATGGCGGCTACTCCACGATCAGCTTGGGCTACGCCGGCCTGTACGAGTGCGTCAAGTACATGACGGGTCACTCCCACACCGATCCCGAGGCCACGCCGTTTGCCCTCTCGGTCATGCAGAAGATGAACGACAAGTGCAACGAGTGGAAGTGCGCCGAGAACATCGACTACTCCATCTATGGCACGCCTCTCGAGTCCACGACCTACAAGTTCGCCAAGTGCCTGCAGCGCCGCTTCGGCGTCATCGAGGGCATCACCGACCACGGCTACATCACGAACTCCTACCACGTCAACGTACGCGAGAACATCGACGCGTTCACCAAGCTCAAGTTCGAGAGCGAGTTCCAGCGCCTCTCGCCGGGTGGTGCCATCTCCTACGTCGAGGTTCCCAACATGCAGGACAACCTCGAGGCCGTCATGAGCGTGCTGCACTACATCTACGACAACATCATGTATGCCGAGCTCAACACCAAGAGCGACTACTGCCAGGTCTGCGGCTACGACGGCGAGATCGAGATCGTCGAGCGCGACGGCAAGCTCATCTGGCGCTGCCCGAACTGCGGCAACACGGATCAGGACAAGATGAACGTGGCCCGCCGCACCTGCGGCTACATCGGCACCCAGTTCTGGAACCAGGGCCGCACCCAGGAGATCAAGGAGCGGGTGCTCCACCTGTAAGGAGGGCGGTTCCAGTGTACTACGGCAGCATCAAGCCCTGCGACATCGCCAACGGCACCGGGGTGCGGGTGACCCTCTTTGTCTCGGGCTGCACCCACCGCTGCAAGGGCTGCTTCCAGCCCCAGACCTGGGACTTCCGCTACGGCCAGCCCTTTACCGCCGAGACCGAGGAGGCGCTTCTGGAGGCCCTGGACCGGCCCTACATCAGCGGGCTTACCCTGCTGGGGGGCGAGCCCTTCGAGCCGGACAACCAGCGCGCCCTGCTCCCCTTCCTCCACCGCCTGCGGCAGCAGCTCCCGGACAAGACCGTGTGGGCCTTTTCCGGCTACACCTGGGAGGAGCTGACCGGGCAGAGCCGCGCCCGCTGCGAGGCCACCGGCGCGCTGCTCTCCCTGGTGGACGTGCTGGTGGATGGGGAATTTGTGGAGGCTCTCAGGGACATCTCCCTGCGCTTTCGCGGCTCCTCCAACCAGCGGCTGCTGGACGTCCCCGCCTCCCTGGCCGCCGGGCGGCCCATCCCTTGGGAAGGCTAAACAACAAAAAACAGGCCGGCCGGAGCGGGACCCCTCGCTCCGGCCGGCCTGTTTTTTCTCCACAGCGTCCTACATCCCGTCTCCGTAGTAACGCCGGGCCAGCTCCACAATGGCATTTAAGCACTTGTCATCCCGCTGCCGCCAGAGCAGATGCTCCTCGCTGGGCGGGATATCTCTCAGGGGGACGAAGACCACGTGCTCTCCGGCACTGAAGCGATAGAGCTCAGACAAAACAGCAATCCCGCATCCGCAGGCCACCATGGTGAAGATTTGGGGAATGGAGTCCGCCTCCTGGACCACGTGGGGTGAGAAGCCATTCCGGCCGGCATAAGTTACCACCGTGTCAAACTCCACACCGGAGATTTTGTAGTCTGGGACCAGAAACGCCTCATGCCGCAGTTGAGAGAAGCTCAGCTCTCCCGCCCCAGCCAGGGGGTGGCCGCCGGGCAGCACGGCGCAGATCTGGCTGACGGACAGGCTCTGCCGCCCCACGTTGTCCGCCCGGGGCCGGCCAAAAGCCAGGACGAAGTCTGCCATGTGGTCATCCAGGGCGCGGAGAAGGCCGTTTTCGCTGTAAAAGCGCAGCTCCAGCCGGAGGTTGGGGTATTCCTCCTCGATATGCCGCCGCAGGCCGGCAAAGGTATCGCAGACCCGGTCCCGGGGCAGGCCGAAGCGGACCAGGCCCGAGATGTCGCCCGCCGCCGTCCGGGCATTGTTCACCCCCTTACGATATACCTCCAGCATCTCCTCACACGCCCGTGCGAACTCCTCCCCCGCCGCTGTCAGTGCCACTGTCCGTGTGCTGCGCTCCACCAGCCTGAGGTTCAGTTCGCTCTCCAGCGCCGCGATGCTTTTGCTCAGGGCTGGCTGGTGATGTATAGCTGCTTCGCCGCCTGAGTGTAGCTTCCGGACTGGCAGAGCGCATAGAAATGGGACATCTGCGCGATAGTCATACAGCCACCTCCTCGTGGTATGGCCATTATATAACATTTCCTTATAAATAAAAAGGAAAAACATGAATTTAACAAATAAGCCGACCCGTGTTATAGTTGCCATGGAGAGAGGTGTGCGGTGAAACCGCACCAAAGACAGAAGGAGGAAGAACGATGAAACAGACAAACGCATCCCCCAAGCACAGCTCGTGGGTCTACTACCTAGGGACGCTGGCCATGCTGGCGAGCATGCTACTGCTCCCCCATCTGATCCCGTCCTGGGCTGACGGGATCACCCCCGCCGGCGTGTCCATCGCCTGCGTGTTTGTGGGTGCCATTATCGGCATCCTGACCACCAACGACCTGATCCTGTGCGCCCTGTTCGCCATGGGCGGCCTGGTAATCAACGGCATTCAGACCCCTGCCCAGGTGATCAGCTCCTTTATGGGCGCCTCCTATGTGTGGCAGATCGTGGTGCTCTATGCCCTGTGCTACGTCATCATCCGGGACAACACCGGCGAGGTCATCGCCCGGTTCCTCCGGAGCCGCAGATTCACTCAAAAATACCCGATGGTCATGGTGATGATGCTCCTCTTCGCCTTTGGCCTGGCCGCCGCCTTCATGGGGGTGTTCGGCGCCCTCATCGTGGGTTTCACCCTGCTGGATGGAATCTACGCCGAGGCCGGTATCGAGCCCAAAAGCAAGCTGGCCCGCCTGCTATGCCTGGGCGCCTTTATCACCATGTGTATCGGCCCTATGACCATCGGCAGCATGGCGGCCCTTAATCTGGCGGCAGGGCAGTTCTTTCTGGCCGCTGCTGGGGTGCAGGTAGTCACCTTCCGCTTCGTGGCGGAGGCCTTTGCCATTCTCATTGCCTTCTGCGCCGTCTTCGCTCTGGCCCTGCGCTTCCTCTTCCGGTGCGACATCCGAGCCCTGGGCCGGGTAGATCTGGCCCAGGCCCTGGCGGACAAGCCCCTGCGCCTGACCCGGAGGCAGTGGATCCCCCTGGCCGCCTTTCTGATCATCGCCCTCCACTCCTTCACCAGCCCCTACTGGCCTGAGATGCCGGTGCTGAGCGCCCTAAAGGAAATGGACACCGTTCTTTTTACCTCAGTGGCCCTGGCGGTGCTGGCCCTTATCCGGGTGGACGGGGAACAGATCTTCTGCCCTGTGGAGGCCTTCACCAAGGGCGTGAGCTGGCCCAT
>UQSV01000045.1 GCA_900543875.1 uncultured Coriobacteriaceae bacterium | reverse complement strand
ACCCCACTCTCGCCCGGGACAGCGCCGGCTCCAGCATGCGCACCGCCGAGGCCGCCGCGCGCGTACCCGACGTTGTGGTCATCACCGGCATGAGCGGCTCGGGCCGCACCCAGGCCCTCCATGTCTTCGAGGACATGGGCTACTTCTGCATCGACAACCTGCCCCCGCGCCTCATCCTGCAGCTCGCCGAGCTCGTGGGCATCAACTCCGGCGTCGGCCGCCACCTCGCGGTCACCTGTGACCTGCGCAGCCAGGGCCTGTTCGACGAGCTCGCAGACTCCATCGCGGCCCTGCGCGCCCACGAGCTGTCCTGCAAGGTCCTCTTCCTCGACACCGCAGACGACATCCTCATGCGCCGCTACGACGAGAACCGCCGCCGCCATCCGCTCGCCCAGGGCGGCGAGTCCCTGGCCGCCACGATCGCCCGCGAGCGCGCCCAGCTCGGTGCCGTGCGCGACGCCTCGGACCTTGTGATCGACACGAGCCACCTCAAGGTCGCCGAGCTCCGCCGCCGTCTGCGCCGCGCGTTCTCAGAGCTCACGGACCAGCAGCTCATGGAGGTCAGCGTCTTCTCGTTTGGCTTCAAGCACGGCATGCCCGTCGAGGCCGACCTCATGATCGACGTGCGCTTCCTGCCCAATCCCTTCTACGACCCGCGCATGCGCGCCCTCACCGGCAACGACAAGCTCGTGAGCGACTTCGTCCTCAACAACCCCGTGACCGAGAAGTTCTGCGACGCCTGGTTCAACCTGCTCGACGTCGCCATGCCCGGCTACGTGGCCGAGGGCAAGAGCCACCTCTCCATTGCCGTGGGCTGCACCGGGGGCCAGCACCGTAGCGTTGCCATCGCCAATGCCACGGCCGCCTACCTCGAGAAGTGTGGCTATCACGTGAGCCTGAGTCACCGCGACCTGGCCCTCGCCAACGTGAGGACGAGCTAGATGTCGTTTACCGCTGAGGTCAAAGACGAGCTGTCGCGCGTCGAGGGGAGCTGCCCGGCCTGCGAGATCGCCGAGCTCGCGGCCCTCGTGCGCGTCTGCGGCGCGCTGTCGTTTCATGGGTCGGGCGCCTATTCGATTCGCGTCTCCACCGAGACAGGCGCCGTGGCCCGCACGGTCATTCGCCTGGCCCACAAGGTGTTCGACCTCGACACGTCGCTCACCGTGCGTCGCTCAAACCTGCACAAGACCCGCAACTACCTCATCGAGATTCCCGAGCAGAAGGGCCTTGAGCAGGCGCTCATCCAGATGGGCGTGCTCGTGCTTGGCCGCGGCCTCTCCTCGGGCATCGCCGCCCGCGTGGTGGCCCGGCCCTGCTGCCGCGCCGCCTACCTGCGCGGGGCGTTCATGGCCGGCGGCTTCATCGCCGACCCGCGCGGCGACTTCCATCTCGAGATTGCGGTCACCGGCGACGAGTTCGCCGACGACCTCGTGGAGCTCCTCGACGACGAGAACATCACGGCGCGCGTGAACCGCCGTCGCGGCAGCTACGCCATCTACCTCAAGAGCTTCGACGACATCGTGCGCTTCCTGGGCGTCATCGGCGCGCGGCGCACGGCCCGGGCCGTCGAGAACGTGCGCGTCATGAAGAGCGTCAAGAACGACGTGAACCGCCGGGTAAACGCAGAGATCGCCAACCAGGCAAGGTCGACGGGCGCCGCGGCCGACCAGCTCGAGCTCATCGACGAGGTCGAGCGTGAGATTGGCTTTGACGCGCTGCCGCCCGCGCTGCGCGCCTTCTGCGAGGCTCGCCGTGCCCACCCCGACCTGTCGCTGCGCGACCTGGGTAACGCCATGCGCCCGCCGCTTTCGAAGAGCGCGCTGTACCACCGCGTGCTGCGCCTCGAGCAGCTCGTGGGCCGCCGCAAGTAGGGGAGCTCGGGGCTTGCCGCCCCACGCGCCTGCGGGCGTTTGGGTCTACCTCCTGCATCTCGGCCAACGTGCCTTCGCCGCCCGCATGCGCCTGCTGCCGGTCTGTTGGCAAAATTTTGTCGTCAATTAGGTAACCAGATTGGAAAAAGTCCGAGTTCCCTGTCAGAAATAGCAGCAAAACCCTAGTTGGAGAGAGCCCGTAGAAGTGGTTCGCTCAATGTGGGCACGCCAGGTTACCTAATTGACGTGTTTTTTCTTGCGACTCTCGCTGATGCCCTGCAGGCAAGTGGCTTCGTGAGGCAATCACCGCGCAAGTCGACCCTCCCATGAGCCCAGGTTGCACTTTGCACGCCCCGCCGCTACGAATGCCCCGCAGCAGCCGTCCCGTGCCCCCCTCCGCGCTGCGCGGCCACGTTGTTCCGTGCCAGCTGCCGCACAGCCTGCCCCGTGCCAGCGCCACACAGTCTCCACACATCGCCCGCGTGCCCGCCACCTGCCGCGAACGCTTAAAACCATGCCAACCTGACCATGGTTCAGTAGACAACTTGCAGGTAGACGGCGCGTTTTGCCAACCTTGCCGTCGCTTTGCCGTTTAAGTGGCACTCAAAAGCGGTACTATTACCGATGGTGTTTCCAACTTAGGTCCGCTCGGCGCAAGGGGCGCCCGAAGGGCCTTCGAAAGGAGAAAGCATGGCAGTTAAGGTTGCTATCAACGGCTTTGGCCGCATCGGTCGTCTGGCCTTCCGTCAGATGTTCGGCCACGAGGGCTCCGAGATCGTCGCCATCAACGACCTCACCTCCCCTGAGATGCTCGCCTACCTTCTGAAGTATGACTCCACGCAGGGCAACTACGCCCGCGACCACAAGGTCGAGTCCACCGAGGATTCCATCATCGTCGATGGCAAGGAGATCAAGATCTACAAGGAGGCCGACGCCAACAACCTGCCGTGGGGCGACCTCGACGTCGACGTCGTGCTCGAGTGCACCGGCTTCTACACCTCCAAGGCCAAGGCCCAGGCCCACATCAACGCTGGCGCCAAGAAGGTCGTCATCTCCGCTCCTGCCGGCAATGACCTTCCCACCATCGTCTACAACGTCAACCACGAGCAGCTGACGGCCGAGGACAACATCATCTCCGCCGCCTCCTGCACGACGAACTGCCTCGCCCCGATGGCCAAGGGCCTGAACGACTTCGCCCCCATCGTCTCCGGCATCATGACCACCATCCACGCCTTCACCGGCGACCAGATGCCGCTCGACGGCCCGCAGCGCAAGGGCAACTTCCGTCGCTCCCGCGCCTGCTCCGAGAACATCGTCCCGAACACCACGGGCGCTGCCAAGGCCATCGGCCTGGTTCTCCCCGAGCTCAACGGCAAGCTCATCGGTGCCGCCCAGCGCGTCCCGACGCCGACCGGCTCCATCACCAACCTCTACGCCGTCGTTGACAAGAAGGTCACCGTCGACGAGGTCAACGCCGCTATGAAGGCCTACGCTGCCACCATCTCCGAGACCTTCGGTTACAACGAGGACGACATCGTCTCCACCGATATCATCGGCGAGACCCACGGCTCCATCTTCGACGCCACTCAGACCATGTGCTCTGACCTCGGCAACGGCCAGACCCTCGTTCAGGTCACCTCTTGGTACGACAACGAGAACTCCTACACCTCCCAGATGGTCCGCACCATCAAGTACTTCGAGAAGTTCGTCGCCTAAGTGACGCTTCCCTAGGTAGCTTTGAGGGGCGCGGTTGCAGCTTTCGGGCCGCGGCCGCGCCCTTTTTGTTGACGGAGGGCCGCGCAGGCACCGGCTCGCTCGCACCGCGCGCAGACCGCGTCGGCGGCCCGCCCGCCCTCCACAGACACGAAAGGATCAACCATGGCCTTTACCAAGAAGACCGTCCGCGACATCGACGTCGACGGCAAGCGCGTCCTGTGCCGCGTCGACTTCAACGTGCCCATCAAGGACGGCGTCGTGGGCGACACCACCCGCATCTCCGCCGCCCTGCCCACCATCAAGTACCTGGTCGAGCACAACGCCCGCGTCATCCTCATGAGCCACCTCGGCCGCCCCGAGGGCACTGGCTTCCAGCCCGAGCTCTCCCTCAAGCCGGTTGCCGAGAAGCTCGCCGAGATGAGCGGCCTGCCCGTCTCCTTCGTCGCCGACACCTACGGTGACGAGGCCAAGGCTGCCGTCGACGCCCTCGAGCCGGGCCACGTCCTCGTCCTTGAGAACGTCCGCTTCGACAAGCGCGAGAAGAAGAACGACCCGGCCATCGCCGAGCGCCTCGCCTCCTACGGTGACGTCTTCGTCCTCGATGCCTTCGGCACCGCCCACCGCGCCCAGGGCTCCGTCGTGGGTCCGGCCGCCTACATCCCAGCCGTCGCCGGCTTCCTGCTCGAGAAGGAGGTCGACACCCTCACCGGCATCTTCGCCGAGCCCGAGCGTCCCTTCGTCGCCATCGTCGGCGGCTCCAAGGTCTCCAGCAAGATCGGCGTGCTCGACCACCTCATCGACTCCGCCGACACCCTGATCATCGGTGGCGGCATGGCCTACACCTTCTTCCTCGCCAAGGGCCTGAGCGTGGGTCAGTCCCTCAAGGAGGAGGACTGGGTCGAGCGCGCGGGCGAGATGCTCAAGAAGGCCGAGGAGAAGGGCGTCAAGATCCTGCTCCCCGTCGACAACCGCGTTGCCGATCACTTTGGCGAGGACGCCGTGCCCGAGGTCGTGGCCTCCGACGCCATCCCCGATGACCGCGAGGGCATGGACATCGGCCCCAAGACCGAGGAGCTCTACGCCGAGGCCATCAAGGGCGCCAAGACCGTCTTCTGGAACGGCCCCATGGGCGTCTTCGAGTTCGACAACTTCGCTCACGGCACCGAGGCCGTCTGCCGTGCCGTTGCCGACTCTGACTGCACGTCGATCATCGGCGGCGGCGACTCCGTCGCGGCCGTCAACAAGTTTGGCCTGGCCGACAAGATGAGCTGGATCTCCACCGGTGGTGGCGCTTCCATGGAGCTCGTCGAGGGCAAGGCCCTTCCCGGAGTGGAGGCGCTTCTCAATGCCTAACCGTAAGCTTCTCATCGCTGGCAACTGGAAGATGAACAACGACGTCCACGCGGCGGCCAAGCTGGCCGACGAGCTGGCCCAGGCCCTGCCCGAGGTCCCCGCTGGCGTCGAGGTCCTCGTCTGCCCGCCTACCATTGACATCACCACGGTCCACGACCGCATCTCCGCTGCCCCCATCGCGCTGGGCGCGCAGAACGTCTACTGGGAGGAGAAGGGCGCCTACACCGGCGAGTCCTCCTGCGACATGCTCAAGAGCGCCGGCTGCACCTACTGCATCATCGGCCACTCCGAGCGCCGCGACTACTTCCACGAGACCGACGAGGACGAGAACAAGAAGGCCAAGGCCCTCGTGGCCGCCGGCATCGTCCCGGTCTTCTGCTGCGGCGAGCCCGAGGAGGTCCGCGAGGCGGGCACCTACGTCAAGCACGTGACCGACCAGGTCAAGGCCGGCCTCGCTGGTCTCGAGATCTCTGACCCCAACCAGCTCGTGGTTGCCTACGAGCCCATCTGGGCCATCGGCACCGGCAAGACCGCCACGGCCGACGACGCCCAGGAGGTCTGCGGCGCCATTCGCGAGACCCTCGCTGAGATCTTCGGCGCCGAGCTCGCTGACGGCATCCGCGTGCTCTACGGCGGCTCCGCCAAGCCCGGCAACATCGCCGAGCTCGTTGCCAAGCCCGACGTGGACGGCGCCCTCGTGGGCGGCGCTTCGCTCAAGGCTGCCGACTTCTCCCAGATGGTCGTTAAGGCGGGGGAGTAATCAGTTATGACTCAGCGTCATCTCCCTGCCCTGCTCGTCATCATGGACGGCTGCGGCCTGGCCCCGGCGAACGATGAGAACGCCGTCACCAGCGCGAGCCACCCCTACCTCGACTCGCTCTACGCCGAGTTCCCGTACACCACGCTGGGTGCCTCCGGCGAGGACGTGGGCCTGCCCGACGGCCAGATGGGCAACTCCGAGGTGGGCCACCTCAACATCGGTGCCGGCCGCATCGTGTTCCAGGAGCTCAGCCGCATCAACAACGCCATCAAGGACGGCTCCATCGCCGAGAACGAGGTCTTCGTCAAGGCTATGGACGACGTCAAGGCCTCTGGCAAGACCCTGCATCTCATGGGCCTTATGAGCCCGGGCGGCGTGCACTCGCACATGAGCCACGTCGAGGCGCTCGCCAAGATGGCCGCCGAGCGCGGCGTCAAGTGCGTTCGCGTCCACGCCTTCATGGACGGCCGCGACGTCGACCCGCAGTCCGGTGCCGGCTACATGGCCGAGTTCTGCGACTTCCTCAAGGACCTGTCTGCCAAGACCGGCGTCGACGCCCGCGTCGCCACCGTGTCGGGCCGCTACTGGGCCATGGACCGCGACAACCGCTGGGAGCGCATCAAGCGCGCCTACGACGTCATCGTCACGCCGGCCGCCGAGGACACCTGCCCGGTCGAGGGCATCAAGGCCTACTACGAGAAGGACCCGCGCGGCGACGAGTTCATCGAGCCGTTTGCCGCCCACAGCGAGGGCGTGGCTGCCGGCGACGCGGTGATCTTCTTCAACTTCCGCCCCGACCGTGCCCGCCAGATGACCCGCGTCTTCACCGACAAGGGCTTTGACGGCTTCGAGCGCGAGCAGATTGCCCTGTCGCACTTCGTCACGATTACCGAGTACGACCCGACGTTCGACGTCGAGGTTGCTTTCCCCAAGACCTTCCCCGAGGAGGTCCTGGCCGACGTCATTGCCGAGAACGGCTTGAAGCAGCTGCACACAGCCGAGACCGAGAAGTACGCCCACGTGACGTTCTTCCTCAATGGCGGCATCGAGGATCCCAAGCCCGGCGAGGAGCGCGTGCTCGTGCCGAGCCCCAAGGTCGCCACGTATGACCTCAAGCCCGAGATGAGTGCCCCCGAGGTCACCGAGAAGCTGGTCGAGGCCATCAACGAGGACCGCGCCGACTTCTACATCGTGAACTTCGCCAACTGCGATATGGTTGGCCACACGGGCGTGTTCGAGGCCGCCGTCAAGGCCGTCGAGGCCGTCGACACCGCGCTGTCCAAGGTTGTCCCGGCGATTCTCGCCAAGGGCGGCTTTGCGCTGATCACGGCCGACCACGGCAATGCCGACCACATGTTTGACGTGGTCAACGGCGAGAAGCACCCGTTCACGGCCCACACCACGAACCGCGTGCCCTTCATCGTGGCCGACCCGGCCGCCAAGCTCACGGGCATCGAGGACGGTCGCCTGTCCGACATCGCCCCGACGATGCTAACGCTCGCGGGCCTTGAGCCCTCCAAGCAGATGACGGGCCGCGTGCTCGCCACCGAGGAGTAGCCTCCGAGCTCCGTCTTTTGCTTCACCTTTAGGGCCGCTGCCACTTGATTTGGTAGCGGCCCTATTCCATACAGCCTGGGGACAGGGGGACGGGTCTTTTGTCCCCATCAAACGGTGACAAAAGACCCGTCCCTCTGTCCCCGAGGCTAATGTGCCAACTTGTGCTATCCTCATCATTTGCATGAATGTAACTTCTCCCTAAAGGAGCAACTGTGGGTCCTCTCAACACGATCCTTCTGGTGGCTTGGGCCATCTCCGCCGTCGCCCTCATCGTCCTGGTGCTCATGCACTCCGGCAAGGGCACCGGCGTTTCCGACATGATCGCCTCCTCCATGTACAACGCCAACGCCGGCTCGGGCGTGTGGGAGAAGAACCTCGACCGCCTCACCGTCATCGCGGCCGTCATCTTCATGGCCACGATCGTCATCTTCATGCTCACCTACCCGCTGGGCACGGTCTCCTCGCTCGGCTAGTCGCCGCGGCACATATCGAACGCATGGGCGCGTCTCCCGCGGGGAGGCGCGCTCTTTGTTTCTAGTCTGTTTCAAATTGCTTCCTTTACTGCGCTAAAGCGTCCGTTCAGGTTGCCGCCCACCATCCAATATCGGATAATCACATGACAAGTTTGCAAGCGGGGACTCTTGCCAAGCTCAGTTAGGCGCCGCGCGCGCCGGGCGGCTGCATAGACGCCGAGAAGGCCAGGACCTCCCCGCCCACATTCGAGATGCTCTGGAGCCCAGGCGCACGGGTCGCCTGACAGGGCATCGCAACATAGGGAGGCATTATGACCCAGCCTACGATGAACCGTCGCACGTTCGTGAAGGGTGGCCTGGCCGCCAGCGCCATGGCCGCGCTCGCCGCCTGCGGCAAGAAGGGTGGAGACACCAGCGCCGCTTCCGGCTCCGCCGCCGAGGGTGGCACTCTGAGCTACTACATCAACAACCCGAGCGCCATCGACCCGTATGACCTCGAGGAGGATCAGGGCATGATGGTGGGCTACCAGCTCTTTGACGCCCTCACCACCTATGACTTCACCAAGAACGAGCTCGTGGGCCTCGCCGCCGAGTCCTGGGACGTCAACGACGCCGCCGACGAGTTCACCTTCCACCTCGTGAAGGGCGCCAAGTTCCACGACGGCACCACTGTCACCTCCAAGTCCTTCAAGCAGGGCTGGGAGCGCATCCTGAACCCCAACACCTCCACGGAGCACGCCTCCGCGATCGGCTACCACCTCGCCATGGTCGACGGCTACTCCGAGCTCTCCGCCGGAGAGGCCGACGAGCTCAAGGGCGTCACTTGCCCCGACGACGACACCCTCGTCGTGAAGCTCTCCCAGGCCTACGCCGACTTCCCCTACGTCTGCATGCACCCGGCGCTCTCGCCCGTGCCTGACTGCGCTCTCGAGGACTTCGACACGTTCTTCTTCGCCCCCGTGGGTAACGGCCCGTTCAAGATGGACGGCAAGTGGGAGGACGGCCAGCAGATCAACCTGGTCCGCTTCGACGACTACTCCTACGGCGAGAAGGCCAAGCTCGACGGCATTCACTTCAACATCCAGAAGGACGTCCAGACGGCCTACACCGAGTTCCAGGCCGGCAACCTCGACGTCGCCCAGGTGCCCACCACCCAGCTCAAGGACGCCATCTCCCAGTACGGCGAGTCAGAGGACGGCTACACGGCCACCACGGGCAAGGAGGTCCTGACGGGCGACGAGCTCTCCATCTACTACCTCATGCTCAACGTCAATGACGAGCAGCTCAAGGACAAGGACCTGCGTCACGCCCTGTCCCTGGCCATCAACCGTCAGGCCATCTGCGACACCGTCTTCGAGGGCACGCGCGAGCCGGCCGGCGGCATCGTCCCGCCCGGCATCAAGGGCTACGTCGAGAACGAGTGGGCCGACTCCCGCTATGACGTTGACGCCGCCAAGAAGATCCTGGACGAGAAGTACCCGGCCGATGCCAACGGCAAGCGCAACCTCTCCATTGCCCTGACCTACAACCTCGACGGTGACCACAAGGCCGTCATGGAGATGGTCATGGCCGACTGGAGCGCCCTGGGCATCGAGACCTCCTCGAACACTGCCGAGTGGGCCTCCATCCTCTCCAACACCTATCCCAACGCCGACTTCCAGGTCGGCCGTCTGGGCTGGATCGCCGACTACCCGATCATGGACAACTTCCTGTACCCGCTGTTCGTGACCGGTGGCGACAACAACTACGGCCAGTACTCCAACGCCGACGTCGACAAGGGCCTGCTCGAAGCCCGCGCCATCGCCTCCGATGACGACCGCGTCGCCAAGTACCAGGAGGTCGACAAGCTCATCGCCGAGGACATGCCGGTCATCCCGCTGTTCTACTACAAGCACCAGATGGTCTGCTCGCAGCGCGTCAAGTCCCTCTACATGGACCCGCAGAAGCTCTGCGACATGAGCACGGTCGAGCTGAGCGCCTAAACATAGGCTCTGAGCTGGCATTTTGCTAGACACCCGCGGGCAAGCGCCCGCATATGGCAACGGGGCATCCTCCGAGGTGCCCCGTTGCCAGTAGGGGGTCCGCCCCGCGCAAGGGGCGCGTACCCGGACCCACGACAGGAGTTGTACGCATGGGAAAGTACATACTCAAGCGCGTCCTGCAGTTCATCCCCGTCTTCATTGGCGTGACGATGATTCTGTTCGCCATGAAGGCTATCGTGCCCGGCGACCCGGTGAAGATCATCACCGGCGGCAAGCAGGTAACGCCTGAGACCGAGTTGCAGATTCGCATCTCCAACGGGCTCATCGAGACGGACGAGAACAACAAGCCGATCTATGACGAGAACGGCGACACCATCCCGACGCCCCTCTGGAAGCAGTACCTCACCTACATGAACGACCTGCTCCATGGAGACCTCGGCACCTCGTACACGCGCAACCTCAAGGTTGCCGACATTCTCGCCGACAAGTACCCCAACACGGTGAAGCTGGCCATCGTCGCCATCCTCATCGAGGCGGTTGTCGGCATAGGCGCGGGCATGGTTTCCGCCATCAAGCGCTACTCGTTCTGGGACGTACTCGTGACGCTCGTCACGTCCGTCCTCGTGGCAATGCCTGCCTTCTGGCTCGGCATGCTGCTCCAGCTGTTCTTTGGCGTCTTCCTGAAGAACGCCACTGACGGCGCGTTCTACCTGCCCATCTCGGGTGCGGGCGGCTCCAACTCTGAGTTCGAGAGCTGGGTCCACTACATCCTGCCCGCCGTGACGCTCGCCGCGGTCTCCACGGCCTACACGGCGCGCATCATGCGCTCGCAGCTGCTCGAGGTGCTCAACCAAGACTACATCCGCACGGCGAAGGCCAAGGGCCTCTCCCGCAGCGCCATCATCTGGCACCACGCGCTCAAGAACGCACTCATCCCCGTCGTCACCTACATCGGCATCGACTTTGGCGGCATGCTCGCCGGCGCCATTCTCACGGAGACGGTCTTCAACTGGCCGGGCGTTGGCTATGAGATCTACCGTGCCGTGACCCAGCGTGATTGGCCCATCGTCCTGGGTGGCGTCACGGTCATCGTCATTGTCGTCATGGTGATCAACCTGCTCGTCGACATCAGCTACGCCTTCCTTGACCCGCGCATCCGCTTTGGCGCGCCCAAGGACGAGGGCTAGGGGAGGAGAGACATGACTGAGAACAACAAGCCGCAGGCTTCTGACGACCAGCAGGAGCAGTCCGGCGCCTTCTCCGACGCCCTCAAGGCCTCGCGCGAGAAGGCCGACGCTGAGGAGGCGGCCGCTCCCACGCGCACGCTGTGGAGCGACGCCTGGAAGCGTCTCAAGAAGAACAAGCTCGCCGTCATCGGCGCCGCCTGGATCATCTTCGTGGTCCTCGTCGCGCTCACGGCAGACCTGTGGGCCCCGCAGCTGCTTGGCTCGCCCACCGACATCGACACCACCACGGTGGCCCAGAGCTCCAAGCTGCCGCCCTCGCTCGAGCACCCGTTCGGCACCGACGCCACGGGCCGCGACCAGCTCGTCCGCGTCATCTACGGCTCGCGCGTCTCGCTCACCGTCGGCGTCATCGCCACGCTCATCTCCACGGTCATAGGCCTGGTGATGGGTGCGCTCGCCGCGTTCTACGGTGGCTGGTTCGACACGATCATCATGCGCCTGGCCGACATGTTCCTGGCGATTCCCTACACGCTGTTCGTCATCACGATGCTCGCCGTCATGGGCCAGGGCATCCAGAACGTGTTCATCGCCATCGGCGTGCTCGGTTGGCCCTCCATCGCCCGCGTGTTCCGCTCGGCGATCCTGTCGGTCAAGGAGAACGACTACGTGGACGCCGCGCGCGCCATGGGCGCGTCGGACCTGCGCATCATCGCACGCCATATCTTCCCCAACTCCGTGGCCTCCATCGTGGTCTACGCCACGATGAACATCGGCGGCGCCATCCTCACCGAGAGCGCCCTGTCCTACCTCGGCATGGGCGTCACGCCGCCCACGCCCTCCTGGGGCATCATGATTCAGGACGGCCAGACGTTCCTGCAGACGCAGCCGTGGCTCATGATCATGCCCGGCCTTGCAATCCTCTCGACGGTGCTCGCCTTCACCCTGCTCGGTGACGGCCTGCGCGATGCGCTCGACGTCAAGATGAAGGACGCGTGATGCTAGATGGCATTTGGTAAGAAGAAGGCAGTCGAGCCCGAGCTCGACCTCAAGAACCAGCCGGTTCCCGAGGGTAGCCACCTGCTCGAGGTTGACGACCTCAAGATGTACTTCCACACGGGCGACGGCGTGGTCAAGGCCGTCGATGGCGT
The DNA here is from genome assembly GCA_900543875.1 of uncultured Coriobacteriaceae bacterium. Taxonomy (GTDB): domain Bacteria; phylum Actinomycetota; class Coriobacteriia; order Coriobacteriales; family Atopobiaceae; genus Parolsenella. The sequence continues at coordinate 2,097 of UQSV01000045.1, read as the reverse complement.
GACCTACACGCTCGACCGCGGCGAGACCCTCGGAGTGGTGGGCGAGTCCGGTTCGGGCAAGTCCGTGACGGCCATGACGATCATGGGCCTCATTGAGATGCCCCCGGGCAAGATCGAGGGCGGAGACGTTCGCTACCGTGGCAAGTCCCTGCTCAAGATGAGCGAGCGCGAGATGCAGCAGATCCGCGGCAACGACATCGCCATGGTCTTCCAGGACCCGATGACGTCGCTGAACCCGGTCTACACCATCGGCCGCCAGCTCGGCGAGGGCCTGAGTCTGCACCGCGGCTACACCAAGGAGCAGGCCACCAAGCGCGCCATCGAGCTTCTCGACATGGTTGGCATCCCCAACCCCGAGCAGCGCGTCAAGGACTACCCGCACCAGTTCTCCGGCGGCATGCGCCAGCGCGTCATGATTGCCATGGCCCTTGCCTGCGACCCCGACATCCTCATCGCCGACGAGCCCACGACGGCCCTCGACGTGACGATCCAGGCACAGATCATCGAGCTTATGAAGGAGATGCAGGAGAAGAACGGCAACGCGATCGTCATGATCACGCACGACCTTGGCGTCGTGGCCGACGTGGCCGACAAGATCATGGTCATGTACGCTGGCCGTCCCGTTGAGTTCGGTACCGCCGAGGAGATCTTCTACAACCCTATCCACCCCTACACCTGGGGCCTCGTGCGCTCCATCCCCGAGCAGGTCACCGACGAGAAGAAGCCGCTCACGCCCATCAAGGGCAACCCGCCCTCACTCGTGAACCTGCCGAAGGGCTGCTCGTTCGCTCCGCGATGCCCGTACGCCACGGACAAGTGCCGCTCCGAGCGTCCCGAGACCTACACGACCGAGACCGGACACTACGCGCGCTGCCACTATTCCATGGACGCGGAGTTCGTTCGCAAGAACGCGCCCGCGAACTCGCGCATGCGCGCCGCGGCCGATGCCACGAAGGGAGGGGAGGCGTAAATGACCGAGCCCCTGCTTCACGTGGAGCACCTGTGCAAGGAGTTCCCCGTCGACTCGAGCGTCTTCTCGAAGGAGAAGAAGAGCGTCAAGGCCGTCGACGACATCAGCTTCGACATCTATCCCGGCGAGACGTTTGGCCTCGTGGGCGAGTCCGGCTGCGGCAAGTCCACGACGGGCCGCTGCATCATGCGCCTCACGCACCCCACGAGCGGCAAGGTCGTCTTTGACGGCCAGGACATGTCCGGGATGAACAAGAAGCAGCTCAAGGCTGTTCGCCACGACATGCAGTTCATCTTCCAGGACCCCTATGCGAGCCTGAACCCGCGCATGACCATCGGCGAGATCGTCTCCGAGCCGCTCGTCATCCACGGCGAGATGCCCGACAAGGACCAGCGCATGGACTACGTGCGCGAGCTGCTCGACATCGTGGGCCTCAACCCCGAGCACATCAATCGCTACCCGCACGAGTTCTCCGGCGGCCAGCGCCAGCGCGTGGGCATCGCCCGCGCCTTCGCGCTCAAGCCCAAGCTCATCATCTGCGACGAGCCCGTCTCCGCGCTTGACGTCTCGATCCAGGCCCAGGTGCTCAACCTGCTGAAGGACCTCCAGAAGCAGTACGGCACCGCCTACCTGTTCATTGCCCACGACCTGTCCGTGGTGCAGCACATCTCAGACCGCGTGGCCGTGATGTACCTCGGCAACATGATGGAGGTCTCCGACTGGAAGAGCCTCTACGCCGAGCCGAACCACCCCTACACGCAGTCGCTTCTCTCGGCCGTGCCGATTCCCGACCCGGACGTGCAGCACTCGCGCAAGCGCATCATCCTCAAGGGCGATCCGCCCTCACCGATTAACCCGCCGAGCGGCTGCCGCTTCCACACGCGCTGCCCCATCGCGCAGGCGATCTGCTCCCAGGAGCGCCCGGAGCTGCGGGAGGTTGCGCCCGGCCACTTCTGCGCCTGCCACTTTGCGGCCGATCACCCCATCAAGGGCTCCTCGATCGAGCTGTAGCGTTTGTTTCGCCCCTTGTCGCAGTCTCGCGGCAAGGGGCGTTTTTTGTTGCGCGCGGGCGGCGCGCTGCGCGTGCGTTGCACGTTGGCGCGTGCGGGCGCGTAGGCACTGGCGGG
>UQSV01000044.1 GCA_900543875.1 uncultured Coriobacteriaceae bacterium | reverse complement strand
TACCGATTATAAGACCATCGGCGAGGTTGGCCCCGTCCGTTCCGGCCGTGACCAGTTCTTCCGCCTGATTCTGCCGTGGCAGGCTCTGTATATCCATGAGGGCCAGTCCGTTGTTATGCAGCAGTATGCCATTGACTATGACTACGGCAAGCTGAACAACAATGACGGTGCCAACGGCTACCGCGACTATGGCCGCGTGAACGACCCCGAGGTCCGCACGTCCTATGGCCTCATGGCGGGCATCGTTGGCATCGTGTGCAACATCGTGCTGTTCGCCGCCAAGGGGGCGATCGGCCTCGTCTCGGGCTCGGTCTCCATCGTGGCAGACGCCATCAACAACCTGAGCGACGCGTCGAGCAACATCGTGACGCTCGCTGGGTTCAAGCTCGCGAGCAAGCCCGCCGACAAGGGCCATCCCTACGGTCACGGGCGCTTCGAGTACCTCGCCGGCCTCGTCGTCGCGGTGCTCGTGACCTCGGTGGGCGTCGAGCTCGTGCGCTCGGGCATCGAGCGCATCCTCGAGCCGCGCGACGTTTCGTTTGGCCTTCCGCTGGTTGCCGTCATGCTCGTCTCGATTGCGATAAAGGCCTGGCTGATGGCCTTCAACCGCACGCTGGGCCGGCGCATCGAGTCCGAGACCCTCGAGGCCACGGCTGTTGACTCGCGCAACGACGTCATCACGACGAGCGCGGTCCTCGCCTGCTCGATCGTCTCGTGGGCAACCGGCGTGCGGCTCGACGGCTGGGTTGGCCTGGCCGTTGGCGCGTTCGTGCTGGTGAGCGGCCTTCTGCTCGTGCGCGACACGGTGAACCCGCTGCTGGGCCAGGCGCCCAGCGACGAGGTGGTCGAGCGCGTGCACCAGATCATCCTCACCAAGCCGGGCGTCCTGGGCATGCACGACCTCATGATTCACGACTACGGTCCCGGCAGGAAGCTCGCGAGCGCCCATGTCGAGATGCCGGCCGAGGCAGACCCGCTCAAGACGCACGCGACGCTCGACGGCATCGAGAAGCAGGTCGAGGCCGAGATGGGCATCGTGCTCACGCTGCACTACGACCCCATCGTCACCGCCAAGGTCAAGCGGCGTCCCGAGGGCAAGGGCGTCCCTGCCGCAAGGTAGAGAAGAGGCCCGCACCTGCGCCGTGGTGGCGAGGGTGCGGGCCTCATGCGTTGGATTGGGCCGTTGAGCTAGAAGTTCAGACGGTCCTCGATGACCTGCTTGAGCTCGTCGATGCCGGTTCCCGCGGTGGACGAGACGAGCACGCTTTTGACGCTCTCGTCGACGCAGAGCTGCTCGCGAAGGTTCTTGGCCTGGACGAGGCCCTTGGAGCGGCTCAGCTTGTCGGCCTTGGTGAAGGCGATGGCGTAGGGGTGGCCCAGCGACTCGAGGTAGCCGATCATCTGGGCGTCGAGCGGGCTTGCGTCGTGGCGGATGTCGACGAGGGCAACGACGAGCTTGAGGTTGCGCTCGCCCTCGAAGTAGCCGTCCATGAGGTTGTCCCAGCGCTGCTTCTCGGTGGCGTTGACGCGCGCGTAGCCATAGCCCGGCAGGTCAACGAAGTCGACGTCATCGAGGGCAAAGAAGTTGATCGTGGTGGTCTTGCCCGGCTTGGACGAGACCTTCACGAGGCCCTTGCGGTTGAAGAGCTTGTTCATGAGCGAGGACTTGCCCACGTTCGAGCGGCCCACGAAGGCGATCTCGGGGCGAGTGCCGTGTGGCAGCTGGGCGGCCGTGCCCGCGCTCATCGTGAACTTGGCGTGGTTGTAGTTGACCATGGTGGTGCTCCGTTTCTCGGCGGCGGTGCCGCGGGGTTTCGTGCGTGCCTAGCCCTCGAGGTCCTCGGGGGTTCCGGCCTGGTAGCTCGCGAAGACCACCTCGCCTGCGTCCTGCGTCGCGTCCAGGTCGACCGTGGCGTCGATGCGAAAGTCGTTGTCGCCGTCCGCGTCGTGGAAGATCTGGGTGACGTGCCAGGTGTGGTCCGTGAGCTCGTTCGCCTCGTCAACGATAAAGTATGCGGTCGACCTCGCGTCACCGTCGAGCAGAATCTCCTCGTGTTCCTCGTGGAATCGGTCGAGGACGTCGCGCCAGCGGCGCTCCCCCATGCCAAACGCGCCGTCGAGCTCGCCCAGGGTGGGGACCTCCTCGGCGGCAAAGAGGCGCACGCGGCGCCATAGGGCGTTGCGCACGAGCACGGTGAGGCCGTGGCGGTCGTGCACGACGGCCTCGTCGGAGCCTGGAGGCATCTCGTCGGGGACCTCGCCCGCGTTGGCCCACTCGTCGACCAGGCTGGAGTCGGTCGTGCGTACGACGAAGCCCAGCCAGGCCACGATGTCATCGAGGCGCTCGGAGCGCTTGTCGAGTGGCACCGTGCGGTCGAGCACGCGCCAGGCGTCGGAGAGGTAGCGCAGCAGCGTACCCTCGGACCTCGAGAGCTTGTAGCGCTGGATGTAGCTCTTGAAGTCAGCCATCGACTCGAGCATGTCGCGCAGGACGGACTTGGGGCGCAGACAGTAGTCGCGCGCCCAGGGGACCTTCTCGCAGTAGGTGGCGAAGGCAGCCTCGAGCTCGTCCGCGAGCGGCTTGGGATAGGTGATCTCCTCGAGTCGCTCCATGCGCTCGTCGTACTCGATGCCCTGCATCTTCATCTCGGCGATGGCGCGGCCCTTCGCCTCGCGCTCCTGGGCACGCAGCACCTGCCAGGGGTCCTCGAGCGTGGCCTCGACCATCGAGACGAGCTCCATGTCGTACGTTTCGCTCTCGGGGTCGAGCAACTCGAGGGCGGCGAGCAGGAAGGGTGAGAGCGGCTGATCGAGGGCAAAGTCCTCCGGCAGGTCGACCGTCAGCGAGTAGCTGGCGGGCGAGGCAAGCGGGCTCGCGGCAGCGGCGGGCAACAGCTTGGCGAGCTCCTCCGCGGCGGCGCGCGCCTCGTCGGTCTCGGGGGCGTCTTCGCGCGTGATGACGCCGGCATCGATGAGGGTGGCAAAGATCTCGTCGGCGCGGCCCACGAGCTGAGCCTTCTCGAGCGGGGTCTGCAGCGAGTCAGCGATGAGGCGCATGATGCGCGCGTGGGAGTCGCCGCCCTGCTCGGTCTCGGAGAGCACCATAGAGTGGGTCACGCGCAGGCGCGCCACGAGGGTCTCGGGCTCGGCCGCGCAGAGATGCTCGAAGGTGTCCTGGTTCCAGTTGACGAAGCCCTCGGGTGCGCGCTTCTTCTTGATCTTGCGCTGCTTCTTGGGGTCGCCGCCGGCCTTGAGCATGAGCTTCGCGTTCTCGATCTCGTGCTCGGGCGCTTCGGCGATGACGCGCCCCTCGGTGTCAAAGCCGGCGCGGCCAGCGCGCCCCGCAATCTGGTGGAACTCGCGGGCGCGCAGGCGGCGCATGCGGTGGCCGTCGAACTTGGTGAGGGCCGTGAGCAGCACGGTGTGGATGGGCACGTTGATGCCCACGCCCAGCGTGTCGGTGCCGCAGATGACGGGCAGCAGGCCCTGCTGGGCGAGCTTCTCCACGAGCAGGCGGTAGCGCGGCAGCATGCCGGCGTGGTGCACGCCCACGCCGCACCCCAGCAGGCGTTGGAGCGTCTTGCCAAACGCCGTGGTGAAGCGTGTGCCCTTGCAGGCCTGCTTGATGGCCTCGCGTTGCTCCTTGGTGGCAACGCCAAAGCTCGCGAGCGACTGGGCGGTGTTGAGGGCGGCGTCCTGGGCAAAGTGGACGATGTAGATGGGTGCGTCGCCATTGCGCAGCGCCAGCTCGACGGTGGCCTCGAGCGGCGTGTCGACGTACTCGTACGTGAGGGGCACGGGGCGCTCGGCGTCCGTCACGAGGTCGACGGTGCGACTAGTCTGGCGCTCGAGCGTGCCTGCGATGGCCGTGACGTCTCCCAGCGTGGCGCTCATGAGCAGGAACTGCGCGTTGGGGAGCGTCAGCAGCGGCACCTGCCAGGCCCAGCCGCGGTCCGCCTCGCCAAAGAAGTGGAACTCGTCCATGGCGACGGCGGCTACGTCGCTGCCGGCGCCCTCGCGCAGGGCCTGGTTGGCGAGAATCTCCTCGGTGCAGCAGATGACCGGCGCGTCGGTGTTGATCTGGGTGTCGCCCGTGATCATACCCACGTTGTCCTTGCCAAAAGCGTCGACCAGGTCAAAGAACTTCTCCGAGACGAGCGCCTTGATGGGTGCCGTGTAGTAGGCCCGCTTGTGCTGGCAGATGGCGAGGTAGCACAGGCCAAGCGCAACCATCGACTTGCCCGAGCCCGTGGGGGTGCCCAGCACCACGTGGTCGCCGGCGGCAAGGTCGAGAAGGGCCTCCTGCTGGTGGTCCCACAGCTCGAGCCCGCGGCCCTCGCACCATTCGAGGTAGCGCTCGAGGGCCTCGTCGGCGTCGAGCGGGGCCTCCGGCTCGTAGTCCGGCCACTGCTCGGGATCAAACCATAGGTCGGGGACGAGCTCGCCCAAGGACCCGGGCGCAAACGGGTCGTGCTCGGGGGCGTCCTGCGTGTTGTTTTCTGGCGTGTCTGTTGCCACGGGCGTGCTCCTTGGCTGCGGGTTTTTCTCGCACTCCATCTTAGCCGAGGAAGCAGACACCAATTGAGCCATAAGAAAACTCGTCGGGGCATGCGTCCCGGCGAGCTGGCGTTGCCGATGTTGCGCGGCGGCCTCGGCCGCGCCCCCTAACGCCTCCTGGGGCCCTGGGGCTCGCGCAGGTGCCGCTCGAGCTGGTTGGCGACGAGCGTGAGCAGCATCACGATGACGTAGTAGACGATGGCCACGACGACGAACGGCTCGAACGCGCGGTAGGTGAGGGCCTGCACGCTCTGGGCGGCGCGCATCATGTCCATGAGGCCAATCGTGGCAACGAGCGACGAGCTCTTGAGCACCGTGATGACCTCGTTGACGAGCGCGGGCGCCACCGAGCGCAGTGCCTGGGGAATGATGACGTCGGTCATCATCGTGACGTAGGGCAGGCCCAGCGCGTGGCTTGCGTCGTACTGGCCCCGGTCGACCCCCTCGATGCCGCCGCGCAGGGTCTCTGACACCGTGGCCGAGCCGTTGAGTCCCAGCGTGAGCACGCTTGCGGCGAACATCGTGATCTTGTAGCCCGTGAGCTGGGGCGTCGCGAAGTAGACGATGAACAGCAAGACGATGAGCGGGATGCCGCGGAACAGCGACGTGTAGAAGTCGAGCAGCAGGCGCAGCGGCCGGCAGGGGAGCACCTTGAGCACCGCGATGACGGCGCCCAGGGCAAACGCGAGCACGAGGGCGGCCCCCGTCACCTCGAGGGTGACGGCCAGGCCGCCCCAGAACATGGGCGCATAGGGCTCAATGACCGAGAAGTTCATCCGTGCCGCTCTCAGGCAAATCGGTGCGGGGCGCTACTTGGCGCTGGTCGCGACGCCGGTGGTGGGCTGGCCCGAGGCGCTCGTGTCGCCGTTCCAGGCAAAGTCCTCGCCCACGTATTGGCTGATGTAGCCGTCGATGGTGCCGTCCTCGAGCATCTCGGCGATGCAGGCGTCGAAGGCACCCACGAACGAGGCGCCCTTGGTGGCCATCACGCGGTAGACGCCCACGTAGTCCTTGGTCTCGGAGCGGTCGAGCAGGCCCAGGACGAGGCCCTCGTTGGCGTCGCGCATCGACTGTCCCTCGGCGCCATCGCACAGGTAGGCGTCGACGCGGCCGGCGAGGACCTCCTGCAGGCACTGGTCGCCGCCGTCGTAGGTGTGGATGTCGGCGTCGGGCATGACCGCGGCGATGAACTTGTTCTGGACGGTGCCCGTGGTGCAGGCGATGGACTTGCCCTTGAGGTCCTCGACCTTCTTGACCTCGTCGCTCATCGTGAGGACGCCCACGAGCGGCTGGTAGTAGCCACGCGTGAAGTCATAGGTCTGCTCGCGCTCCTCGTTGGCCGACATGGCCATCGTGAAGGAGGTGTCGGAGCTCTGGACCGAGGCGAGGGTCGCGGCGAACTCCTGCGGCTCGAAGTCGTAGGTAAAGCCCAGGCGGCTTGCCATCTCGTCGGCGATGGCGATGTCGAGGCCCACGACCTTCTGGCTGCCGTCGTCCTGAACCTCAAGGTAGCGGTAGGGGGCAAAGGCGTCGTCGCCCACAAAGGTGAGCTTGGCGCCCGCGACGTCGGTGGCGGCCTCGGTGGTCGCGGGGGCGTCCGCCGCCTGCTGGGAGGAGCCGCAGCCGGCAAGCGCCAGCGGCGTCGCGGCGGCTCCTGCGGCCATGAGCTTGAGGAACCCGCGGCGGTCGATGCTTGCGGGGCGGTTCTGGTTGGACATGCGTATCTCTCCCTTGTGTCACGGCGCCGCTGGGACGCCGATGCAACTCGTGTCGTTACAGTGTAAACCACTATTCACCTAGGCGTTTAGTAGGCTTATCCCCTTGGCGTAGAAGGTCTCGCATCGTGGCCGCCACCCAGCGTCAACCCTGACGAGAAAGGTCTCTCGCTGCCATTCGCTGCATGCATGGCAACGCCGAGACATTGGGCATTGGTATGGGGATGCCAATGATGCTTGAATATAAGCGACGCAACGTCATCAACTGAAAGGAACGACCATGTCCAAGACCCTCGTTGCCTACTTCAGCGCCACCGGAACCACAAAGCGCGTCGCCCGGGCTGTTGCCGATGCCGCCGGAGCGGACCTCGTTGAGATCGTCCCCGCCACTCCCTACACCGCGGCCGACCTCAACTGGCACGACGGCTCGAGCCGCTCCACGCTCGAGGGAAAGGACCCCGCGGCGCGTCCCGAGCTCGCGAGTGCCCCCGGCGACCTCTCTGGCTATGACACGATCCTCCTTGGCTTCCCCATCTGGTGGTATGTGGCCCCGCGCATCGTCGACACCTGGGTCGAGGCGGCGAACCTTGCGGGCAAGAGAGTCGTGACCTGGGCCACCTCGGGCGGCAGTGTCATGGGCGGCACCACCGCCGAGCTTAAGAAGCTCGCGCCCGAGGCCACCTGGGTTGATGGCAGGGTGCTCCGCGGCACCGCCGACGCCGCCTCGTGGGTCTCGAGCCTCTAGCCTCTGCCCTCTAGCCTCTGCCTTCTAGCCCCCATCCCCATCGGCTCGCTTGTGCTCCGCCCGTCGAGCGGGCGTGAGGCATCGCCCCACCCCTGCGACCCCTCGCCTCTGGCGCGGGGCCGCAGTTTGTATAAACGCTTCTTAAAACGTATCGCCCCAGGCGCCTCGGCACCGTAAGCTAGGGGCATACGTTTGATGCAAGAAGGAGCAAGATCAATGGACGAAAAGAATCGGGGAGCGAGGGGCGTCGCGAGCAGCCTCGCGGGGCTTGCGAGAAAGAATCTGCGCGTCATCGTGGTGTGCGCCTGCGTGCTGGTCTTCCTCATGATCCTCGAGGACGTGTACGACGCCGAGTCGATGCGGCTCGACCGCGCGGCCTACTGGCTCATCGTCGAGCACCTGCGCACCCCCTGGCTCACGCCCGTCATGGAGAGCTTCTCGGCGCTTGCCACGCCCGTCTCGCTCGTGGTGCTGCTGCTTGCGGTGGCGGCGTTTGCCCCGGGCAAGCGCCCGGGCATGTGCTGCGCGGTGAACCTCGTGCTGGTGGTCGTCATCAACCAGGTGCTCAAGTTCATCATCCAGCGCCCGCGCCCTGATGGCTTCAGGCTGGCGACGGCAAGCGGGTTCAGCTTCCCCTCGGGCCACTCGATGGCGGCCATGGCCTTCTTTGGCCTGCTCGCCTGGCTCGTGTGGAAGTACGAGGCCGACCGCCGCTTGCGCCGCCTCTATGCCACGGGCTTTGCCCTCGTCATCGTGATGATTGGCGTGAGCCGCATCTACCTGGGCGTTCACTATGCGAGCGACGTGCTGGGAGGCTTCTGTCTGTCGATGGCGTGGCTGGCGGTCTACACGCGCGTGGCCGTGCCGCTGTTCGTTGGCGAGGACGACCTTGGGAGCTCTGGCGAGGAGGCCCTGCGCCGCTAGCGCCCGTGCGTGTGGCCCATGCCGCCTCATGTTTACGAGAGAGGGGCGCGGCGACCGTCTGGCCGTCGCGCCCCTCGTCTGTGGCTGGGTGCCCTTGCGCGGGCGCTAGTTGGCCGCGCGCTTGGAGACGGCCTCGGCGGAGATGCGCCAGGAACGGCCCTTCTTGTAGGCTGGCAGCTCGCCCGACTCGATGAGCTTGTAGACGGTGGGGCGGCTCACGCCCAGGATGGCGACCGCCTGGTCAACGGAGAGCGACTCGGCCTTGGCGGCTGCGGGCGTCTCGGTCTTTGCGCTCGTCTCGGGGGCGACTGCCTCCGCGGGCTTGTCGGTAACGGCGGCAGCGTCGGCGGACTGCTCGTCTGCGGAGGCTGCCTCGTCCTTCTTCGTGCGCCTCTTCTTGCCGGGGGCGTCCTTCTCGGTCTGGGCGTCCATGTCCTTGCGCTCGGCCTTGGCCTTGGCGCGCGAGCGGCGGCCCGGCTTGGTGTCGACGGGGGCCTCCTGCGGGGTACCCTGCTCCTGCTCCCTGGCACCCTGGCCGTCGGCGGCCTCTTCGGGGGCTTCGGCGACATCCTCGCCCTCGGCCTTCTTGGCCTTGGAGCGGCGACGGCGCTTGGGCTTGTCCTCGGCCTCATTGGGGACCTCGGCATCCTTGGGCTCGTCGGCCGCCTGGGGCTCGGGCTCCGGCTCGGGTTCGGGGACGGGGCGCTCGACGTGGGTGGTCTCCCAGGCCGACGCAGCCATGGTAAGGCAGGCCTCGTCAGCGGCCGAGCGGGCGTCGGCGGCGTCCATCGACTCGTAGATGGCGGCGATTACGGCGTCGGCCTCGGCGTCGAGGGCGCCCACCTTCACGGCGAGCTCGTTGAGCGACTCGCACGCGGCAAACGGGTCGGTCATGATCCTGTTGATGTTGGCGTCGTTGATGTCGATGCCAGTGCGCTCGATCAGGGCAACGTAGATGGAGACGAGGCGAGCGAGCGCCTCGGAAGTTTCGGGTCTCATGGAGATGAGCCCTCCTGTTCTCTTAAGGGGACGACGGGCGCGCGCGGGCGCCTCGCCAAAAAGCACAGGTAGAGAATAGCATGCAAAAGGGGCCCCGCACCAAGTGCGAGGCCCCTCGAGCGGGTGGCTATGCCAGGTGAGGCTAGCTCAGCAGCATGCGGTCGTTGGCGAGCTCGCCACCCGAGACCTCCTCGAACTTCTGGAGCAGGCCGGATACGGTGAGGCGCTTCTTCTCCTCGCCGCGCACGTCATAGATGACGTTGCCGTTGTGCATCATGATGAGGCGGTTGCCCAGGCGGATGGCGTCGTTCATGTTATGCGTCACCATGAGGGTGGTGAGGCCGCGCTCGGAGACGATCTTGTCGGTGAGCTCGAGGACCTTGGCGGCTGTCTTGGGGTCGAGGGCCGCGGTGTGCTCGTCGAGCAGCAGCAGCTTGGGGTTCGTGAGTGTGGCCATGAGCAGGGTGAGTGCCTGGCGCTGGCCGCCGGAGAGCAGGCCCACCTTGGCAGTCATGCGCGTCTCGAGGCCAAGGCCAAGCGTGGCGAGCAGCTCGGGATACTCCTTCTTCTCGGCCGCGGAGATGCCCCAGGCGAGGCCGCGGTGCTTGCCGCGACGCCTGGCGAGGGCCAGGTTCTCGTCGATTTGCATGTCGGCAGCGGTGCCCATCATCGGGTCCTGGAACACGCGGCCCAGGTACTTGGCGCGCGCGGGCTCGGAGAGGCGCGAGACGTCGACGCCGCCGAGCTCGATGACGCCCGAGTCGAGCGGGTAGACGCCCGAGACCATGTTGAGCAGCGTCGACTTGCCGGCGCCGTTTCCGCCGATGACGGTGACGAAGTCGCCCTCCTCGAGCTCGAGGTTGACGCCGGTCAGGGCGCGCTTCTCGTTCACGCTTCCCGGGTTGAAGGTCTTCTTGACGTTGGTGAGCTTGAGCATCGTCGTCATTACTGCTCGCCTCCCTTCGAGTAGGAGCGGCGCCTCTGGATGCGTTCCCACACCACGGGCACGCACAGGGCCAGGGCAACGATGATGGCCGAGAGGAGCTTCATGTCGTTGGCGTCCATGCCCATCTGCAGAACGATGGCGCGGATGAGGAAGTAGACCACGGAGCCGGCGACGGCCGAGACGAGCCTGGCGCCAAACTTGGAGAGGCCGCCAGGCAGCAGACGGCCGAGCACCTCGCCGATGACGATGGCGGCAAGGCCGATGACGATGGCGCCGGTGCCCATGCCGATGTCGGCGTACTTCTGCTGCTCGCAGATGAGGCCACCCGATAGGCCAACGAGGGCGTTGGACAGGATGAGCGCGAGCATCTTGGTGCGGTTGGTGTTGACGCCTAGGGCACGGATCATGGCCTCGTTGTTGCCGGTGGCGCGCAGGGCGCTGCCAATTTCGGTGCCAAAGAACCAGTACAGGCCGGCAACGATCACCACGGCCACGATGAGGCCCACGATGATGGCGCAGACGTTGGAGGTGAGGCCGGTGGCGTTGCCCAGCTGGCTGAACACGGTGTCGCTCGTGAGCAGCGGCGTGTTCGACTTGCCCATGATGCGCAGGTTGATTGACCACAGGCTGATCTGGGTGAGGATGCCCGAGAGGATCGCGGGAATCTCGAACACCGTGGTGAGGAAGCCCGTGACCGCGCCGGCGACGGCGCCCGCGGCCATGGCGGCGACGATGGCCAGCGCGGGGTTCACGCCAGCGACCACGAGCACCGCGCAGACCGTGCCGCCCGTGGCGAAGCTGCCATCGACCGTCAGGTCGGGGATGTCGAGCAGCTTGTAGGTGATGAAGACGCCAAGCACCATGATGCCCCACAGGATTCCCTGGGACACGGCGCCGAGCATTGCTGTCAGCATGTGGTTCCTTCCATTCAAATGCGCCCCGACGGATTTCCCACCGGGGCGCGAAAGCGTGCAACGCGCACTAGTTTAGCGTGGGCGAGGCGAGGCGCCCCGCGTCATCGGCGCTCGACCCCTAGGCGTCGAGCGCGGACAGGTCGATGCCGAGGGCCTCGGCCATCTCCTCGTTCTTGACGACCTTGAGCTGGTCGCCCGTCTCGGTCTCGATGGCCATGTTGGCGGGGGTGTCCTCGCCCTTCAGGATCTTGACGGCCATCTGGCCGGCCATCTTGCCCAGCTCCTTGTAGTCGATGGAGAGGGTGCAGATGCCCATGCCCATACACATGTTCTCCTCGCCGGTGATGAAGGGCAGCTTGCCCTCCTTGGCAATCTGGCCTACCTGGGCGGCAGCGGCGGCGATGGTGTTGTCGGTGGGGGTGTAGCCGGCGTCGACCTTGCCTACCATCGACTCGACGACGCTCTGGACCTCGTTGGAGCTCGAGACGGTGTAACGGTCGTGCGTGAGGCCGGCCTTGTCGCAGGCAGCCTCGGCCATCTCGACCTGCAGCTGCGAGTTCGACTCGGCGGTGCAGTAGAGCATGCCCACGTGCTTGGCGTTGGGCAGGACCTTCTGGAGCATGGCGATCTGGTCGTCAACCGGGTTCATGTCGGAGGTGCCGGTGAGGTTTCCGCCAGGCTTGTCGTTGTCGGCGACGAGGCCGGAGGCGGCGTAGTCGGTGATGGCGGAGCCCACGATGGGGATGTCGCTCGTCGCGGCGGCTACGGCCTGGGCGGCCGGCGTGGCGATGACGTAGATCAGGTCGTCGCCGTCGCCCACGAGCTTGGAGGCGATGGTGGCACAGGCGCTCTGGTCGTTGTTGGCGTTCTGTTGGTCGATCGTGTACTTGATGCCAGACTCGTCGAGGGCCTCGACGAAGCCCTCGTTGGCGGCATCGAGGGCGGCGTGCTGCGTGAGCTGCAGGACGCCGACCTTGTAGGTCTTCTCGCCGGAGTCGTCGGACGAGCCGGAGTTGGAAGCGCCGCACGCGGAGAGCGCGAGCAGGGCCGAGCCGGCGGCGCCGGTAACGAACGAGCGCCTAGAGATGGAGTTCATGGGTCCCCTTCCTTTCTGCGCGCCCTTCCGCGGGCGGGCTTGCGCCGCGCGGCCCCTGGGTGCGCATCCCTAGTGGTAGCAGCCATTCTATCTGTGGAATTTGCCTGCTAAGCTCGGTTTGAGCCCCCGCGTGCGCGGCGGATACCAACTTGTAACCTTTGATGCTCCCGTCCTGTGCCGCCCGCGCTAGGCCTCCGCCAGACGGTCGTGGTTCACGGGGGCGTAGAAGAGCTCCTGCAGGCGGGTTGCGTCGCGCGTCTGTCCCAGCGCCCACATGGTCTTGGCCACGAGCGCCTCGCAGGTCATGTCGGCGCCGCGCAGGATGCCGGGGTGCTCGGCATAGGCGCGCCCCACCTCGTAGACGCCCAGGTCAAGGCCCTCCTCGGGCACCTGGGTCGTTACGACGAGCGTACGGCCTGAGTCGACCCACCCAAAGATGGCATCGTGCAGAGCGTCGGGGATGCCGCCAATGCCAAACGTCTCGAGGATGATGGCGTCGTAGTCCTCGCGCAGCAGCGTGAACACGGAGGGGTTCACCTCGGGCGTGAGCTTGAGCGCAAAGACGCGCTCGTCGAGGTCGTGGTAGATGCGCGGCTCGTGGGCGCGCCGGCGCGCGTCGGCGGGGGCCGTGCGGATGATGCGCTCGTTGCGGATGAGCGCGAGCTCGGGGTAGTTCACGCTGGTAAAGGCGTTGAAGCTCATCGTGCGCTGCTTGCGCGCGCGGGTGCCCGCGACCACCTTGCCGCCAAAGACGACCGACACGTCGCGTGACTCCTCGTCGCAGGCGTACAGCACGCTCTGGTAGAGGTTGATGCGCGCGTCGGTGAAGGGGCTGCTCATGGGCTGCTGCGAGCCGGTGAGCACGATGGGGCGCGGGCTGTCCTGGATGAGGTAGGAGAGTGCGGCGGCGGTGTAGGCCATCGTGTCGGTGCCGTGCAGCACCACGAAGCCGTCGTAGTCCTCGTAGCGGGCAAGGATCGCGTCGCCAATCGCCTGCCAGTCGCCGGGGCGCATGTTGGTGCTGTCGATGTTCATGGGCTGCACGATGTCGATGTCAGCGAGCTCGGAGGCCTGCGGCACGTAGCCGGCAAGCTGCTCGCCGGTGAGCTGCGGCGTCAGGCCGTTGCCCTCCTCGGCAGAAGCGATGGTGCCGCCGGTGGCGACCATGAGGATGCGCGGCTTGGTCACGAGGCATCTTCCTCCAGGTAGGCGCCCATCTCGCGTGCCATGCGGGCGAGCTCGGCGCGGGTGTGGTCGTTGTGGAAGGGGCCGTTAGCCCCAAACGGGTGCTCGAGCAGCCCGATGGCGCAGCCCTGCTCGCGCATGATCTTCTTGCTGGGCGCAAACGCCAGCTCAAAGGCAAAGCAGGCAAAGCTCACGAGAAAGTCGGCCGGCTGTGAGCGCTCATCCCTCAGCATGCAGCGGCGCTCGTCAAACGCCCGGGTCGCCTCGGGCGAGAGGGTGCTGCCCAGCAGCTCGTCCATGGAGCAGCCCAGCATCGCCTCGGGCGTGTCGAGGCTCGCGACGCGCAGGATGTCGATCTTGTCGGCATCGCGGGTGATGTCGCAGAACATGCGCGTGCGCTCGTCGAGGCCGGCGGGCAGGCGGTAGTCGCTGTGGAGGCAAACCGCTATCCGTATGACCTCGTCCTCGCTGGCATCGGCAACAAAGTCGCGGATGCGTGGCTCGCCGCTACCTGCAATGGGCTTGCCCAGGTGCTCGCGGGAGCCAAACAGGACCTTCTCGCCCAAGCGCGCGTGGCTCGTGGAGTCCGCATCCCTAAACGTGTCCCAGCGGCGAACCTGCTCAAAGCGCCCCATGTCGTGGAGCAGGCCGCACAGCCAGGCGAGGTCAACGTCCCGCTCGTCCAGGCCAAGGCCCATGGCGATACGATGCGCGACTTCGGCCACGCGATAGGTGTGCTCCACCTTGAGCGCGATACGCGGGTTGGATGGGTCATAGGCGGCCACGTAGGTGTCAAACGCCGTGCGGGCCCTGTCTCGGTCGATGATCATACGTCCTCCTTGCATCCATCCTAGCGCCGGTGGGCATGCACCCCCGCGAGGCCCTCGCGAATGCTTAGCCGAACGCCCTGATACGGCTCGCGGAAGGACGCCATGATGGTGGTGAGCTGCAGGCACCCACCTCGCGCTCGTCGGCCTTGCCAAGATCCCGAACGGCCGCAAGGCCTGCTCCGAGGAGAAGTGGCGCCTAAACATATATGTGATGTGCGCGAGCAGTGAATCTATATGGTGGGCAGATGCTGGCCGTAGCTAGATTGGTGCTCGCAATATATAGGTAAGTAGAAGGGGTGACCATGATGCGAAGCCTTGGCCTCCCCTCGTATCTCGTGGGTGCGCCCCCTCCCGCCCAAATGTGTAGGAACCGTGGACGCCTTGCCACGCCACCGCATGCGG
>UQSV01000043.1 GCA_900543875.1 uncultured Coriobacteriaceae bacterium | reverse complement strand
AAATTTTTGTTTCCTTTGTATCTCTACTTTTTTCAGCTGTTCGCATACTCAAATCTCCTTAGAACATCTAATACCATTTCATTTTCTTCTTTTGTACCAATCGTTATACGAAAACTTGCATCTTCATAATTTCGAATCGTGATATTCTTTTCTTTAAACATCGCAAGCAACAAATCCTTTTTTTCACTTCTTCCAAATAAGAAATTCGCATTGGAAGGATACATTGTCAGTTGCTTAAATTCCTTTACTTCTTGATACATTCTTTCTCTTTCTGAAATAATTGTCGCAATAGTATCCTTATACTCATCTGCATGTCTTAAGACAACACTTGCGATAGTTTGTGTCACACTACTTAAGGCATAAGGAATAAAGAGTGCACTTAACTTTTCAACTTGTGAAGAAATCATAAAGCCACAACGAATCCCTGCAAGACCATATGCTTTGGATAATGTTCGACATACAAATACATTTGGATACTCTTTCAATAAACAAACTGCACTTTCTTTACCAAACTCCATATAAGCCTCATCAAAGATAACAGGAATATCCTTAAACGCTTCACTAATTTTTTTCATTTCCCATAATGTGATGGAATGTCCTGTAGGATTGTTTGGATTTGAAAATAAAACCATATCTACATTTTTATCTTTTCCATTTGAAATAAACGCTTCAACATCAAATGAACCATCTTGATTTGTTTCATACTTTTCAATTTTAGAATGATTCAATCCAACATAATAATCATACATAGAGAAGTCTGGACTCAAAGTATAAAGTATTTTATTTTCCTGTAAATAATATTGAATTAAAAATCCTAACATTTGATCCGACCCATTTCCAGATAAAATCCAAGAAGACGGAACATTCATAACCTCTGCATATAAACGATGTAATTGGTGGCAAGTTGTATCTGGATACCGATTTAAGGATAGATTTGAAATCGCATCTATAATTTCTTGTTTAACTGTTTCATTCACATTTTGACTTGCCGCCAAGTGGCTCAAGCACGAGGGCATCCTCAAGAACCTCGACGAGTCCGAGGAGATCAACGCCTGCACCGTCAAGGTGAAGGTCGACGTGAACGGCGCCGACGAGGACTGGCTGTTCCTCTTCAAGAACGAGACCCACAACCACCCCACCGAGATCGAGCCGTTCGGCGGCGCGGCCACCTGCATCGGCGGCGCCATCCGCGACCCGCTCTCGGGCCGCAGCTACGTCTACCAGGCCATGCGCGTCACCGGCGCCGCAGACCCCACGGTTCCCGTGCGCGAGACGCGCGCCGGCAAGCTCCCGCAGCGCAAGCTCGTGACCACGGCCGCCGCCGGCTACTCGAGCTACGGCAACCAGATCGGCCTCGCCACCGGCCAGGTCAGCGAGCTCTACCACCCCGGCTACATGGCCAAGCGCATGGAGGTCGGCGCCGTCGTGGCGGCCACGCCCGCCAACCACGTGCGCCGCGAGTGCCCCGCGCCCGGCGACAAGATCGTGCTGCTCGGCGGCCGCACCGGCCGTGACGGCATCGGCGGTGCCACCGGCTCCTCCAAGACCCAGAACGTCGAGAGCCTCGAGGAGTGCGGCGCCGAGGTCCAGAAGGGCAACGCCCCCATCGAGCGCAAGCTCCAGCGCCTGTTCCGCCGCGGCGACGCCTGCCGTCTCATCAAGCGCTGCAACGACTTTGGCGCCGGCGGCGTGAGCGTGGCCGTGGGCGAGCTGGCAGACGGCCTGTCCATCGACCTCGACCAGGTCACCAAGAAGTACGAGGGCCTCGATGGCACCGAGCTCGCCATCTCCGAGAGCCAGGAGCGCATGGCCGTGGCCCTCGCGCCCGAGGACGTCGACGAGTTCCTGGGCTACGCCACCGAGGAGAACCTCGAGGCCACGGTCATCGCGACCGTCACCGAGGAGCCGCGCGTCCGCATCGACTGGAGGGGCGACCGCGTGGTCGACCTCTCGCGCGAGTTCCTCGCCAGCAACGGCGCGCCCAAGCACATGGACGTCCACGTCGAGGCGCCCGGCCGCTGGGAGCCCGCATGGGAGGGCAGCACCCTTGCCGAGAGGCTCGGCTCTCTCGTCACCGACCTCAACGTCGCCTCGAACAAGGGGCTCTCTGAGCGCTTCGACTCCACCATCGGCGCCGCCACGGTGCTCATGCCCTTTGGTGGCGGCCGCCAACTCACACCGAGCATGGCCATGGTCGCCAAGCTCCCCGTCGACGGCGAAACCACCACGGCCAGCGCCATGGCCTGGGGCTTCAACCCCTACCTCATGGAGGCGAACCAGTTCGCGGGCGCCTACCTGTCCGTCGTCGAGTCCGTCTCGCGCCTCGTCGCCGCAGGCTTTGCCCACAGGGACGCCTACCTCTCGTTCCAGGAGTACTTCGAGCGCCTGCGCAGCGACCCCGTTCGTTGGGGCAAGCCCATGGCCGCGGTCCTGGGTGCCCTCGAGGCGCAGGTCGACCTGGGCGTCGGCGCCATTGGTGGCAAGGACTCGATGAGTGGCAGCTTCGAGGACGAGGACGGCGAGCTCAACGTGCCGCCCACCCTCATCAGCTTCGCCGTTGCCGTGGGCAAGGCCGCCCGCGCCACCTCGCCCGAGTTCAAGGCCGCAGGCCACCGCATCGTCTGCATCGAGGCCGCCGAGTACGGCGAAGACTACCGTCCCAGCGTCGAGGGCCTGCTCGAGAGCTTCAACCTCGTCGAGGGCCTCGTGGCAGACGGCTCGGCGCTCGCCATCTCCACGCCCGGCTATGGCGGCGAGGCCGAGGCCCTCTTCAAGATGAGCGTAGGCAACGGCATTGGCGTGACGCTGAGCGACGACGTGCCCGCAGACAGCCTCTTCGAGCCCGCCTACGGCAGCTTCCTCGTGGAGCTCGCCGACGGCGCCGAGCTGCCCGCCCACTCCGACTATGTGAACGTCGAGGTCATCGGCACCACCACCGAGGCCTATGAGTTCGTGGCCGAGGGCGAGCGCGCAGACCTCGCCCAGCTGCAGGAGGCCTGGGAGGGCGCCATCGAGGGCGTCTTCCCCTACCGCACCCCGGCAGACGCCACGCTCCCCGAGGTCAAGCCGCAGACCTGGCTCGCCGCCGAGCACAACGTCGCGCCCGCGGTGTTCACCGGCTCCAAGATCGCGCGCCCACGCGTGACCATCCCGGTCTTCCCCGGCAACAACTGCGAGTACGACTCCGCCCGTGCCTTCACCGAGGCCGGCGCCGAGGCCGACGTCTTCGTCATCAACAACCTCACGCCCGAGGCCGTGGCACAGAGCACCCACGAGCTCGCCCGCCGCATCCGCAGCTCCCAGATCGTCATGATCCCGGGCGGCTTCTCCGGCGGAGACGAGCCCGACGGCTCGGCCAAGTTCATCACGGCCTTCTTCCGCGCCCCCGAGGTCACCGAGGCGGTCCGCGACCTGCTCCAGGCACGCGATGGCCTCATGCTCGGCATCTGCAACGGCTTCCAGGCCCTCATCAAGCTGGGGCTCGT
The DNA here is from genome assembly GCA_900543875.1 of uncultured Coriobacteriaceae bacterium. GTDB lineage: Bacteria > Actinomycetota > Coriobacteriia > Coriobacteriales > Atopobiaceae > Parolsenella. Next base: position 11,780 of record UQSV01000043.1, on the reverse strand, counting down.
GCCCTACGGCGACATCGTCGATGCCACCGCAGACGCACCCACGCTCACCTTCAACACGATTGGCCGCCACCAGAGCCGCCTCGTGAACACCCGCGTGGCCAGCGACCTGTCGCCCTGGCTCTCGGCCTGCAAGCCCGGCGAGACCTACACCGTTGCCATCAGCCACGGCGAGGGCCGCTTCGTCGCCAACGACGACGTGCTCGCCAGCCTTACCGCCCACGGCCAGGTCGCCACGCAGTACGTCGACGCCAATGGCGTCCCGTCGATGGACCTTGGCGTCAACCCCAACGGCTCGATCGCCTGCGTCGAGGGCATCACCAGCCCCGATGGCCGCGTCTTTGGCAAGATGGGCCACGTCGAGCGGCGCGGCGAGGGCCTCTACACCAACGTCCCGGGCAACAAGTTCATGCCCGTCTTCGAGAGCGGCGTCGCCTATTTCGCCTAAAGGCCGCAGCTGCCCAAGCGCCATCACGAGCGCCCCGAGTCCGCACAGGCTCGGGGCGCTCGTTCTTCTCGGCATGTCCTCCGCGCCTGGCCGATAATGGTGCGGACCAATTCCAACACAGAGGAGCGTCACCTTGGATTCCCAGCTCACCTACATCTGCGACCAGCTCAAGGCCCTCACGGCCATCCCCAGCCCTACCGGCTTCACCAAGCATGCCACCAACTACCTCGTGGAGACTCTTACCGCCATGGGCCTCTCGCCCGAGGTCTCCAACAAGGGCAACGTGCTCGTCTGCCTGGGCGGAGAGGGCAACCCGCTCGTGCTCGCCTCGCACGTCGACACCCTGGGCGCCATGGTGCGTGCCATCAAGGACAACGGCCGCCTGCGCCCCACCACCCTCGGCGGCCACCAGTGGCGTACGGCCGACGGCGAGAACTGCACCGTCCACACGCGTGACGGCCGCACCTACACGGGCGTCGTTCTCAACACGGAGCCCTCGGCCCACGTTGCCGACGAGAAGGTCGAGCAGGTCGAGAAGAACATGGAGGTCCTGCTCGACGAGAACGTGGGCACCGCCGACGAGACACGCGCCCTGGGCATCCAAAACGGCGACATCATCGCCATGGACCCGCGCACCACGGTGACCCCGAGCGGCTACATCAAGAGCCGCTTCCTCGACGACAAGCTCTCCGCCTCCATCCTGCTGGGGCTGGCTCGAGCCACCGCGGTGGGCGAGGTGTCGCTCGCCCGCAAGGTGAGCCTGCTGTTTACCGTCTACGAGGAGGTGGGCCACGGCGGGAGCTTCGTGCCCGCCGACACCCGCGACATGATCTCGGTCGACATGGGCTGCGTGGGTGCCGACCTCGCCTGTACCGAGCGCGAGGTCTCCATCTGCGCCAAGGACTCCGGCGGCCCCTACAACTACGACCTCGTGAGCGAGCTCGCCGGCATCGCCGCCGAGCTCGAGCTGGGCTACGCCATCGACGTCTACCCCCACTACGGCTCCGACGTCGAGGCCACGCTCACGGCCGGTTACGACATCCGCCACGGCCTCGTGGGCCCGGGCGTCTATGCCTCGCACAACTATGAGCGCTCCCACACCGACGGCGTGCGCAACACCTACGAGCTGCTGCGCGCCTACGTCGCCCGCGCCTAGCGCCGGCAAAGCCCGGCGAGCCCTCGCAATCACCCCAAACAAGAAGGCCGGCACACCCACGCGGATGTGCCGGCCTTTGTCATCTCGCGCCCCTACAGCTTCTTGTGTAGCTTTAGCAACTCGATGAGCATGTGGTCGCGATACTGCGCCAGCGACTCGGGGTCGTTGCCCACCTCGGGCGCGCGGGCTGCCAGCTCGGCGTCCACGCCCTCCTGCGCCACCTGGGCAAACTCGGGCGGAAAGCTCTTCCAGTCTGCCATGTCGGCCAGCCACAGGCTGATCGAGTCGTAGAGGTGGTTCATGAGGCCCGAGACGCCACCCTTGCCACCGCCCAGCTCAAAGACGAGCGACGGCCCCATGATGCCCCAGCGGATGCCTGGGCCAAAGGTCACGGCCTTGTCGGCATCCTCAATAGTGCACACGCCAGAGAGCACGAGGTTCGCCACCTCGCGATAAAGGGCCATCTGTAGGCGGTTGCAGATAAAGCCCAGGGCCTCCTTCTGCAGCACCACCGGCTCCATGCCAATGGCCGCGTAGAACGCCTTGGCGCGCTCCACCGTCTTCTCCGAGGTCATCTCGCCCTTCGTAATCTCAACGAGCGGAATGAGATGGGGCGGGTTGTAGGGGTGCCCGCCACAGAAACGCTCTGGATGCTTGGCGTTCTTGGCAATCTCGGTCACGAGCAGGCCCGAGGTCGAGCTTGCGATGGTCGCGGTGGGGTCGGCCGCGGCTTCGATGGCGCGCACGAGCCCCCACTTGACCTCGTAGTGCTCAGCCGAAGACTCCTGGATGAACTGCGCGCCCGCGACCGCCTCGGCAATGGAGGTGGTGTAGTGGATACGTCCCGCGATTGCCGCCGACTCCTCCTCCGTATAGACGCCATTCTTCACGAGGGACTCCAGCGAAGCCGCCACGCGCTCGCGCGCGAGCTCGCTCGACTCCTCCGTGCGGTTCTGCGCCCACACGTCAAGCCCGGCCATCGCGAACTTAAGCGCGTAGCTATACCCGATGACGCCGGCACCGACCGACGCCACCTTCTTAATCTGGATGCCGTCAATCTCCATGCAATGCCTCCCAGTCGAGGAAACGCAGGTCCCGTAGGCCTGCCTTCCCTGAGTATAGGTCTGGCTATACCGCCTCGGCAGCGAAGCCGTCCTTCTCGTCCTCGCCACCAAGGGCCCCGAGGTTCGTCGGCTCGACCGGCTTCTCAAGCAAGGTCCCCACGGGGAACGCGCGACGGAACACAAGGCGAGCAAAGGGACCGGCTACAAGGAGGTTCCACGGCAGAGCCATCGCGAAGTTCCAAGGGATGTTCGAAAGCCAGGCCATGGGGACAATCGCGAGCGTGCCAGCGTGGAACGCGCCCTCGAAGGCGCCGTAGAGCGACATGATGATCACCATCGGCGCGACCATACAGCTGGAGACCGCGAGCGTCATCGCGCGGGGAGAACTCTTCCCCGGCGTCACGAGATACTTGAACGCAAAGCCTTTGGCGAGCGGTCCCGCGATAAACACGTCGCACAGCATCGCAAAGACATAGGCAGGCGGAAAACCAATCCAAGCATCGACAATCACGTCAATCCCAACGTGTCCGTACATGCGCGCGACGTTGTAGATGGACATCCAAAGCACCATGCAGAAGCACATGATGACAGTGAAGATCAGGCTCTCTCGCTTGTTGGTAGGCATATGTGGGCGATTCCTCTCCGTTTGTCTCCGCAGGCTGTGCCCGCGGCGATAGCCACACCAACAAAAAAACGGGCGAGACGAAGTTTGAACTTCATCTCGCCCGTATGCGTATGCATGGCTGCGACTACATCCTATGTTGCATGGGCAACCCTACCACAGAACGCCATCCCTTCGTAAGCGTTCAATTTGTGAAGAGTTGCCCAGCGGATGGAAGCGTCCCTCTCCTACTTGGCCCAAGGCACGCTGCAGCTCGGGTTCTCCTCGGAAGAGAACTTCTTCTCGAGGAAGGCCCACATCTCGTCGGCGGCCTCCATGATGGAGAGAGCGGCCTCGACGGGACAAACCTTCGAGGAGTCCTTCGAGGACTTGACGAGGTCGATGTCCTCCTCAGCGAAGAACTCGACATCGGCGGGCTCGAGGAAGCGACGGCCCGGTTCGGATCTTCTCAGGTTATGCCATACGTCCTCCGTCTCTTGGTCTAGCCGTAACTATACGCGCCACGGCGAGCGCGCGAACTGCGAGATTCGCGCAGCGGCCCGCCGGCACCGGCCCTGCGCCGGGGCACCGTCCGTTGCCGCGACCCGCCCGCACCATAGCCCGCGCTACGACCCCGCCCGCTACCACGAGCTTATACTGAAAGACTGCCAGCGTATGCAAAGGAGCCAAATGCTCGGTCTCGGAACGCTCATCAACGTCGCCTGCATCGTCGCCGGCGGCGCGGTGGGGCTGCTTGCCAGTGGCATCGTCAACGACCGCATGCAGCAGGCCCTGCTGCATGCCTGCGGCGTGTGCGTCATCTTTGTGGGAGCGTCGGGCGTCATGCAGCACATGCTGGTGGCGCAGGCCGCGGCAGACGGCACCATCTCCCTCTCCACCCAGGGCACCATGATGATGCTCGTCTCGCTCGCGCTTGGCACCGTCGCGGGCGAGCTGCTCGACATCGACGCCCGCTTCGAGACCCTGGGAGAGTGGCTGCGCGACAAGACCGGCAGCTCGGGGGACACGCGCTTCGTCGACGGGTTCGTCTCGGCCTCGCTCACCGTCTGCATCGGCGCCATGGCCATCGTGGGGTCCATCCAGGATGGTCTGTCGGGCGACTGGTCGACGCTTGCCCTCAAGGGAGCGCTCGACGCCGTCATCGTCTGCTCGATGGCCGCCTCAATGGGGCGCGGCTGCCTGTTCGCGGCCCTGCCGGTGGGCGTGCTGCAAGGCACGGTCACCGTGCTCGCCACGCTGCTCCACCCCATCATGACCACCGCCGCGCTCGCCAACCTCTCGCTCGTGGGCTCCGCCCTCATCTTCTGCGTGGGCGTCAACCTCATCTGGCCGTGCACGTTCAAGCCGGCCAACATGCTGCCCGCCGTGGCCATCGCCGTGGTCTGCGCCTTCGTGTAGCCGACAAGGGCATCGCCGTCCTTTCTCATTACAAACACATGTTCGTCATCGTGGTATGATGCTGTTCTCGCACCCATGTTGAGGGGAGGCATCGTGGCGAGGGCAGACATCCAGAGCATCATCGACCGCATAAACGCGCAGGCCGAGGGGCGCCAGACCGGGGCCTTCGCCACGCGCGTCTATACCGACGAGCCCATCGTCTCGCGCGGCTCGCAGATGGCGAGCTACCTCCCCGAGCGCATCGAGCAGATGCGCGCCATCGCCCGCAACCCCGAGGCCAGGATGTGGCCGGCCGCCAAGCTCTTCTACGAGCAGGCCCGTGTCATGGAGGACTACGAGGACGACGTCCCGTTCTACTCCACCTTCAGCCACTACTTCCCCACCTACGAGGACATGAGCAACCGTGACCTGCGCCGCTACTTCTCGTGGCGCACGCAGGTGCGCCAGGGCAAGGTGTCGCCCACCAGCCTCTCGTTCGTCTTCGTGCTCTTCTACGAGCTGCTGTGCGGCGTGGGAGTCAGCGACGCGCGCGACGGCTTCGACAAGATCTGCTCGCTGTGGCAGAGCTACCGCGTCTTCGACGGCAAGCTCGACCGTCATGCCAAGCGCTGGCTGCGCGACTACGCGGCCTGGCACAACCTGCCCGTCGAGCTCATCACCCCCTACGTCGACCTCGAGTTCGACCAGGCCGTCGTCGCCCTCAAGCGGGGGCTCGCCACCTGGCGCGAGGTCTCCACGCTCGCGAGCTCACCCGTCCAAGACGAGCTCCTCAACGCGCTCGAGAAGCTCTCGAGCTACCAGCTGGGGTCGAGCAGGCTCTACGGGGAGCGGCCGGACACGCTTGCGGCCGTCACCTGCGGCTCGCTCTCCCAGCTTGCCGTCTATTACGACAAGCACCGCAAAAGTGGCCTCGTCGAGACCATCTTTGGCTCGCCGCTTGCCAAGAGCTATCCCATGTTCGCCTCGGCCGTGTTCTGGGCGCCCCGGCGCCATGAGGACTGCACCTACGAGCTCGACGAGGTCAACCGCTACGTCTGCGCCCGCGGCGCATGGCATCGCGAGGAGTACCTCGAGAGCCGCGGCCGCAATGCCAAGCTTGGCAGCGTCGTACGCACCATCGACCAGCGCCTGCGCCTCGTCCTCGACTACGAGCACCCGCTCGCCGAGGGCGCCACGCCCAAGTACCTTGCCAAGATCATCGACGAGCAAATCGCGGCGCGCCTCGAGTGGGAGCGCCAGCGCGAGGCGCGCCGCGTGAGGATCGACCTGGGCCAGCTCGACCAGATCCGCGCGGCGGCCAGCGTCACGCGCGAGGCCTTGCTCGTCGACGAGGAGCGCGAGGACGCGTCCGACCTTGCCACGGTCGCGGGCGTAGCCGATCCCGTGCCCAGCCACGCAGACGCAGCCGCGGCCGGCCCCGCGCTCAAATGCACGAGCGACAGTCCCCGCATCGAGGGGCAAGTCACAGAAGGCCCCCTCGCGCCGCCAGAGGGCGCATCGGGTGCCGAGGTCAGTCCCAAGCGTCAGACCGCGGCCTCGGAGCCCCAGGGTGCCCAGGAGGGCCCCTATGGCCTCACGAGCGCAGAGCTCGCCATCGTGAGCACCCTGCTCGAGGGCGGCCAGCCCAACTTTGGCACCGCCTCACCAGACATGACGGTCGACTCCATCAACGAGAAGCTCTTCGACCTTCTGGGAGACACGGCCATCGAGTTTGCCGACGACGGCCCCCAGATCATCGAGGATTACCTGAAAGACCTGAGAGGAGCCCTTCTCCCATGAGCCCCAGCGAACCCAGCAACACCCCGCGCGTGCCCAAGCGCATCGCCGCGGTGCTCATAAACTCCCTCAAGGGTGGCGTCGTCCCCAGGATCGGCCTTCCCTACATCACGGTTGGCCGCAAGACCGAGATTGCCGCGCTGCTCCACGACCTTGACCTCATCGCCGACGGTGGTGCGAGCTTCCGCTTCCTCGTGGGCCGCTACGGCACCGGAAAGAGCTTCCTGCTCCAAACCATCCGAACCCACGCGATGGGCAAGGGCTTCGTCGTGGCAGATGCAGACCTCTCGCCCGAGCGTCGCCTGCAGGGCAACGGCGGCCAGGGCCTTGCCACCTACCGCGAGCTCATCCGCAACCTCTCCACCAAGACGCGACCCGAAGGCGGCGCCCTGCAGCTTGTTCTCGACCGCTGGGTCGCCAACATCGAGAAGGCCCCAGACGCCGCGGCGGCGCTCGAGGCCCAGATGGCGCCCGTCGAGGAGATGGTCCACGGCTTCGATTTTGCCCGCATCATGCGCATCTACTACGCCGCGGCGGCGGGCGGCGACGACGAGCGCCGCAGCGCCGTGCTGCGCTGGCTGCGCGGCGAGTACCGAACCAAGACCGAGGCCCGCCAGGACCTTGGCGTCAACGCCTGCATCTGCGACGACAACTGGTACGACTACCTCAAGCTATTTGCACGCTTCCTCAAGGGTGCGGGCTACGAGGGCATGCTCGTCCTCATCGATGAACTCGTGAACCTCTACAAGATTCCCAATTCCATCACGCGCCAGTACAACTACGAGAAGATTCTCACGATGTACAACGACACGCTCCAGGGCAAGGCGCACTACCTGGGCATCATCATGGGAGGCACGCCCCAGTCCATCGAGGACCGCAGGCGCGGCGTCTACTCCTACGAGGCCCTGCGCAGCCGCCTTTCCGAGGGCCGCTTTGCGCGGGAGGGCCTGTCGGACATGCTCGCCCCCGTGATCCACCTCAATCCGCTTACCTACGAGGAGCTGCTCGTCCTCATCGAGAAGCTCGCCGACATTCACGCCGGCTACTTTGGCTACGAGCGCAGGCTTGGCACCGAGGACCTCGTGCGCTTCCTCGAGATTGAGTTTGGCCGTGTGGGCGCAGACACCCACCTCACCCCGCGCGAGGTCATCAGGGACTTCATCGAGCTTCTCGACATCCTATGCCAGAACCCCGAGATGGGCATGGAGGAGCTGCTGGGCTCCGACCAGTTTGCCACGGCCACCTCGGGCGGCGCGTCCGGCGAGGCCGAGCAGCCCGGCCAGCGCAGCTTTGCCGAGTTCAAGATTTAGCAGCCGCGCCATTCGAGAGGAGGGTGCATGGGCACGTTCGAGCGCTTTGCTCCGTTCATTCAGGACTTCATCTACGACCACGAGTGGGAGAGCCTGAGGGGCATCCAGGTCGCTGCCGCCGAAGCCATCTTCGACACCGACGCAAACGTGCTGCTCACCGCCCAGACCGCCTCGGGAAAGACCGAGGCCGCCTTCTTCCCCATCCTCTCGCTGTTCGACGAGGACCCTCCCGCCAGCGTGGGTGCCATCTACATCGGCCCCCTCAAGGCCCTCATCAACGACCAGTTCCTACGCCTCAACGACCTCTGTGCCGAGGCGAACATCCCCGTGTGGCACTGGCACGGAGACGTCTCGGCCTCCCACAAGGCCAAGATGCTCAAGAACCCAAGCGGCATCTTGCAGATCACGCCCGAGTCGCTCGAGGCCCTGCTGCTGCGCAAGCACGCCGCCATCTCGAGGCTCTTCTGCGACCTTCGCTTCATCGTCATCGATGAGGTCCACTCCCTGCTGCGCGGAGACCGCGGTGGCCAGACCATCTGCCTCATCGAGCGCCTCTGTCGTATGGCGGGCGTCAACCCGCGGCGCATCGGCCTGTCCGCCACCATCGGAGACCCGCAGGCCGTGGGCGCCTTCCTCTCCGCTGGCACCGGCCGTGGCTGGGTGGTTCCCCGCGTCGAAGAGCCACAGCGCACCTGGCGTCTCTCCATGGAACACTTCTACCTCAGCGGCCCCCAGGCGGCAGACGCCATGGGCGGGCAGGCAGAGGAGGCCCTGCGCGGCATCGACTACATTCGCAAGGCCAAGGGCGCAGACGCCAAGCAGGCGCGCGAGCTCACCCTCCAGAGCATCGTCCCAGACGAGGTCGAGGAGCCCACGGACCATGCGGCAAGCCCAGCGCTCGACGCACCCAGCGACACGGCGCCACGCGAGGCAGACCCCGGCCTGGGCTACATCTTTGAGCACACGCGCAACAAGAAGTGCCTCGTCTTTGCCAACTCGCGCGAGGACGCCGAGGCCGTCTGCACCGAGCTTCGCCGCTATTGTGAGGCCAACCACGAGGCAGACCGCTTTCTCATCCATCACGGCAACCTCTCGAGCTCCCTGCGCGAGTCTGCCGAGGAGCTCATGAGGGACGACTCCCAGGCCCTCACCACCATCACCACCTCGACGCTCGAGCTCGGCATCGACATCGGCAGGCTCGAGCGAGCCTTCCAGATCGACGCACCCTTCACCGTGAGCTCGTTTCTGCAGCGCATGGGCCGCACGGGCAGGCGCAGCACCCCACCCGAGATGTGGTTCGTCATGCGAGAGGAGCCACCTGAGCCGCGGGCGCTTCTGCCCGAGACCATCCCCTGGAAGCTGCTTCAGGGAATCGCCCTCGTACAGCTCTATCGCGAGGAGCACTGGGTGGAGCCTCCCCGACTCGACCGGCTCCCCTACAGCCTGCTCTACCACCAGACCATCGCCACGCTCGCAAGCGAAGGCGAGCTCACGCCCGCCGAGCTGGCGCAACGCGTGCTCAACCTGACCGTCTTCCACAGAGTCTCCACCGATGACTTCCGCGTCATGCTTCGTCACCTGCTCCTCACGGGGCAGATCGAGCAGACGGAAACGGACGGGCTCATCGTGGGCCTTTCGGGCGAGCGCGTGGCCAGCTCATACAAGTTCTACGCCGTCTTCCAGGAGAACATCGAGTACACCGTGCGCAGCGACTCAGCCGAGCTCGGCACCATCGTGGCCCCTCCCCCGGCGGGCGAGAAAATCGCCATCGCGGGAGCCACGTGGCTCGTCGAGGACGTCGATCACAAGCGTCACATCGTCTACGCCACAAAGGTGCGCGGCAAGGTTCCCGCCTACTTTGGAGAGTGTCCCGGCGACATCCACACCCACGTGCTCGAGCGCATGCTCAAGGTCCTCGAGGAGCGCAGCACCTATCCCTACCTCATGAAGAACGCAGTGGGCAGGCTTGCGCTTGCGCGCAGGGCCGCGGCCGCCGCGCAGATAGACATTCACCCGCTCATCAACCTGGGCGGAAACACCTGGGCCCTCTTCCCCTGGCTTGGGAGCTACGCCTTCCTCGCCCTCGAGAGGCTGCTCAAGATCAAATGCGCAAAGCAGCTTGGCCTGAAAGGAATCGATTCGTCGAGACCCTACTACCTCACCTTTGTGATGTCGGCGGGACCCAAGGAGTTCTTCGACGTCGTGACAACCGAGGCGACAAGCAAGTTCGATCCCATGGAGCTTCTTTACAAGGACGAGCTTCCCCTGTTCGAGAAGTACGACGAATACGTTCCACCCGAGCTCGTTCGTAAGGGATTTGCCTACGGCACGCTAGACATCGAGGGCATGAGGAAACGCGTCAATGGCTGGACGGGCTATATCACAAGCTACGAGCTTCCTGCGGGCGGAGGCGTGCCCGGCGCCGATATCCCCTGGTTTGCCAGCTAGTCCCCATCGCGCATGGGCGCCAGGAGCATGGAGCCTTCATAGGGGAGAACGCCATCGGGCACAACGGAGCCGTTGGTCGCGTAGACGATGTAATTATCCTCGACTGCAAGCTCATCGCTGTCGCAGGGGAGCACGTAGACGTGCTCAAACGCCTCGCGAAGAGACGACATGTACCTAAAGAGGAACGACACGTCCCGTCCCTCATTTGCAGACACTACGTTAGAGACAAGAACGCCGCTGGGACCAAGTACGCGAGCGGCAGCAAAGGCAGCCTCAACCGTAGCCAAGCTTACGACCGGTTCACACCCAGAAAAAGCGTCGATGGCAATGCAGTCATAGGAAGAAGCGGGTGCAGCCTGGAGATAAGACCTGCCATCAGCCTCGATAGGATTGATGACCCCGGGATACCGCTGCATGCATTCATCGAGGAAGAACCACTTACGCGCAAGAGAAGTAACGGCAGGTTCAATCTCGACAACATCGAGCGATGAGACAAAGGGGTAGTCCTTGGCCACATGCTTGGGCCACGAATAGCCCCCTCCGCCAATCATCAGAACTCGAGTAGGCTTCTGGTCTCCATCAAACGCATGGTCAAAGCCGAAATAGTAAGAGAAGACCGGATCAAGACGACGTTCATCGAGATAGGAGGCGCTCTGGTACACGCCGCCAACCTGTAGCACGCGCACCAAGTCGCCGTTCTCAAGACGAACCGTCTTAATAACGCAATGACCGAACATCGTCTTATAGATGTGAGGGAGCCTGTCGAGCAAATCCCTAACATGACCCATAGCAACACCCAGCAAGAGAAGTAATAACGTCAGGCGAAGAATACACCAAGCAGTCAAGTAAGAGGACACCACATAGAACTCACAGGTAGCACAGGCTAAAGCTTCGAGACGAAAGGGCCGCCCGCGGCGCCCGGGGCCCGGGCACGGAGAGGGGCCGACGGCGCCAGGTCCCAGTACAAAGAAAGGGCCAATGCGGGGCCCACGCCCGGCGGCCCCCGCGTTGACCCAGAAAAAGAAGTCGCCTGGAAGGTCGGCTCGACCCCCCGGGCGACGTCCACGCGAAAATGCCCCTCGTTGGTCAGCGACGTCCTGCTCTCCCACGGACTGACTCCGCAGTACCATCGGCGCTGGGGGGCTTAACTTCCGGGTTCGGGATGGGACCGGGTGTACCTCCCCCGCCATGGTCGCTGACCAACGAGGGGCATTCGGCTGTCAGGGGGCGGGCCTTCAGGCCGCGCCCTGGGGGCCGCACAGCGCGCAACGGGAGCGTCGGTCGCACCCTTCCGTCAGGGGACGTGCCGCCATCGTGCGACGGTCGATGAAGGGAAGAGCTCGGGCTATTAGTGACGCTCGGCTGAGCGCGTCGCCGCGCTTGCACCTGCGCCCTATCGACCTCGTGGTCTACGAGGGCCCTTACCGAAGGGAAGACTCATCTCGGGACTGGCTTCCCGCTTAGATGCCTTCAGCGGTTATCCAGACCGGACTCGGCTACCGGGCGGTGCTCTTGGTGAACAACCCGTGCACCGGAGGTCCGTCCACCCCGGTCCTCTCGT
>UQSV01000042.1 GCA_900543875.1 uncultured Coriobacteriaceae bacterium | reverse complement strand
GGCGGCATGACGGCGGCCGAGCTGTCGCGCCGCGCCGGTGTCACGCGCGCGGCCGTCTCGCGTTCGTTGGCACAGCTCGAGCGGGGCGGCCTCGTTGCCGTGGCCTCCGCGCCAGGCGACGCCCGCCTCTACCGCGCGCCCGTGAGCCTCACGTCCGCCGGCCGCAAGACCATGGCCGAGGTCGACGAGGCCGTCTCGCGCGTCATGGCCCGGGTCGACTCTGCGCTCGATGACGACCAGCGCACGCGCCTCTACGCCTCGCTCGCGAGCGTGCTCGACTGCCTGCGCGCTATCGGTCGCTAGGATACGGCGCTTGCAGCCGTCAGCTCATCTAATAAACCGCAGCTTATCCCATGCGTCACATATTGTGGCGCAACCCTGTTCGCTATCGAAAGGACCAATCATGCCCGTACGCATCATCACCGACTCCGCCTCGGACCTCACCCAGGAAGACATCGCGGCCCTAGGCAACCCGCGCCTTACGGTGCTGCCGCTCTCGGTCACCTTCGGCGAAACCACCTACCTCGACGGCGTCAACCTCAACCACCGCCGCTTCTACGAGCTGCTCGTCGAGGGCGACGACCTGCCCATGACGGGCCAGGTCAACCCCTATGCCTTCGAGGAGGCCATCTCCGAGGCGCGCAACGCCGGCGAGGAGGTCGTGGTCATCACGCTGTCGTCCAAGTTGTCGGGCACGAACGGCAGTGCGCTCACGGCGGCCGCCAATTTCGACGAGGGCGTCTACGTCGTGGACAGCAAGAGCGTCACGGTGGGCGAGCGCATCCTCGTGGACTACGCGCTGCGCCTCGTGGGCGAGGGCCTCGGTGCCGCCGACATCGCGCGCGCGCTCGAGCAGGCCCGCGAGGACATCCATGTGGTGGGCCTTCTCGACACGCTCGAGTTCCTCCGCCGTGGCGGGCGCATCCCGGCATCTGCCGCCGCGCTCGGCAAGCTGCTCTCCATCAAGCCCGTCATCACGATCACCGACGGCGTCGTGGAGCTTCTTGGCAAGGCCCGCGGCTCCAAGAACGGACGCAACCTACTCACGCAGCAGGTCGAGGCCGCTGGCGGCATCGACTTCTCCATGCCCATCGAGCTCGCCTACGCGGGCCTCGATGACGCGCTGCTGCGCAAGTACGTCGAGGACAGCCGCCACATCTGGGAGGGTCACGTGGAGCTTGACAACCTGCCCGTCCACACCGTAGGAGCCACGATCGGCACGCACGTGGGTCCCGGCGCCATCGCCCTGGCCTTCTTCAAGCGGTAGAGGACCAAAGGGGACGGGTTCGTTTGGTCCGCCTGCTCGTTGCCGGGGTGCCAAACTAACCCGTCCCCAATGGTCCGCATGGGGCGTATAGTCTCCTCACGAGCAAAATCGCGAGAGGAGACGCGCATGTCCTTTAGGGAAGTCGATCTCAAGAGCCTCGAGTTCAGCCCGTTTGCGAAGATCGGCGACGAGTGGGCGCTGCTTACCGCCGGTACCACGAGCGGCTACAACACCATGACGGTGAGCTGGGGCGGCATGGGCGTGCTGTGGGGCAAGGACGTCGTGACCGTCTACGTGCGACCGCAGCGCTACACCAAGGAGTTCGTCGACGCCAACGACCGCTTCACGCTCTCGTTCTATGCGCCCAAGCACAAGGAGGCGCTGAGCTACCTGGGCACGCACAGCGGCCGCGACTCGTACAAGGCCACCCACGTGGGCTTCACGCCGGCCTACCTCGACGGTTCGGTGGCCTTCGAGCAGGCGAGTCTCGTGCTCGTGTGCCGCAAGCTCTATGCGGACGACATCAAGCCCGAGAACTTCCTTGACGCCTCCATCGACGGCTGCTGCTACCCCGAGAAGGACTACCACACCATGTACATCGCCGAGGTGGAGCACGCGCTCGTCTCCGAGTAACATGGGTCGGCCGCGCGTCTTGCGCCGGCTGTCACCGTCCCTTCGATCCTGCCAAGGAGTCCCATGGCAACGCTTATCCTCGCCCTCTTCTTCCTGTTCCTCCTGTCGCTGTGCATCTCGCTTCTCATCAGCGTCATCGGCATGGCGTTTGGCCTCGTTGGCCTTGCGTTCAGGCTGCTGCCCGCCGTAGCCGTCATTCTCGTGGGGCTCTTCTTTGCGCAGGGCGGCCACGTGCGCCGCGGCGAGAATGGCAACGTGACGCTCGAGCTGCCCAGCAGCTGGCGTCGCAACAAGTAGGGGCGCGTCATGCTGGACGCAATCGCGGTGTTCGTCGGCGGTGGCCTTGGCTCGCTCGGGCGCTGGGCGCTCACGTTCGTCCCGTGGAAGACGGTGGGCGAGGCGGGCTTTCCGCTCGCCACGCTCGTGACCAACGTCGCGGGCGCCTTTCTCATCGGCATCGTCGTGGCGGCCGCGCCTGCCGCCGGGCTCTCGCCGCGTACCACGCTGCTGCTCAAGACCGGCGTCTGCGGAGGCTTCACGACGTTCTCGACGTTCGCGCTCGAGACGGGCGACCTTCTCGAGCGTGGCGCCATCGGCGCCGCTGCGGCCTACCTGCTGTTGAGCTTCTCGCTCGGCGTCGCCGCATGCCTTGCCGCCCAGGCGCTCGTTGCCGGTGCCTCCGCTCGCTAAGGCGCGCGCCGTGTGGCGTCCTTGCGTGATGCCGCGTTAACTCCCGCCGTGCGGGGTACACTTGCCCGTGGCTAACTTTCACGAATCGAGAAGGAGCTCCACATGGCAGACAAGCCCAAGCAGACAAAGATCGTCCTGCTCACCGGCTACCTCGGCGCGGGCAAGACCACGCTGCTCAACCACATCCTGTCCAACGACCGCGGCGTGCGCGCGGCCGTGCTCGTCAATGATATCGGCGAGATCAACGTCGACGCGAGCCTCATCGCCAAGGGCGGCCTGTCGCAGGTCGACGGCGAGCTCATCCCCATGACGAACGGTTGCCTGTGCTGCACGCTGTCCGACGACCTCGCCCGTCAGCTCGCCCAGATCGCCGACTCCGGTGACTTCGACTACATCATCATCGAGGCCTCCGGCATCTGCGAGCCCATCCCCATCGCCTACACGATCTCGCAGTTCTGCGACGAGTCCAAGTACGGAAGCGCCGCCCCGCTCGACCTCGACAACATCGTGGCCGTGGTGGACTGCGCGCGCATGTGGGACGAGTTCCACGGCGGCCGCGACCTGCTTGCCGATAACATCGACGAGGACGACATCGAGTCGCTGCTCATCCAGCAGCTCGAGTTCTGCACCACCGTCGTGCTCAACAAGTGCGATACGGTCACGCGCGAGCAGATCGACGAGCTCAAGGGCATCGTCCGCAGCCTGCAGAAGGAGGCCGTGATCGTGGAGGCCGAGCAGGGCAACGTCGACCTCGACCAGATCCTGGACACCAACCGCTTCGACTTCAACCGCGCCTACGGCTCTGCCGCCTGGCTCGACGCCATGGAGCACCCCGAGGAGCACGATGACCCCGAGGTCCTCGAGTATGGCATCGAGACGTTCGTCTATGACCGCCGCCGCCCGTTCGACATCGACAGGTTCGCCGACTACGTGCGCACCTGGCCCAAGGAGATCATCCGCGCCAAGGGCCAGCTGTGGAGCGCCCAGGACCCCGACATGTGCTACATGTTCGAGCAGGCCGGCCAGCAGAGCATGCTCTCCGAGCAGGGCAAGTTCATCGCAAGTGCCCCGGACGACATCCGGGCGCGCCTCATCGCCGAGAATCCCGAGGTCATGGATGACTGGGACGAGACCTGCGGCGACCGCGAGACCAAGATCTGCTTCATCGGCCAGCACATGGACAAGCAGGCCCTCGTTGCCGGGCTCGATGCCTGTCTCGTGGACTGGCAGCACTAGGCTGCGGGCAGGCTCGTGAGCGAGGAAAGGGGAGACGTGGACAACCAGAGGAAGGCCTCGTCTGGCCTTGACCCCTCGGGCGCTGTGCCCTACGAGACGACCTACCACAAGGGTCCCGTCATCCTGCGCGGAGACATGATCCCCGATGAGAGCACCTCGGAGCACCTGCTGCGCCCTGACGACTCCCCGGACTGGCTGCACACAGACCCCTGGCGCGTGCTGCGCATCCAGGCCGAGTTCGTGGACGGCTTCAGCGCGCTCGCGGGCCTGGGGCCGGCCGTGGCCTGCTTTGGGTCTGCCCGCACCGGGCGCGAGGACGCCGCCTACGCAGCCGCCCGCACGGCCGGCGGGCTTCTCGCGAAGGCGGGCTATGCCGTCATCACCGGAGGCGGCCCCGGCATCATGGAGGCCGCGAACCGGGGATGCGCCGAGGCGGGCGGCAAGTCCGTGGGCCTGGGCATCGAGCTTCCGCACGAGGAGGGCATCAACCGCTGGGTCAACATGGGCATCACCTTCCGCTACTTCTTCGTGCGCAAGGTCATGTTTATGAAGTACTCGAGCGGCGGCATCGTGTTCCCCGGAGGCTTCGGGACGCTTGACGAGGCGTTCGAGATGCTCACGCTCATCCAGACGCACAAGGCCAAGACCATGCCGGTCGTGTTCTTTGGCAGCGAGTACTGGGGCGGGCTGTTCGACTGGATTTCCGGTCCCGTCGCGAGCCGCGGCATGATCTCTGCGCCGGACCGCACGCTCGTCACAATCACCGACGACGTGGGGGAGGCCGTCCGCATGGCCACCGGCGCCGCGGCGCGCTAGGATTTAATCGGTATACACCAGGCGTCTCAAGGGACCGTCCCAAAGGGGACGGGGCCCTTTGGGACGCCGTTCGCGCAAGGAGCAACCATGGAGCGCATCGCGAGCTTCTCCGTCAACCACCTGCTGCTCGAGCCGGGCGTCTATGTCTCGCGCATCGACCGCGACCCGGCCACGGGCGCGGCCGTCACCACGTTCGACCTGCGCCTCACCGCGCCCAACGACGAACCGGTCATGAACACGGCCGAGTGCCACACCATCGAGCACCTGGGCGCAACGTTTCTGCGCAACCACCCCACGTGGGCGAGCCGCGTGGTCTACTTTGGCCCCATGGGCTGCCGCACGGGCTTCTACCTCGTTGTCTTTGGCGAGGTGAGCTCCGAGCAGATCCTGCCGCTCGTGCGCGAGATGTTCGAGTTCGTTCGCGGCTTCGAGGGTGACATCCCCGGCGCCGCCCCCGAGGAGTGCGGCAACTACCTCGACCAGAACCTTCCCATGGCCAAGTGGCTCGCGGCCCGCTACCTTGAGCGCGACCTCGCCAACATCGACGAGAGCCACCTCACGTATCCCACCGGCGAGTAGGGCCGCCTGCGCATGCCCGCGCCACGTGGCGCCTATCAGCGCATAGACCATGGCTTCGAGCCCGTGTTCGACGAGCGCTCGCGCGTGCTCGTGCTCGGGAGCTTCCCGAGCGTGCTGTCCCGGGCGAACGACTTCTACTACGGCAACCCCCAGAACCGCTTCTGGCGGGTTGCCGCCGCATGTCTCGGCGAGCCCGTGCCCGCCACGATCGCCGAGAAGCGGCGGATGCTGCTCGCGCACGGCATCGCGCTGTGGGACGTCATCGCAAGCTGCGACATCGTGGGCTCGAGCGACGCGAGCATCAGGAACGTGCGTCCCGCGGACATCGGTCGCGTCACCGGCGTGGCCCCCATCGAGCGCGTCGTTTGCAACGGTGCCGCGGCCGGGCGTCTCTACCGTCGCCATCTCGAGCCCGTTACGGGCCTTCCCGCGACGGTGCTTCCCAGCACGAGCCCGGCCAACGCCGCGTGGTCGCTTGACCGCCTCATAGGGTGTTGGAGCCAAGAGCTTGGGTGACGGGGACGCTCCCTTTGTCAACTTTGCGTTCTGCCCGCTCGCCTCAGCTTGACGCGCTATCATGGTCAACTGGAAATTCGCGGGCCTGGCGGGCCTGCGTAGCGTCTTCATCGGAGAGGATAACCACATGAACGTTCTCGTCATCAACGCAGGCAGCTCTTCGCTCAAGTACCAGCTGCTCGACGTCGACACCCGCGAGGTCTACGCCAAGGGCAACTGCGAGCGCATCGGCATTGATGGCTCCTTCATCGGCCACTCTGAGATGGGCGGCGACAAGCAGCAGCTCGACGTTGCCCTGCCGGACCACAAGACGGCCATCAAGCACGTCTTCGAGATCCTCAAGGCCGTCGACAAGCCCATCGACGGCATCGGCCACCGCGTCGTTCAGGGCGGTTGGTACTTCCCCGAGTCCAAGGTCGTCACCGACGAGACCCTGGCCTGGGTCCGCGAGGTCGCCCCGCTCGCCCCGCTGCACAACTACGCCGAGGCCGACGTCATCGAGATCTGCCGCGAGATGTTCCCCGAGATCGGCAACGTCATCGTCGCCGACACCTCGTTCCACTACAACATGCCGGCCGAGGCCCACAACTACGCCCTGCCCAAGGAGGTCGTCGACAGCCTGCACATCCGCAAGTACGGCGCCCACGGCACGAGCCACCGCTTCATCTGGCGCTCGGTTGACGAGGCCTCGAACCACACCGCCCACAAGGTCGTGAGCTGCCACCTCGGCTCCGGCGCCTCCCTGTGCGCCATCCAGGACGGCAAGTGCATGGACACCACCATGGGCCTCACGCCGCTCGACGGCCTCATCATGGGCACGCGCTGCGGCACCGTCGACCCGGCCACGGTCTTCTACCTCTCCCGTGAGGGCCACTACTCCATCGACGAGATCGACACGATGATGAACAAGCAGTCCGGCCTGGCCGCCATCTCCGGCGTCTCCAGCGACTGCCGCGACATCGAGGCCGGCGCCGCCGAGGGCAACGAGCGCTGCCAGATGGCCATCGACATGTGGAGCTACCGCGTGGCCTCTCAGTTCGCCACGATGGTCCAGGCCATGAACGGCGTCGACACCATGGTCTTCACCGCCGGCGTGGGCGAGAACTCCGCCCACATGCGCAAGGAGGTCGTGAAGCGACTCGCCTGGATGGGCGTCGAGATCGACGACGACAAGAACGCCATCCGCTCCGACGACCCGCGCGAGATTTCCACGCCCGACTCCAAGATTCACGTCTGGGTCATCCCGACCAACGAGGAGCTCATGATTGCCCTCGACGTCAAGGAGCTGCTCGGCTAAGAGCTCGGCTTCGAAGCCGCTTTGCGGCAAGGCTCGCGTGTGGCGGGTAAATGAGAGAACATATAGGGGTGGGAGACGAGCCGAAAGGCCGCTCCCACCCCTTTTTCGTGGCTCCGTGGCGCGTGAGACGCTCACCGTTTGGCTGTGTGACGTGGAGCACGCGCCGTTTGGCCGCGTGGGAGATGAGCCGCTCGTGCCCGTTTGGCCGCGCGCTACATGGAGCCGGCCGCGCCCGTTTGGCTGCCTGGTCGTTTTGTTACAGTCCTATTTCCCTAGCAGGTTTGTAGGATTAATTCCCACTCCTTTTGGGTAAGGTATCAAACTAACTAATTGGCACTTTCTACCATGCTTGGTTTTACGTAAAAGGGAAGGAAGCATCATGAGCAACAAGAACTTCAGCCGCCGACAGTTCCTCTCGCTGGGCCTTGGCCTTATGAGCAGCACCGCCCTCGTTGGCCTTGCCGGCTGCTCCGAGGGACCCTCGACCGACGCCGCAGCGACCACCACTGCCGCCACCGGCGCCGCCGACTCCACCACCGGTGTGGACAAGGATGCCTTCAACGCGCTCGTCGCCTCCGTCGAGCCCGCGGCTGATGACGTCATCGCCGCCAACCCCTGGGCCTCCGCGATCAAGTCTGCCGGCAAGTTCCGCCTTGGCGCCACCCGCACCTCGACGATCTTCTCCCAGCTCGACGAGCAGGACGGCAAGGTTTACGGCTTCGACGCCGGTATCTACCTCGGCCTCGTCCGCTACATCCTCGGCGACGAGAACGCCTACGAGTACACGCAGGTCACCTCTGACACGCGTGAGTCCGTCCTCCAGAACGACACGGTCGACGCCGTCTTCGCCAGCTACACCATCACGGACAAGCGCAAGCAGGTCATCTCCTTCGCTGGCCCGTACATGACCACCCAGTACGCCATCCTCGTGCTCGCCGACAACTCCGGCATCAACTCTGTCGACGACCTCGCCGGCAAGAAGGTCGCCGTCCAGTCCGGCTCCACCGGCCCCGAGGTCGTGGGCGAGTTCGCTCCCGAGGCCGAGATTCAGGAGTTCTCGAAGGACGATGAGTGCCGCGCCGCCCTCGAGCAGGGTCGCGTTGACGCCTACGTCGTCGACAACACGCTGCAGATGGGCAACGTCGTCAAGAACCCGGGCAAGTACCGCATCGCCGGCGACCCGTTTGGCCCCGAGGAGTTCCTGGGCATCGGCGTGAAGCACGACAACACCGACGCCATCGACTTCATCAACGACTTCCTCATGAAGTTCGAGGACGACGGCAAGTGGGACGAGCTCTACAAGATCTCGATCGCCGAGCGCTGCGGCATCGACACGATTCCCGAGCCGCCCGCGATCGGCGCCTAAGGCCTGCGCTTGGGCCTGCTCGAGCATGGGTATAATCCCGCTGCTTGACATGGGTTTCTAATAGCTGGGGCCCTCCGTCCATCGGGCGGCGGGCCCTTCCCTGTAAGGAGGTACCATGGGGCTGCCAGAGCTCATCGCCGGCTACGGCCCGATGTACCTGACGGCGCTTCTCACCACGTGGCGACTTACGATCGTCTCGTTTGCGCTCGTCATGGTGTTCTCGGTCCTTTTGACCGTCATGCGCGTCTCGCCGTTCAAGCCGCTGCGCGTCGCGGGCGACGTCTACGTGCAGATCTTCCGCAACATTCCCGGAGCGGTGCTGCTGCTCGTCATCGTGTACGCGCTGCCGCACCTCAAGCTGCTGCTCGACTACGAGCCCTCCGTGGTGCTCGCCACCGTGCTGCTCGGCGCCGCGTTTGGCTCCGAGAACTTCATGAGCGGCATCAACACCATCGGCCCGGGCCAGATCGAGGCGGCCCGCGCCCTGGGCCTTTCGTTTGGCAAGATCCTGCGCACCATCGTGATCCCGCAGGCGCTGCGCTCCACGGTGCTGCCCATGACCAACCTCTTCATCGCCGTCATGCTCACCACGGCCCTGGGCTCGCAGGTCCCCATGACCCCGCAGGAGCTCACAGGTGTGGTTACCTACATCAACACGCGCGAGTCGGCGGGCATCGTCACGTTCTTCGTCAGCGCCGCCGGCTATATCACCACCGCGCTCGTTGCGGGCTTCGTGGGTAACGCCATCGACAAGAGAGTCAGGGTGATTCGATGAGCGCCAAGACTATGAGGGACGCCCTCTACGAGGAGCCGGGTCCCAAGACGCGCAGGAAGATGATCGTGGGCTCGGCCCTGTCGCTCGTGGCCCTGGTCGCCCTGCTCGCTTGGGTGGTCTGGCGCTTCTGGGTCACCGGCCAGCTCTCCGCCCGCTACTGGGAGCTGTTCACGTGGCGCACCACGTGGCGCTACCTGCTCGCCGGCCTCGAGGGCACCTTTGCCGTGGCCCTCACCGCGGCGGTGCTGTCGCTTGTCCTGGGCCTCGTGCTCATGCTGGGTCGCACGAGCCACATCCGCCCCCTGAGCGCCCTGTGCGCGGTGCTCACCAACGTCCTGCGTGGCGTGCCGAGCCTGCTGTTCATCTACTTCTTTTTCTTTGCGATGCCCAACCTCGGCATCAAGATGTCGGCGTTCTGGATGCTGTGCCTGCCGGTGACGCTCGCCGCCTCGGGCGTGCTCGCCGAGGTGTTCCGCGCGGGCGTCAACGCCGTACCGCGCGGCCAGACCGAGGCGGGCCTGTCGATTGGCCTGTCGCGCTGGAAGGTCAAGACCAAGATTGTGCTGCCGCAGGCCATCCGCTACGTCATTCCGTCGCTCATCAGCCAGCTGGTCGTCGTGGTCAAGGACACGGCGCTTGCCTACGTCGTGAGCTACCCCGACCTCATGCAGAACGCCCAGGTGCTGCGCACCAACTACGACGCGCTCGTCTCGACGTTCCTCGTGGTTGCGGTTATCTACATCCTCATCAACAGCCTCATCAACAAGGCGGCTGTCGCCGTCTCGCGCCGTACGGGCGTTAAGATCATCCGCTAGCGACGCAGCCAAGGGAGAGAGTCATGAACCAGACAACCACGGACGCCCGGCCCGTCATCGAGCTTCGCCACGTCGAGAAGAACTTTGGCGACCTGCACGTCCTCAAGGACATCAACCTGAGCGTGACCAAGGGCGAGGTGCTCGTCATCATCGGCCCGTCGGGCTCGGGCAAGTCGACGCTGTGCCGCACCATCAACCGCCTCGAGGCCATCGACTCCGGCGAGATCCTCATCGAGGGTAAGCCGCTGCCGCAGGAGGGCAAGGAGCTCACGCGCACGCGCGCCGAGCTGGGCATGGTGTTCCAGCAGTTCAACCTGTTTGCCCACAAGACCGTCCTCAACAACGTGACGCTGGGGCCCGTCGAGGTCCTGGGCATGTCCAAGGACGAGGCCAAGGACCGCGCCATGGAGTTGCTCGCCCGCGTGGGCGTGGCCGAGCAGGCCACCAAGGTGCCCGCGCAGCTCTCGGGTGGCCAGCAGCAGCGCGTCGCCATTGCCCGCTCGCTGGCGATGAGCCCCAAGGCGATGCTGTTCGACGAGCCCACGAGCGCCCTCGACCCCGAGATGATTAATGAGGTCCTTGACGTCATGACTGAGCTCGCGCGCGGCGGCATGACGATGGTCGTCGTCACGCACGAGATGAACTTCGCCCGCCGCGTGGCCGACCGCGTGGTCTTCATGGCCGACGGCGCCATCATCGAGCAGGGTGCCCCCGACGACTTCTTCGACCACCCGCAGTCGCAGCGCGCCCGCGACTTCCTCAACTCGATTAAGGAGCACTAGAGCATGGCAGATTTCGAGACGGAACATAAGCGCAGGCCCGTTATCGTCGTCGCGACGCGCATCGAGGAGGGCCGCATACACCGCGAGGAGCAGCTGGCCCCCAACGAGTGCGGCGCGCGCGTCTTCATCGACGCGATCCTTTCCGCGGGCGGTCTGCCCGTACAGATGGCGCTCACCGACGACGAGGACGTCATCGACAGCTACGTCGAGCTGGCAGATGGTGTGGCCATCCCGGGCGGCCCCGACGTCGACCCGAAGCTGTGGGGTGACGCGAGCAGCTACGACGAGTCGCTCCTGTGCCACGTGCGCGATGCCTGCGAGCTGCCGCTCGTCCAGAAGACCGTCGCGGCCGACAAGCCGCTGTTCACGACCTGCCGCGGCACCCAGATGCTCAACGTGGCGCTTGGCGGTAGCCTCGACATGGACGTCCCCTTGATTCCGCGTCGCGAGGGCTCGACCCACCACGACCACGCCGACCTGCTCACCTGCAAGATTCACACGGTCGAGATCGAGCCGGGCAGCCTCCTCGCGCGCGCGAGCGGTTCGGCCGGCTATGCCGTGAACTCGGCGCACCACTGCTGCGTGAAGGACCTGGGCCAGGGCCTCGTGCTCTCCGCGCAGTCCGACGACGGTATCCCCGAGTGCATCGAGATGCCGGGCAAGCGCTTCGTGCTGGGCGTGCAGTGGCACCCCGAGTACACCTGGCAGGAGGGCGGGGAGGACTTCCGCCTTTGGAAGGCCTTCGTGGACGCCTGCACCGAGTAGGGGGAGCCTGCCTGTCGCGAAAACTACGCCAATTAGGTAACCTGCTTTGAATCCTAGGCTTTTCTAGTTTTTCTGACGGCCGCTTATCTGGGGTTTATGACCTCGGATAAGCGGCTGCTTCGTATGTCAGCTAGGAGGTTACCTAATTGATTGAATTTCTTTTGGCTGAGTGTTGTCGCGCGGTGGCCATCGGGCCTCCCGAGTCATTCGTGCGAAGGGTTACGGCTTTAAGTCTGATTGGCCGCGCTAGAATTTGCCCGTCAGGCATGCGGGCGCGCGCCCGCGCAAACGATTGTCCGGGAGGACCCATGGCTCAGGAGCTCATCTTCACCAAGCCCATCTTCCACGAGAAGATCTGGGGCGGCAGGCGTCTCGACACGGTGTTTGGCTACGACATACCCGACGGTGCCATTGGCGAGTGCTGGGCCATCAGCGCGCACCCCGCCGGCGACTGCGTGGTCGAGGGCGATCCGTACGCTGGCTCCACGCTCTCTCAGCTGTGGGACGAGCACCACGAGCTGTTTGGCAACGCCCGGGGCGACCGCTTCCCACTGCTCATCAAGATCCTCGACGCCGACGGTGACCTCTCGATCCAGGTGCACCCCGGCGACGAGTACGCGCGCGTCCATGAGGACGGCAGCCTGGGCAAGTGCGAGTGCTGGTACGTGCTCGACTGCGAGCCGGGTGCCACGATCATCGTGGGCCAGAAGGCTAAGGACCGAGCCGAGTTTGCCCAGCTCGTCGAGGAGGGCCGCTGGGGCGACCTCGTGAACGAGGTGCCCATCCACAAGGGCGACTTCTTCCAGATCGACGCGGGGACCCTGCACGCCATCAAGGCCGGCACCCTCATCCTCGAGACCCAGCAGTCGAGCGACGTGACCTACCGCGTCTACGACTATGACCGCGTCCAGGCCGACGGCACCAAGCGCGAGCTGCACCTCGAGCAGAGCATGGACGTCGTCGACTATGCCGCCCAGGCGCCCACCTCGGGCGCCATCACGGCCCCCGAGGTCGATGGCATCACGAGGCTCGAGAGCAACGAGCGCTACACCGTCGAGCGCGTGCGCGTCGAGGGCGGCCGCACGCTGCCCCAGCCCCACGACTTCATGTGCGTGAGCGTCATCGAGGGTGCGGGCTCCGTGAACGGCCAGGAGCTCAGGTGCGGCTCCCACTTCGTGGCGCCCGCCGGCAGCGGCGACCTCGCCTTCGAGGGCGACATGGTGCTCATCTGCTCCTGGGTCTAGGGGCAGCACCGCTCTGCTCGAGCAATAAAACGCAGGTAAACGAGGGACCGCCCGCATCTGGCGTGATGTGGGCGGTCCCTTTGTCTTGAGCCGGCATGGCAGTGCGTGCGTGCCAAGGGGTCGGGTCTGTTGGCGCATATGACGGAGGGACGTGCCCCTTGTCATATGGCAGAAGGCACGTCTCCGTTGTCTTACCGCGCAGCTACAGCAGCGTGATCTTGAACGTGCGGGTCACGGTCTGGCCGGGCGCGGCCACGATGAGGTTCTGCTTGTGCTCGAGCACGTCGTCCTCGTCGGTGCGCGTCGCGGTGCCGCACCACGGCTCGAGGGCAACGAACGGCGTGGGCGTGCCGTCGGCCGCCGCGGGGGCGCTCCACACGCCGATGTGGTCGAAGCCCTCGAAGTCGACGCGCACGCCGTGGCCGGTGGGCCCCACCATCGAGACGGTGCTGTCGGGCACGCCCTCGAGCACGAAGGAGCCCGGCGCGAACAGCTCGTGGGTGAGCGGCAAGCGCCGGCCATCCTCGAGGAGCGTCCGCATGCTGGCGTAGTCCTGCAGGCCGTCGGCGGTGAGGGCCGCCGTCGTGGCCGTCCAGGGACGGCTGAACCACAGGCTGTAGTCCTCGAAGCGCTCGCCGGCTACCACCGGCACGTTGAAGGCGGGGTGCCCGCCCAGGAAGAACGGCAGGTCGACGCCGCCGGTGTTAGTGACGGCGTAGGTCTGGGCGAGCGTCGCGTCGCCCTCGAGGGCGTAGGTCATCTCGAGGCGCCAGTCGTAGGGATAGCTCTCGCGCGTCTCGAGCGTGCTGTCGAGGCGCCAACGCAGGACATCGCCGCCGTTCTCGAGCAGCTCGTGGTCGTAGTTGCGCACCACGCCGTGGCGGCCCATGTGGCACTCGCCCTGGGCGCACGTGGCAAAGCCATCCCTGAGGCAGCCCACGATGGGGAAGAGCACCGGGGCGCTCCTTGGCCACCAGCGCTCGTCTGCCTGCCAGAGGTACTCGACGCCGTCGAGCCTGAGGCTCCTCAGCTGGGCGCCGTGCGCGTCGACCGACGCCTCGAGGCGTCCCTTCGAGATGGTTGCGATGTTGGCCATGGCTTCTCCTTGGACGGGTTGTTCTCGTGCGGCTCTTCGTGCTTCTCGACCCTAATTCTAGCGCGTGGGACGCGACGACGCGGGGCCCGCGTTCGCGATGGTGAACGTGGGGCATGTGCCTCGCCCGTGGCGCCAACGTGGGTGCTACCATTACCAGGTCCGTACAAGGGCCCGAGAGCAACGTCGCAGCGTCGGCGTGACCTCAAGGGCCACAGGGAAAGGAACGCCATGATCACAAAGCTCACGAGGAGGGGATTCGTCGCCCTCGCCGCAGGCGAGCTGCTCGCTCTTGCCGGCTGCGGCCAGGCGCAGTCCGCCGGCTCGCAAGCGGCGACGACCCAGGCCGCAGACCCCGTCGAGGTGCGCGTCGCCTCGCTCAAGGGCCCCACGTCCATCGGGCTCGTCTCGTTCATGGACAAGGCCGCGTCCGAGGACTCGGGTCTTGCCAACACCTATGACTTCACCATCAGCGCCGCCGCCGACGAGATCGTCCCCAAGGTCATCTCGGGCGACGTCGATGTCGCGCTCGTGCCCGCCAACGTCGCGAGCGTGCTCTACAACAAGACCGAGGGCGGCGTGCTCGCCCTCGACGTCAACACACTGGGCGTCCTCAACGTCGTCACGGGCGACGCCTCCATTCAGGCCTTCGAGGACCTCGCGGGCCGCACCGTCTACCTCACGGGCAAGGGCGCCTCGCCCGAGTACGTCATGGGATATCTGCTCGACGCCGCGGGCATCGCCGACCAGGTTACGCTCGAGTTCAAGAGCGAGGCCACCGAGGTCGTGAGCGCGCTCGTCGCAGACCCCAGCGCCGCGGGCATCCTGCCCGAGCCCTTCAAGACGGCCGCGCTTGCCAAGAACAGCCAGCTCGCGAGCCCCATCGACCTCACCGACGTCTGGGACGCCCACGCCAAGGACGGGTCACGCCTGCTCACGGGCGTCACGGTGGTGCGCGCTGAGTTCGCCGAGCAGCACCCGCAGGCCGTGAGCGAGTTCGTGGAGCAGCAGAACGCGAGCGTCGAGGCCGTCAAGGCCGCCCCCGACGACTGGGCACAGTCCGTGGTCGACCACGGCATCGTCGACGCCGCGCCCATCGCCGCCAAGGCCATCCCCGGCTGCAACCTCGCCTGCCTCACGGGCGCAGAGCTCGCAAGCGCCCTCTCGGGCTACCTCGACATCCTGAGCCAGTTTGACGCCTCCTCGATTGGCGGCAAGCTCCCGGGCGACGACTTCTACTACGACAAGCTCTAGCTCGGGCTCATTCGTGGCTGCACCGTCTTTTAAGGATAAGAAGAACGACTGCTACGGCGCTCGCATGGTCGTCGCTCGCGCGGCGGCCATCTGCGCCTGGCTCGTCGCGTGGCACCTCGCGAGCGTGGCCGTGGGCCAGCCGCTCATCCTGCCTGGCCCCGTCGAGGTCGCGGGCTCGCTCGTGGCGCTCGTGGTCATGCCCGCT
>UQSV01000041.1 GCA_900543875.1 uncultured Coriobacteriaceae bacterium | reverse complement strand
GAACCCCCATTGACGGAACCAGAATCCGCTGTCCTGCCATTAGACGACATCCCAAAGCTGCAATGCCTGTCTGCGCCTCAGCGCGAGAAAGAACTATACGGAAGAGCAAGGGTCCGCGCAAGTACTTTTTGGAAAAATTTTTGTGAGAAGCGTAAAAATTTTCTGCCTACGCAATCCACCTGCGGTTTTAATAGGATATTCGTAACAAGAGACCATGATACCCACCAAGAAGAGCCCTGCGAGCGCCCCGCTATCCGCGTCCCAGCCATGCGAGAAGCGACGAACGGTCGTTGGGAACGCGCTCAGCCATGACGTCGGCAAGCAGGGCCGAGAGTCTCTCGCCCACCGCGGGGCCAGGCGCGATGCCGCAGGCGGCCATGACGTCGGCGCCGCTTACGGCAAGGTCTCGGGTGCTCCAGCACAGGCCCTCGCGCTCGATCTTTTCGAGTATGGCCTCGTGGTCATCGAGCTCGCGGGCGTAGATGCGGTAGGCCGGCGCCTTCGCGAGCGCGTCGGCGCGCCTAAGGCAGACGAGCTCGTGCATGAGCTCAAGGACCTCGTCGCGTCGCTTGAGCCCGCTCATGGCGGCCACCGAGGCCGTGAGCTTGAGCACGGGCTCGACCTTGGGAGCGCAGGGGCGGTCGTGGTAGCGGACGAGGGCAAGGATGGGATTGGCGAGCTCGTGAGGGATGGCGAGACGGCGCAGGAGGATCGCGGAGATGTCGCGGCCCCGTCCGGGGTGGCCATAGAAGTGTCCCTGGCCGGCCTCGTCGACCGTGAAGCTCGTGGGCTTCCCTATGTCGTGAAGCATGGCGGCCCAGCGCAGGCGCTCGCTTGCCTTGCCAACAGTGAGCTGCTCGACACCCTCCATGACGCAAATGGTGTGATCGAGCACGTCGAAGCAGTGATAGCGGCTTCGCTGGTCGAAGCCCTCCATCGGAGCAAGCTCGGGAAGCGCGGCGAACATGACCTCGCGCTGGTGACGAAGCGCCCACGCGGCGCGGCCAGACACCATGATGCCGCGCAGCTCGGTGCCGATGCGCTCTTGGGCCACGCCCGCAAGCGTGGGGGCGGCGGCGCGCAGGGCCGCCTGCGTGGCAGGCTCGATGTCAAAGTCAAGGCGGGCCGCGAAGCGCACCGCGCGCAGGATGCGCAGGGCGTCCTCGTCGAAGCGCACGGCGGGGTCGCCCACCGCGCGGATGACGCCCACGGCAACGTCCTTTGCCCCGCCAAAGGGGTCGAGAAGCCCACGGGTCGGATGCCAGGCCATGGCGTTAACCGTGAAGTCGCGGCGTGCGAGGTCCTCGCGCACGTCGGTCACGAAGGTCACGGAGTCGGGGTGGCGCTGGTCGGTGTAGGCGCCGTCGATGCGGTAGGTCGTGACCTCGACGGGCTCGCCGCAGACGACGGCTGTGACGGTACCGTGAGCCGTGCCCGTCTCGTGCACGACAAAGCCTGCCGCCTCGAGGGCGGCCTTCGACTGTGGCCAGGGGGCACTCGTGCACACGTCGACATCGTGAGCCACCACGCCGCGCAGGGCGTCTCTCACCCAGCCGCCCACGACCCAGGCCTCGTGACCGGCATCCTCGAGCGCCCGTAGGGTGAGCAGGCCATGCTGGGGTGCGAGGGCGGGATCGATCGTGGCTTGTGGCATATGCGGCGACTCCCCTGATGGCGTTGGCTGGCTTAATGGTGCCAAGTATAGCGCCGTGGCGGCTGGCCCCGAATGCCCTCATTCCACAGCGTGATGCGTCTCTTGCCCCAGCCTTGCAGCGAAGGAATCAGATTCCTAGGAAAACGAGGTTATTAGCTTTTAGGGGATAGCTATATGCCCATATTCCTAGGAATTTGAAAGGAGGGATAAGGAAGAACCACCGATTGAGAGAAGTGGGATAGAACCGGGTTAGCCCACGGCGCGGGTGGCGATGACACCCGCGCCGCAGACGTTGGCGACGATGACGTCGCCCAGGGCGATGGGGGCGGAGCAGCCCTCCCCCGCCGCCTTGGCCGCCGCGACGACGTAGGCCATGACCCCCTTGGGGACGGGAGCGCTCGTGCGCACGGACAACGGCTCGGCCACGCCCGGCACGCACACCGTGGTGGTCACGACGCGCTCGGGGTGGGTCAGCTCGGCAGGTCCGTAGCTCTTACCGCGGGCGCATCCCGCCCCCGAGACGTAGACGGCCTCGCCAGGCGCCACGAGCTCCACCACAAGCGTGCACCCCGTGGGGCAGCACGTGCACGTGACCTCGCGCAGCTGCTTGTCTGCCATTAGCGCTCATCCCCCTCGATGCGGACCTCGACGCCCTCGACCTCGTCCCACGACGTGGGCGGGCGCACCGCGACGCGGCACATCTCCGCAGGCAGGGCAACCTTGAGCCTGCGGCTCGCAAGCTCGGTGACGTCGCCCCTCCGCCTGGCCTCGATGACGAAGCGGGCGCCGCGCATGACCTCGCTTGGCCTAAAGGCAAGCGTCACGGAGTCGCTCCCAGCGCCGTCAATGCGGCTCGGCACGACGTAGCGCACGCCGGCCCCCGCCTCGACGGGGGCGGGGTCACACGCCCCGCGCGCACCGCCAGCCACCCAGGCCGCGGCGGCCTCGCCCGCTAGCGCGCCCTCGGCGGCAGCGAAGTCCGCGAGGTCATGGACGTGCAGGGCGTTGCCGCAGGCGAAGACGCCCGCCGCGCTCGTCTCGAGGCGCTCGTTTACCACCGCGCCGCCCGTGACAGGCGAGATCTCGATGCCCGCCTCGCGCGCGAGCTCGCTTTGCGGGATGAGCCCGCACGAGAGCACGAGCGTGTCGCACGCAACGTTCACCTCGGTGCCAGGGATGGGCCGGCGCGTCGCGGGGTCGACCCCGGCGATGTCGACCGACTCGAGGCGCGCGGAGCCGTGGGTGGCGACGACCGTGTGCGAGAGGTACAGCGGGATGCCAAAGTCGTCCAGACACTGCACGATGTTGCGCGTGAGGCCGCTCGGGTGGTCGAGCAGCTCGTAGACGCCCTCGACCTCCATGCCCTCGAGCGTCATGCGGCGGGCCATGATGAGGCCGATGTCGCCCGAGCCCAAGATCACGGCGCGGTGGCCCGGCACGCAGCCCTGCAGGTTGATGAGCGCCTGCGCGGAGCCCGCGGTGTAGATGCCCGAGGGGCGGTCTCCCACGATGCCCAGGGCGCCAAAGCCACGCTCGCGCGAGCCGCATGCGAGTACCACCGCACGGGCGCGCACCGTGTACGAGCCCCGCGGACGAACGACCTCGAGCGTGGAGGGCGCGCCGTCGTCTGTTACGTGGAGCGAAAGCACGGTGGCGCCGTCCCAGACCTCGACGCCCGCGCGGGCGAGCTCCTCCGCTTCGCGAGCGGCAAACTCGGGGCCCGTGAGCTCGTCCTTGTAGCGCTTGAGGCCAAAGCCGTTGTGGACGCACTGGCACATGATGCCGCCCAGCTCGCTCGCGCGGTCGACGAGCAGCACGCGGGCAGCACCCCGCTCGCGAGCGGAAGTAGCTGCCGCCATGCCCGCGGCTCCCCCGCCAACGACCAAGACGTCGTAGGGCTCGTCGGCGGGCGCGCCGCTGGCGTCAGCAGATGTCGCGTCGCCCTTGCGCGCCTCGCACTCACCCCGGGCGAGCTCCACATAGTCGGGGCGCGCGCTCGCCACCATCCACGAGCCACGCAGGCGCTTGTCGACGTCCTGGGGAGCCACGCCGAGCTCGGCAGAGACAACGCGCAGAAGCTCGGGCGTGCAGAATCCGCCGTGACAGCGGCCCATCATGGCGCCCGTGCGCCACTTGAGGGCGTCGAGGCACAGCACCGGCACGGGACCGTGGAGCGCGGCCACGACCTCGGCCGCACTCACGTTGCCGCAGCGGCACACGACCTCGCCCCAGGCGGGGTCCTTGGCGATGGCCTCCTCACGCTCGGCCGCACTCATGAAGGCAAGGCGGCGGCGCGGCGGATTCGTGGGCGAGAAGTCAGCCCGGCGCGCAAGGCCAAGGCTTTCGCCCACCTGCGAGGCGATCTCGACGCCCACGGCAGGCGAGCTCGTAAGCCCCGGCGACTCGAGGCAGGCGACATCGAACAGGCCGGGGACGTCATCGCAGGCGCCGATGACGAAGTCGTGGTTGGTGCCCTTGGCGCGCACGCCGGCGAAGTTGGTGATGGCGTCTCGCGCGCTCGCGCCGGGCCAGGTGCGCCGCGCGCCCTCGACAATGCCCGCGAGGCCAGCTGCCGAGGTGCCGAGCGCGTCGGGGTCGTCCTGCTCGGTGGCGCTGGGACCCACGAAGAGGTTGCCGTGGACGGTGGGGCTCACGAGCACGCCCTTCCCCTTGGCCGTGGGCACCTGGAACACGGTGCGCGCAAAGGTGGAGCCCAGGCGCGGGTCATAGAGCAGGTACTCGCCGCGCACGGGAACGATCTTTAGCTTGCTTGCGCTCAGCAGGTTGTGGATCTGGGCCGAGTGCACGCCCGCGGCGTTCACGATGGCGCGCGCCCACACGACCTCGCCGCCAACGAGCACGAGGTCAAAGGCACCGTTGCCAGCGCGGGTAATATCACAGACGCGCGCGTCGAAGCGGACTTCGACGCCATTGCGCACGGCGTTCTCGAGGGCCGAGAGGGCCACCTCGTACGGGTCGCAGATGGCGCCGGTGCGCACGCGCAGGGCGCACGTCACCTCGCCCGAGAGCGCCGGCTCGAGCACGCGTGCCTCGTCACCATCGATGAGCTCGAGCCCCTCGACGCCGTTTTGGCGCCCGCGCTCGAGCAGGCCCTCGAGGGAGGCACGGTCGGCCTCGTCAAAGCCCACGACCAGCGACTCGTTGCGCGCGTAGGCGAACTTGAGCTCGGAGGCCCAGGTGGGAAAGAGCGCGGCGCCCGCCACGTTGTAGCGCGCCTTGGCGGTGCCCGGCTCGGGGTCGTAGCCGGCGTGGACGATGCCCGAGTTTGCTCGCGTGGCGCCGCAGGCGATGTCGTCTCCCGCCTCGAGCACGACGACGCGGGCGTCATAGCGCGCAAGCTCGCGGGCGCAGCAGCACCCCGCCACGCCCGCGCCGATTACGGCCACGTCATAGGGGGCCGCCTCGGCGCCGTCCCTGTCGAACCCGCCTGCCAGCGAGGTCTCACTCATCATGGGTCTCCTCCCCAAGGGCTGCGCACTTCCCCCATTGTCCCCACTTAATACGGGCAAGAGACGAGCCCATCGGCGAGCGAGCGCACTCAGCATGGCCGGGGCCATCAGCCCCGGACGCACGACCCTCGAGTTTGCGCCAAGCCATCGTGCTACCATGCTTTGGGCAAAAAGACGCCCGCGGGCAAGCCCTGCCGGGCACAAGGATTGGACGGCACAACCATGAACGTGGCACAGGCCCTCGAGCACGCGAACGCGCTCGTGTTCCCCGAGATCGTCTACTGCGGCGGCTTTACCGCGATGGACGCGGAGCGCCAGAAGAACGAGGAGGCGCTCGCGACGCTTCGCGACGAGTACGCCAAGAACGACAACCCCGGCTTTGGCTACGACGTCATCCGTGACCTCGCCGACCGCAACCGCGAGCTGTGTGACCAGATTGGCATCGAGCGCCTCAACAACACGCGCGACTCGAGCCTGGCGCGCGGCATGAGCGACTTCGACCTGTGCGCGGGCGTGGCGGCCCTGCAGAAGCGCAAGGCCTCGACCGTCGTGCGCGAGGTGGGCGGTGACCGCAACAACCTGGGCGTGGCCTACGTCACCAAGCCCATCCGCGGCACAGTGCTGGGCATCGACATCGAGACGACCGACCGCTACCCCGATCGCGGCTACATCATCAACGTGGGCTTCGAGCTCATGGAGCTCACGGCAGACGCCACCCCCACCGACGCCGAGGCGCACTTCTGCGGCATCCCCGACCTCTATGCCGAGAAGGGCGTGCCGCTCGAGCGCATCCACCACATCTCATGGGCAGACGTCGAGGGCAAGACCCCCTTCCGCGAGGACAAGAAGCTGCAGGCAAAGCTGCTCAAGCTCATGCGCAAGTACCCCTACATGGCCCACAACGCCGCCTTCGAGGACTCCTGGTTCACGCTGCACCTCGACGGCTACGCCGAGGCGCGCCGCGCGGGCAAGATTGTTCCCGTTGACACGCGCGACATCTGCCGCCAGCTCGACCCCGAGGTAAAGACGCTGCCGCGCGAGTCGAGCCCGGCATCGCTCGAGAACTGGGCGCGCCGCCGCGGCACGCTCGCCGCAGCCGAGGCCGAGGTGCACCAGGGCCTCGATGACACCGAGCTCATGCTGCGCACCGTGCAGGCCGAGTTCGTCGCCCGCCACTGCTTCAAGGAGTAGGTGGGAAGCCCGCCGCGCCAGGGGACACCAGGGGGCGCCAACGCGCCAAGCAGTTCAGCCCCGAAAAGCCACGCGACGGCCGGCCGCGCCCTCAGCGGCGCCCTTACCAAAACGTAACGCTCCTCGCCCCACACGAACGCCATCTCTGCGAGATACTAGAACCTCAAGGGAAGCCACGTCGTGAGGGGCGTTTTCTATGGGCAAGAAGAAGGACAAGAAGCGCGAGGCAAAGCTCGACGAGCTGGGACGCCGCGCTGCGGAGTTCGCGGACGAAACGCCCAGCCCCGCCAACGAGAGGAAGCCCAAGCGCGGCTCCAAGCGCGACTTCTCCTACACGCAGAACCGCGAGGTCAGCTGGCTGCGCTTTGACGACCGCGTGCTCGACGAGGCCTTCGACGAGACGGTGCCGCTGTTCGAGCGCATCAAGTTCTGCGCCATCTTCCAGAGCAACATGGACGAGTGGTTCATGATCCGCATCGGCGGCCTGTCCGATCTCGCCGAGCTCAAGCACCAGCCCGCCGACAACAAGAGCGACGAGACGCCCGCCGAGCAGCTCGAGAGCGTCTTCGGGCTGCTCCCCGGCATGTACAAGCGCCGCGAGAGCTGCCTCACCGACCTCGAGGCGCGCCTTGCCCTCGAGGGCGTGGAGCGCGTGAGCCCCGCCCAGTACACCGACGCGGACCTCGTGGCCGTCTCGAGGCGCTTCGAGGCCTCGCTCGCCCCGATTCTCTCGCCCATCATCATCGACCCGCGCCATCCCTTCCCCAACCTGAGAAACGACGTCATGTACGTGGCGTGCTCGCTCGACGGCGTCGACGAGCACGACATGCTGGGAATCGTCGAGGTGCCGCCCACCGCGGCGCGCATCGTGTGGCTGCCGAGCGGCGAGGGCCGCGTGCGCTACACACTTGTCGAGGACGTTGTGAGCTCGATGCTCTCGCGCTGCTTTGGCTCATACGTGCCCACGAGCTCGGCCGTCGTGCGCGTGACGCGCAACGCCGACATCGACCCCGACGGCGAGGGCGTCGAGGAGGAGGAGGACTACCGCCAGCACATGAAGAAGGTGCTCAAGCGACGCAGCCGCCTGCAGCCCGTGCGCCTCGAGCTCACGGGCGCGCTCGACGAGAGCCTCGTGACGCTCGTGCGCAAGGAGCTGGGGCTCGAGAAGCGCCGCGTCTTTCGCCTCTCGACCCCGGCCGACCTCTCCTACGTCTACGCGCTCGAGAACCGCCTGCCCGCAACCCGCAAGGCGGTCCTCACCTTCACCCCGTTCGAGCCGCAGCCCTCGTCCATGGTCGACGCCAGCCGCCCGATGCGCGACCAGGTCGAGGACCACGACGTGCTGCTCACCTACCCCTACGAGAGCATGGGGCCGCTGCTGCGCCTGATCCACGAGGCCGCCAACGACGACGCCTGCATCTCGATCAAGATCACGCTCTACCGCGTGGCGCGCCACTCGCGCCTGTGCGAGAGCCTCGTGGCGGCCGTCGAGAACGGTAAGGATGTCACGGTGCTCATGGAGCTACGCGCCCGTTTTGACGAGCAGAACAACATCGAGTGGGCCGAGCGCCTCGAGGAGGCCGGTTGCACGGTCATCTACGGCTCCGAGGGCTTCAAGTGCCACTCGAAGATCTGCCAGATCACCTACCACGACAACCGCGGCCTGTCGCGCGTCACCTGCCTGGGCACGGGCAACTTCAACGAGAAGACGGCCCGCCTGTACAGCGACTTCATGCTCATCACGGCGCACCCCGGCATCGCCGAGGACGGCAACGCCTTCTTCCGCAACCTGTCGCTGGGAAACCTGCGCGGCACCTACCGCTTCCTGGGCGTGGCTCCCCTGAGCCTGAAGCCCCTCGTGATGGGCGGCATCGACCGCGAGATCGCCCGCGCCCGCGCCGGCGAGCCCGCGCGCGTCTTCCTCAAGATGAACTCGCTCACCGACCGTGACGTCATCGACCGCCTCGCCGACGCGAGCCAGGCGGGCGTCGAGGTGGTCATGATCATCCGCGGCATCTGCTGCATGCTGCCGGGCGTCAAGGGACGCACGACGGGCATCGAGATCCGCCAGATCGTGGGACGGCTGCTCGAGCACGCGCGCATCTACTCGTTTGGCGTTGACGCCGACACGATCTACCTCAGCAGCGCCGACATGATGACGAGAAACACCGAGCGCCGCGTCGAGATCGCCTACCCGGTGCTCGACCCCACATGCCGCCGCATCGTCTGTGACTACATGGCCCTGCAGCTCTCCGACAACGTGAAGGCACGCCGCCTCACGAGCAAGGGCACTTGGGCCCCCATCAAGCGCAGGGAGGGCGAGCCGGCCATCAACTGCCAGGAACAGCTCATGGCGCGCGCCTACGCCCGCGCCCACGAGCTCGAGCCGCAGGCGGTGGCCCCGCTCGCGCCCGAGCCCATGCCAACCACGACGATGGCCGCGGTGGACGAGACGGTCGCCGCCACCGAGGCGACCGAGACGCCCGCGCCCGTGACGGCCGCCGCCAAGGCTAAGCAGGTCGAGCAGGTCGACCAGGCAGCCGCAGCCAAGCATGGGCCCGCGGTCGCACCCATGGCGCAGCCAGACATCGAGGACGAGCCCGAGCCGGCGGCTCACGTCGAGGCCCACCTCATCGAGGATGAGCAGCCCACACAGTCGAAGGTCGCCGACGCAGACGCGTCTAGGGAGCAGGCCGCCGCGCCCGGAACGCTTGCCAAGCGCACCCCAGGCCGCCTCGTGCGCGCCCTCGCGATCTTTGGTCTTGGCTTCAAGACGCTGTTCGGAAAGGACGAACAGCGCTAGCATCTAAGGGCTGAAAGATACCCAGACGCCCCGCGGGCCAACCCCATGCCCGCGGGGCCAGAAAGCAGGACACGCGCATGAAACTCGCCATCGAACGCATGACCTACGGCCCCGACGCCATCGCCCACACCCCCGAGGGCAAGACCGTCTTCGTGAGCGGGGCGGTGGCCGGAGACGTCGTCGAGGCCGAGCTCGTGAGCGACGGCAAGTCCTTCTCCAAGGCCCGAACGGTCAAGGTCCTCGAGCCCTCCCCCAACCGCGTGGCCTGCGACTGGATGCTCGCCGACGTGCTGGGCTGCGCCCCCTGGGCGCACCTTGCGCGCGCCGCGCAGCTCGAGGCCAAGCGCGCCAACGTCGTCGACAGCCTGCTGCGCGTGGGGCATCTCGCCGACGCGGAGGAGCTCGTGGCCCCCTGCGAGGCCCCAAGCGACGGCTGGCGCTACCGCAACAAGGCCGAGCTCGCCTTTGTGCGAGACGGGCGCCACGCCACGCTGGGCATGTACGGCACGGACGGTTGCACGGTCATCAAGGTCGAGGACTTTCCACTGCTCGACATCCCGGCGAAGGGCCGCGAGTCCAAGCTCGTGAAGAACGTCTCGGGCGCCCTGTCCTACCTCGCGAGCTCCCATGAGCTCGACATCGAGCGCGTGGGAATCCGCCGCTCGAGCCGTACACGCGACCTCGAGATCGCCATCTGGACGCCCACGGGAGCCTTCCCGCGCGCCCAGGCGCGCCGCGTGCTCGAGAACGTGGGCGCCACCTCACTCGTGCGCGTCATGACCAAGGGCCCCGCGAAGGCGCGCAAAGTCGCGGGCGTCGAGCGACTCGACGGCGCCGGCAGCTGGACCGAGCGCATCGCCGGTAACGTCATGCGCCTCTCGGCCCCGAGCTTCTTCCAGGTGAACACCCTGGGCGCTGAGCGTCTCGTCGACCTCGTGCTCGACGCGCTCGACCCGCAGGAGAACGACATCGCGATGGACCTCTACTCGGGCGCCGGCACCTTCACGCTGCCGCTCGCGCGCTACACGAGCTTCGTCGACGCCGTGGAGTCCTACGGCCCGGCCGTACGCGACCTGCGCCGCAACCTCGAGGACGCGCGCCTCGACAACGTTGATGCCGTGGGCGGCGACGCGGACCGCGAGTTCCCCGACGACGAGGCCGACATCATCGTGGTCGACCCGCCGCGCGCGGGCCTTGCCGAGAACGTCGTGCGCCAGCTCTCCGAGCAGCCCGCCCGTGCCATCGCCTACGTGAGCTGCGACCCAGCGACGCTTGCCCGCGACCTCGCGCGCTTCCGCGCGTTGGGCACCTACGAGATCGCCTCGGTGACGCCCGTGGACCTCTTCCCCCAGACCTTCCACGTCGAGACGGTCACTAAGCTCGTCCGCCGCTAGGGCACAGCCGCGCGCCACAGGCAGTGCCCAAGGCCCAGGCGCAAGGCAACAAACTCCCGCTACGACACGAGGCTCCCTTCGCGATACCATGGATGCGACCATCCACGCGAAGGGAGCTTTTCCATGCCTAGGGTTGCCATTCTTCTTGCCGACGGCTTTGAGACGATCGAGGCCCTGGCCCCTGCGGACGTGCTGCGCCGCGCAAGCATCGATGTTTCGCTCGTGACCATCAACGACACGCCGCACGTGACGTGCTCGCACGACATTGGCATCGACTGCGACGCCACGATTGACGCCTACGACTTCTCGGCCTGCGACCTCATCGTTTTGCCTGGCGGCATGCCCGGCACCAAGAACCTGCGCGCCAACGAGCGCGTCTGCGAGCTCGTGCGCGACTTCATGGCCACGCGCAAGGTAGGCGCCATCTGCGCAGCCCCCTCGATCCTAGCCGAGCTTGGCCTGCTCGTGGGCCGCACCGCCACCTGCTACCCCGGTTGCGAGGGCGCCTTCCCCGCGGGCGTGAGGCCCACCGAGCTCGGCGTCTACGTCGACGGCAACCTCGTGACGGCCTCGGGCCCCGGGTTTGCCGTGGCGTTTGGCCTGGCCCTGCTCGAGCAACTCATGGGCGAGAAGGCCGCGAAGGACGTTGCCACCGGCATGCTCGTTGCGGGGCGTGGGTAGCGCATGGGCCTCTTTGACCTCAAACTTCCGGGGCGCCTCATTCTTGCCAGCGGCTCGCCGAGGCGCGTCGAGCTCGTACGCGAGATGGGCATCGAGCCCGCGGTGCTGCCTCAGGACGTCGACGAGACGCCGCTACCAGACGAGGGTGCCCGCGCGCTCGTGACGCGTCTCGCCCGCCTCAAGGCCACCAGTGCCCTGGCAGATGCACGGGAGGGCGACATCATCCTCGCCGCCGACACGACGGTCGCCATCCACGACAAGGAGCTGGGCAAGCCCGCTGGCGAGGCCGCGGCTCGTGCCATGCTTGCCGAGCTCTCGGGGCTCACGCACGAGGTCTACACCGGCGTCTGCCTCATCCGCAAGGGTAATCCCAACCAGAAGGTTTCCTTCTCGGAGGTGACCGAGGTCGAGTTCTATGACCTTTCCGAGGAGGACATCGCCGCCTACGTGGCCACCGGCGAGCCGCTCGACAAGGCGGGCGCCTATGGCATCCAGGGCCTGGGCCGTGCCCTCGTGCGCGAGATTCGCGGCGACTACTTCAACGTCGTGGGCCTGCCCGTGGCCCGAACCCTGCGCGAGCTCGCGAGGCTTGCCGAAGCCAAGGCCTAGCCGGGGCACACCCAGATCAGACAAATTAGGGAGGGGCTCGCCGCACGTACGCGACGAGCCCCTCCCCTTTACCAATAAACTGCAGCTAGACGGCCTAGAACTTCATCTTGCCGCCAGGCATGCCGCCGCCCATGCCCATGTTCTTCATCATCTGCTGGAGCTGGCGCTTCTGCTGCTTGCGGTTGCCACCCGCTCCCATCATACCGCGCAACTTGCCCATCATCTTGTTCATCTCGCCCCACTGCTTCATGAGCTGGTTGACCTCCTGGACGGAGTGGCCCGAGCCCTTGGCGATGCGGGCGCGGCGCATGCCGTTGATGGTCTTGGGACGGGCACGCTCCTCCTTGGTCATCGAGTAGATGATGGACTCGACGGCGCGCATCTGCTCCTCGGTAT
Organism: uncultured Coriobacteriaceae bacterium; assembly: GCA_900543875.1. Classification (GTDB taxonomy): domain Bacteria; phylum Actinomycetota; class Coriobacteriia; order Coriobacteriales; family Atopobiaceae; genus Parolsenella. Next base: position 3,515 of record UQSV01000041.1, on the reverse strand, counting down.
TGTCGCCACCCATCTGGCGCAGCGCCTTGTCGCCGCCGGGCAGCATGCCCAAGATCTTGCCGACGCCGCCCATCTTGCGGATCTGCTTCATCTGGTTAAGCATGTCGTCCATCGTGAAGCCCTCGCGCAACATGCGCTCGGCGTCCTCGGCAGCCGCGGCGTCGGCATTGGCCTGGGCGGTCTCGATGATGCCCACGACGTCACCCATGCCCAGGATGCGCTTGGCCATGCGGTCGGGGTGAAAGACCTCGAGAGAGTCGGGCTTCTCGCCCATCGAGACGAACTTGATGGGCTTGCCGGTGACGGCACGCACCGACAGGGCGCCGCCGCCACGGGCGTCGCCGTCGAGCTTGGACATGATGACGCCGTCGAAGTCCGTGCGGTTCGCGAACTCGGTCACGACGTTCACGATGTCCTGGCCGGTCATGGCGTCGACGACCATGAGCACCTGGTCGGGCTTCACGGCGCGCTTGATGTCGACGGCCTCCTGCATCATGAGCTCGTCGATCTGCAGGCGGCCCGCGGTGTCGACGATCACGATGTCGCGCAGGTGGTCGACGGCGTCGCGCACGGCCTCGGAGGCGATCGCCACGGCGTCCTTGCCATCACCTCGGTAGACCGGCACGCCGATCTCGCCGCCGAGGGTCTCGAGCTGGTCTGCCGCCGCGGGACGGTGGGTGTCGCAGGCGGCGAGCTCGGGCGAGTGGCCCTGCTTCTTGAGCATGTAGGCGAGCTTGGCGGCCGCGGTGGTCTTGCCCGAGCCCTGCAGGCCCACGAGCATGATGACGTTGGGCGTGCGGTTCTGCATGAGCGTGAGCTTGCTCTCGCCCGAGCCGAGCAGCTCGGTGAGCTCCTCGAGCACGACCTTGACGACGTTCTGGGCGGGCGTGAGCGAGCTCAGGATGTCGGCCGTGAGGCAGCGCTCCTTGCAGCGGGCCACGAAGTCCTTGACCACGCGGAAGTTGACGTCGGCCTCGAGAAGCGCCATGCGAATCTCGCGCATCGCGACGTTGATGTCGTCCTCGGTGAGCTTGCCCTTGCCGCACAGCTTGTCAAAGGTGTCTGTGAGGCGGTCGGAAAGCGAGTCGAACATGCAGGTCTCCTTGCTGGAAGTGCGAATACGTAGCTGGTAGAGGGCGTGCCCACGGGGTCATGTGACCCCACGGGCACGCGAGGAAGCAACCTAGAGGCTCTCGCCCACCAGGGCGCGGCAGAACGAGAGGGCGTCGAAGCGCTGGAGGTCCTCCATCTGCTCGCCCACGCCGATGCGCCAGATGGGCAGGTCGAGGTCGTGGGCAATCTTGACGGCGATGCCGCCCTTGGAGGTGCCGTCAAGCTTGGTCACGATGAGGCCGTCGAGGTCGAGGGCGTCGTTGAATTCGCGCGCCTGGTTGAGGCCGTTCTGGCCGGTCGTGGCGTCGACGACGAGCACGACCGTCACGGGCATGCTCGCGCGCTTGCGCGTGACCGAGACAACCTTCGCGAGCTCGCGCATGAGCTCGGGGCTCGTGTGCAGGCGGCCCGCCGTGTCGATGAGCACGAGGTCGGAGGCCTGCTTCTCGGCGCTCTCGATGACGTCGTAGCAGACGCTCGCGGGGTCGGCGCCGCGTTCGCGCGTGACGACCTCGACGCCACTGCGCTCGCCCCAGACCTTGAGCTGCTCGATCGCCGCGGCGCGGAAGGTGTCGGCACCGCCGATGAGGACGCGTTCGCCGCGCTCCTTGGCGGCACCGGCGAGCTTGCCCACCGTGGTGGTCTTGCCCGCGCCGTTGATGCCCACGAACAGCACGCAGCTCGGCGTGTCGTCGAACGGGTCGGTCTTGGCGACCGGGAACGTCTCGGCCAGGCGCTTGGCCAGGGCCTCGCGCATCTGGTCGGCCGTGTGGAGGGCCTTCTTGGCAGCCAGCTCGCGCAGGTCGTCGACGACCTCCATGGCGACCTCGGGGCCCATGTCACCCATGACGAGGGTGTCCTCGAGGTCCTCCCAGAACTGTTCGTCGACCTCGCCGCCCATATAGAAGATCTGGTTGAGCGCCTCGCGAGACTTCTCGAGGCCCTTCTTCAAGCGGTCAGCAAGCCCCATCAGGCATCGACCACCTTTCCTGTCGCGCGGTCAAGCCGCTGGGATACAACATGGCTCACGCCGTCAGCCTGCATGGAGACGCCATAGAGGACGTCTGCCTGCTCCATCGTGCGCCTCTGGTGAGAGATGACGATGAGCTGCGTGGTGGCCTTGAGCTGTTCGATGGCGTCGAGCAGCTTGTCGAGGTTGGAGTCGTCGAGAGCGGCCTCAACCTCGTCGAAGACGTAGAACGGCACCGTGCGGGTGCGGTAGACGGCGAAGAGCAGCGCGAGGGCCGTAAGCGACTTCTCACCGCCACTCATGAGCGTCATCTTTGCGATGCGCTTGCCGCGGGGCTGGGCCACGACCTCGATGCCCGTCTCGGCCGGGTGGTCGGGGTCGGTCATCTCGAGGTGCGCCCTGCCACCAGGGAAGAGCATGCCGAATATCTCGACGAAGTTAGCGTTCACGGCCTCGAACGTCGAAAGGAACTGGCGGCGCATCTTGCGGTCGATGGCCGCGGTGATCTTGGTGAGGGCGCCGCGGGCGCTCTCGAGGTCCGCGAGCTGAGCTGCGATGTAGTCCGCGCGCTCCTTGAGCTTGGTGTACTCGTCCATCGCCACCTGGTTCACGGGTCCCAACCCGTCAATCTGGCGGCGCAGGGCGTCGACCTCGCGCTCGGTGGCCTCGCGGTCGTCGGGCTCGGGCATCTGGAGGGCCTCCTCAAGCACGTGGCGGCCGTCTGCCGTGATCTGCGCGATGGCCTGCTCGACGCGTACCTCGAGCTTGCCCGAGTCGACCTTGAGAGAGTTCTGGGAGGCGCGGGCGGCCTCGAGCTCGGTGGTGACGTCGGCCACCTGCTTCTTGGCGTCACCGATCGTCTTCTTGAGAGAGTCGGAGTCTGCCTCGGCAAGGCTCGCGCGGTCCCTCAGGCGCTCAGCCCACTCGAGGCAGGCAGCATGGATTGCCTCGTAGCGCTCGTGGAGCGGGTCGATGCGCAGGCGCAGAACCTCGAGCGAGCGCGTGCCCTCGCGGGCGGCGCGATCGCGCTCGGTGAGCTCGTCGATGCGGGTCTTGAGCTGGGACTCGCGTCCCTCGAGGTGGGTCAGGCGCTCGCGCGAGGTGGCGAGCTCGAGGCGGGCGTCGGCCGCCTTCTTGGTGGCGCTGTCCTCGGCACGCGACGCCTCGCGGCGGCGGTCCTGGGCCTTCGCGAGGTCTTCGGCGATCTGCGCGAGGCGGGCGCGCCCCTCCTCGATCTTGGAGGCGAGCTCGTCCAGGCGCGGGCGGGCCTTTGCGACGCGCTCGGTGGCGGCCTCGCGCTTGACGGTGACCTGTGCGCGCTCGTCGGCGGCGCTCGCGACCTGGCCCTCGAGGCGGCCGATCTCGGACGTGACGGAGCCGTGCTCGCTCTCGAGGCGGCTCACCTCGCCCTTGGCCTCGCTCGCGGCGGCGC
>UQSV01000040.1 GCA_900543875.1 uncultured Coriobacteriaceae bacterium | reverse complement strand
GACGGTGATCTGCCCGCAGGAGGTGTAGGGGGTGGCGGGGGAGACCACGAAGCGCGTGACGCGCTGGCCCGCCGTGTTGACGTCGCGGATCTCCTCGACGTGCACGCCAAAGGAGCGCAGGGCGCTCGTGGTGAGGTTTACGTAGGGGCGGCTCTCGATGGGCTCGGTGACGCACACCTCGGAGGGGCCGTCGAGCAGGGGCGACGCGAGCAGAAGGCCGCTGATGTACTGCGAGCTCACGTTGCCCGGCAGCTCGAAGCGCCCGGCGCGCAGGGTGCCCGACGTCGCGAGCGGGAAGCTGCCCTGTTCGCTGAGGTCGCAGCCGCCGGCGATGAGCTCCTCGTAGAGCGGGGAGAGCGGGCGGTCGGCGAGGCGGCCATGGCCCGTGAGCGATACGTTGCAGCCAAGGGCACAGGCCACGGGCAGCATGAAGCGAAGGGTCGAGCCAGACTCGCCGCAGTCGAGCAGCGCGCCCGTCGTTGCCTGGCGCCTGTTGTCGGTGGCCGAGGTGCCAGGAATGGGCGTGACCTTGAGGTGGTCGCCCTCGCGCACGATGCGTGCGCCCAGGGCCTCGAGGCAGGCGATGGTGGCCTCGATGTCCTTGGAGGTCGTGGTGCACGTGATTGTGGTGGGTCCGGGGCAGAGGGCCGCGCAGATGAGCAGCCTGTGGGCCATGGACTTGCTCGCGATGGCGTCGATGGTGCCCGTGAGCTCGCGTGGGTTTATCTGTACGTCCATGTGGGCTTGCGTCTCCTTGGGATGGATCTTCTGGTTTAGGCGAGGTGTGCCGTCGTTCCGCAGGTGGCAGTGCCGCAGCCTGCGTCGACGAGCTCTGCGAACTCGCCCATCGACATGCGGCGCACCTCGACGGAGCCGATGGCGCGCGGCAGCACGACGTTCACGCCGTCTCCGTGACGCTTCTTGTCGGAGTGCGCGAGTCGCACGATCGTCTCGTGGTCAAGGTCGGTGTCGGTGGGAAGCCCGTGTGCGGCAACGACGCGCTCGATGCGCTCGCTGTCCTGCTTGGCGAGCTCTCCCATTGCGGCGGCCGCGCGGGCGATGGCGCATAGGCCAAGTGCTACGCAGGTGCCATGGCCAAGGGTGAAGTCGCTCGCGGCCTCAACGGCGTGACCAATCGTGTGGCCGAGGTTGAGCGTCTGGCGCAGGCCCCGCTCCCGCTCGTCGGCGTCGACCACGTTGCGCTTGATCTCGACGTTTCGGGCGATGATGTCCGCGAGCATGGCTTCGTCGTATCCAGGCGCGTTGAGCGGCTTGGTCTCGAGGCTTTCGAAGAGGTTCGGGTCTGCCAGTACGCCGTGTTTGATGACCTCGCCGCAAGAGTCGGTGAAGAGGTCGTGGCCGATCGTGGAGAGGCAACGGGGGTCTGCGATAACGACGCGGGGCTGCCAGAAGGCGCCCGCGAGGTTTTTCCCGGCCGCAAGGTCGATGGCCGTCTTGCCGCCCACCGACGAGTCGACCATGGCTAGCAGGCTCGTGGGAATCTGCGCCACGGCGCAACCGCGCATGTAGCTGGCGCCGGCAAACCCCGCGATGTCTCCGGTGACGCCGCCGCCCAGGGCAACGATCACATCATCACGGGTAAGACCCGCCTCGGCAGCCGCCTCGAGGCAAGCCGCCCAGGTACCGGCGCGTTTGGAGGCCTCGCCAGCCGGGAAGATATGGCTCGAAACCTCGTATCCGGCGCTTACGAGAGAGGAGGCAACGCGCTCGAGGTAGATCGGAGCAACGTTGGTCTCGGAGACGACGAGCGCATGCTCGCCGCCGGCCGCCTTGGAAATGAGCTCGCCGCAAGAGTCGAGAATGCCGGGTACCACATACACGTCGTAGGTGCGTGACGTCGTGCTTACGCGAACGACCTTGCCAGACGGCTTGTTGCCGCTACCCATCTAGACCTCGGCCTCCTTCTCGTCGGCGCGCTTGATGCGGTCGCCCTCGGCCAGAAGCTCGGTGAGCCTCTGGGCGTCTCGGGCCTCGAGCGCGTCCTTGTACTGGTTGAGCGCGTCGACGAGCGTGCTAATCTCAGCTGCGAGGTTGTCGGCGTCGTCGAGGAACAGCTCGCACCACATCGTGGGGTTGAGCCTCGCCACGCGGGTGAGGTCGCGGTAGGAGCCCGCGGCAAAGCCCTTGCGATGGGCGAGCGTGGGGCTCTTGACGTAGGCGTTCGACACGACGTGCGCGAGCTGGGAGGTGTAGGCAATGACCTCATCGTGGCGCTCGGGGGTCGTCACGGTGAACTTGTCAAAGCCACAGGGGGCGAGCAGGCCCTCCAGGCGGTCGACGAGCGCGAGGCACGCCACGCCACGAATCTCGGGCGGAGGGCAAACCACCATGGGCGCACCCTCGAACATGGTGGCGCGCGAGTGCGCGTAGCCGGAGAACTGGGTGCCCGCCATCGGGTGGCAGCCCACGAAGGTGATGTCGCTCTTTCGGGCGATGTCAAAGCACGGCTCGCAGATGGAGCGCTTGACGCCGCCCGTGTCGATCACGATGGCGTCCGGGCTCACGAGCGAGGCGTGGCTCTCCAGCCAGTCGACGCACGCCTTGGGGTAGCAGGCGAGAACGATGAGCTCGCAGGTGCCAACGAGCTCATCGGTGAGCCGTCCCGCGGTCGTCTCGATCGCGGCGAAGGTCTCGATGTCTTCGTTGAGGTCGAAGGCGTAGACCTCGTGGCCCCCGCGTGCCATGGCGCGGGCGATGGAGCCGCCGATGAGGCCCAGGCCAACGATGCCCACTCTGCCCTCGATCATGGATGCAACCTGCGGTTTATTGCTTTTCTCGTCCACGCTACTCAACCTCCATGGTCACAGCCTCGCGCACCTTGGCGATGCGCGCCATGGCGTCGCGGAACTGCTCGGGCGTGAGCGCCTGGGCGCCGTCAGACCAGGCGTGCTTGGGGTCGTCGTGGACCTCGATCTCGAGGCAGTCGGCGCCAGCGGCGGTCGCAGCAAGCGCCATCGGCGTCACGTAGCGGGTGTGGCCCGTGGCGTGGCTGGGGTCGGCGCAGACCGGCAGGTGGGTGAGGCCGTGGAGCACGGGGATGGCGTTGAGGTCGAAGGAGTTGCGCGTGCGCGTCTCGAACGTGCGGATGCCGCGCTCGCAGACTATGACATTGGGGTTGCCCTCGCTCATGATGTACTCGGCGGCCATGAGCAGCTCGTCGATGGTGCCGGCGATGCCGCGCTTGAGCAGGATGGGCGTCTGGGTCTTGCCAACCTCCTTGAGCAGGGGGAAGTTCTGGGCGTTGCGCGCGCCGATCTGCCAGACCTCGATGTTTCGCGAGAGGAACTTGTCGACGTCGCGCGGGTCCATGATCTCGGTCACGATGGGCATGTCGAGCTCGTCGCGGGCGGCGCACAGGATGTCGAGGCCCTCCTCGCCCATGCCCTGGTAGGCGTAGGGGGAGGTGCGGGGCTTGTAGGCGCCGCCGCGCAGCATCGTGGCGCCGGCGGCCTTGACCTCGCGCGCGATGCGGATGAGGTTGTCTCCCTCGACCGAGCAGGGACCTGCGATGACGTTGAAGGTGCCGCCTCCCACCTTGACGCCGTGGCCGCAGTCGACCACCGTGTCGAGCGGGTGGAACTTGCGGTTGGCGCGCTTGAATGGCTCGGAGACGCGCTGGACGCGCTCGATGATGTCCATGCCCTCGATGAGGTACGGGTCAACCTGGGTGGTGTCGCCCACCAGACCGATGATCGTGGTGTTATCACCCTTGGAGATGTGGGCGGAGAGGCCCTTGCTCTCGATCCAGCTTACGAAGTGGCCTACCTGTTCCGGCGTTGCCGTGTCCTTGACGACTGCGATCATCGTTCCCCCTCTGTGCGGCGTCCGCGCTTGAGTTTTCCTTAGTTGACCGATGGTACTACATATAGGTGCCGCTGCCCGACCTCGCAGCCGTTATGGCTTGACAAAAATGGGTCTCTCGGAGATGGGCTTTCCTCATTAAGGGTGAAAGGAACGTGCACACAAAAAACGGCCCCATCGCTGGGGCCGTTTATAAGCGAATGGTGCTCTCTGTGGGATTCGAACCCGCGACCTTTCGCTCCGGAGGCGAACGCTCTATCCAGCTGAGCTAAGAGAGCTTGCGAGTGCAGTATAGCCCAAGCCGGGTGGTCGGGGGAGACGGGCCTTCACTCTGGCCCCTCGCTATGCGTGCGGCATGCCCCCTTTGCCTACGTTTCAGTTCTGTAAGCAGTCGGGGCGAGCGTGCCGAAACGCCCCCGACCCCGTACAATGGACGTTCGCATCTTCTTTGAGGGGAGTGCCCTTGTCCAACACCGAAGCGCCCGACATCGTGGCGCCCGAGATTTCCGGCCTCACGCCCGCCGAGGTCGAGGCCCACGTCGCCGACGGCCTCGTGAACTCATACGGCGGCCCCACCACCAAGTCGGTGGGCCAGATTGTGTGCGAGCACCTCTTCACGCTGTTCAACGGCGTCAATGCGGTGCTGGCCGGCCTTGTCGCGTTCACGGGCTCCTGGCGAAACCTCTCATACCTCGTCGTGATCTTCGCGAACCTCTTCATCGGCGTCTACCAGGAGGTCCGCTCGAAGCGCACCATCGACAAGCTTTCGATTCTGGCGGAGCGTCCCGTCTGCGTGCGCCGCGGCGGCGCCGACGCCTACGTCGCGCACGACGACGTCGTGCTCGACGAAGTCCTGGTGCTGCGCCGCGGCGACCAGGTGCCGGCCGATGCCGAGGTCATCTGGGGCGAGGCGGGCCTCAACGAGAGCCTCCTCACCGGCGAGAGCAAGCCCGTCACCAAGCTTGCCGGCTCCGAGCTCATGAGCGGCAGCTTCCTTGACTCGGGCCTCGTGCTGGCGCGCGTCACGCGCGTGGGCGCCGACTCGTACGCCTCGCGGATTAACGCCGAGGCCAAGTACGTCAAGAAGGTCAAGTCCGAGATCATGGCCACGCTCAACATGATTATCCGTGCGGCCACGTGGCTGCTTGCGCCCATTGGCCTTGCGCTCTTCCTACGCACCCTAAACGACGGCTCTACGGTCAACCAGTCGATTCTCACGACAGTCGCGGCGCTCGTGGGCATGATTCCCCAGGGCCTCGTGCTGCTTACCTCCACGGTGCTCGCCATCTCGGCCGCGCGCCTCGCGAATGATCACGTGCTCGTGCAACAGTTCTACTGCATCGAGGCACTCGCCCGCGTGGACGTGCTGTGCCTCGACAAGACGGGCACCATCACCTCGGGCTCCATGGACTTCGAGCGTGCCGTGGGCGTGGATGGTGCCACCTCGTCCGACGTCGAGCTTGCCGCGGCGAGCGTGGTGCGCGCGAGCGCCCACGATGCCAACGAGACGGCTACGGCCATCATTCGCCACGCCTCCGAGGTTGGCATCGCCGCCCCCGAGGCGGCCCGCGCCATCGGCTTCTCGAGCGCCCGCAAGTACTCGGGCTGCGTCATGCCCGGCGGCCGCGCCCTCGTGATGGGTGCCGCTCAGTTCGTCTTTGCCGCTGGCGTGCCCGAGCCCATCTCGCAGGCCCTCGCGAACGCCAACGAGCACGAGCGCTGCCTGGCCATCGCCGAGTGCGACGGATTCGACGACGAGGGCGCCATCATCGGCGAGCCCAGGGCCCTTGGCATCCTCACACTCTCCGACCACATCCGCTCGAATGCGCCCGACACGATCCGCTACTTCGTCGAGCAGGGCGTCCAGCTCAACGTCATCTCCGGCGACGACCCGCGCACGGTCTCGAGCATCGCCGCCGAGGCGGGCGTCCCCGACGCCGACCGGTGGGTCGACGCCTCGACGCTCACCACGCCCGAGCAGCTTAAGCTTGCCGCGGTCACCTACCGCGTGTTCGGCCGCGTCACGCCGCAGCAGAAGCGCGAGCTCGTGCAGGCCTTGCGCGCCGCCGGCCACACCGTCGCGATGACGGGCGACGGCGTGAACGACGTCCTCGCCCTGCGCGAGGCCGACTGCTCGGTGGCCATGGCCTCGGGCTCCGACGCCGCGCGCAACGTCGCTGAGGTGGTGCTCGTCGACAACGACTTCGCCCACATGCCGTCTGTCGTGGCGGAGGGCCGCCGCTCCATCAACAACCTGCAGCGCTCTGCCTCGCTCTTCCTGGTCAAGACGGTCTTCTCGGCGGTTCTCGCGATCCTGTGCGCGTTCATCCCGCCCTATCCGTTCCAGCCGGTGCAGATGTCGCTCATCTCGGCCGCCATCATCGGCATCCCGTCGTTCGTGCTGGCGCTCGAGCCCAACCACGAGCGCGTGCGCGGCAGCTTCCTGGGCAACGTCCTTGCGCGTTCGGTGCCCGGCTCCATCGCGGTCATCGTGGCCGTGGGCCTCGCGAGCGGCCTGCTCGAGCGCTTTGGCCTCAACCGCGAGCAGATCTCGACGGTGTGCGTCGTGCTCACGAGCCTCGTGGGCTTTGCCCTCATCGTGCGCATCTCGCTGCCGCTCAACGCCCTGCGCAGCGCGCTTCTCGTCGTGGTCGTGGGCATCGTGGTGCTGGGCTGCACCGTTGCGGGTCCCTTCTTCGACATCGTGCCCTACGACCTCGTCATGACCATCGCGACGCTCGTCATCGGTGCGCTCGCGCTCGTCATCTTCAACGTCCTGTTCAACCGAGGCATCAGGCTCGTCTCGGAAGATGCGGGGTACGAGAACTTCATGAAGTCCATCGAGAGCCTCAGGGAGACGAACCATGAGCAAGAGTCAAAGTAACTTTGGTGAGGACTTCGCCGCCGCCGTCGCCGCGGCCCGATCAGGCCGCGAGCTCGATGTGGCGGGCGTCGCCTCGCGCATCGTTGACGTCTCCGGCATCCCCGGTGCTGACAAGCTCCCGGCCTGCCTCGTGGTCCTGCTCGAGAATGTGATCCGCCGCGCCGAGACCGACGAGGACGCCCTGCGCGCCGCCGAGCGCATCGTCTCCGCGAGCGAGGCCGGCGCCGCCGGCGACGAGATCGAGTTCATGCCCGCCCGCGTGCTCTTCCAGGACTTCACGGGTGTGCCCGTCTTCGTGGACTTCGCCGCCATGCGCGACGCCATGGTCGAGCGTGGGGGAGACCCGCGCGTCGTGAACCCGCGCATTCCCTGCACGCTCGTCATCGACCACTCCGTCTGTGCCGACGTGGCCGACGGGGACGATGCGGCCGGGCAGAACCTCGCCATCGAGGCCTCGCGCAACCGCGAGCGTTTCGCCTTCCTCAAGTGGGCGAGCCACTCCTTCGACAACGTGCAAATCGTGCCTCCGGGACGCGGCATCTGCCACCAGCTCAACATCGAGCGCTTCTGCCAGGTCGTCACCACCGACGCCCTGTGGGAGGGCGAGGGCAGCCTCTGCTGCTTCGACACCGTTGTGGGCACCGACTCGCACACCCCCACGGCCAATGGCATCGGCGTGCTTGGCTGGGGCGTGGGCGGCATCGAGGCCGAGGCCGCGGCCCTGGGCCAGCCCATCTCGATGCGCGTTCCCGAGGTCGTGGGCCTGCACCTCACGGGCAGGCTCGCCAGCGGCGTCTCGGCCATGGACCTTGCGCTCACGGTTGCCCAGCGTCTGCGTGCCGAGGGCGTCGTGGGCTGCCTCGTCGAGGCCTTTGGCGAGGGCGTATCGACCTTGAGCGTGACGCAGCGCGCCTGCGTCTCCAACATGACGCCCGAGTACGGCGCCACCTCGACGCTCTTCCCGGTCGATGACAACGTGCTCGACTACCTGCTCCTCACCGGCCGCGACGCCGCGCAGGTCGCCCTCGTCGAAGCCTACGCCATGGCCCAGGGCGTCTTCGGCGCCTCCGAGGGCCGTCGCTACGCGCGCGTGGTCGAGCTCGACCTCTCCCAGGTCGAGCTGTCGCTCGCCGGCCCCTCGCGCCCGCACAACCGCGTGACGCCCGCCGGCCTCAAGGAGCGCTTTGAGGGCGTTTCCGCCGAGCACGGCCACGGCGACATGAGCGATTCCTGGAACGTCGCCTGCGCCGACGGCTCCACCCACGAGCTTCACCACGGCGCCCTCGCCATCGCCGCCATCACGAGCTGCACCACGGCCACCGACCCCGCCATGATGGTCGCGGCCGGCCTCGCCGCACGCCACGCCCGCGAGGCGGGCCTTACGGCCAAGCCCTGGGTCAAGCGCATCCTCGCCCCCGGCTCCCATGCCGCCGCCCTCATCCTCAAGCGCGCCGGCCTTCTCGACGACCTGCGCGCCGTGGGCTTCTTCACCTGCGGCTTTGGCTGCATGAGCTGCATCGGAAACTCCGGCGAAATTCTGCCGTGCCTCAAGCCCCTCGCCGCCGACATGGAACTCACGAGCGTGCTCTCGGGCAACCGCAACTTCGACGGCCGCATATCGCCCGACGTTGCGCAGAACTTCCTCGCCCAGCCAGCCCTCGTCGTCGCCTACTCGCTCGTGGGCACGATGGACGTCGACCTCTCTCGCGAGCCCGTGGGCACGCGTGCCGACGGCAGTCCGGTCATGCTCGCAGACATCATGCCCACCACGGCAGAGATTTCTGAGGTCTTAGCCCAGGTGCTCGACCCCGAGGTCTACGCGCAGGGGTCTGCAAACCTGCTCGAGGGGGAGCGCTCCTGGAGCGAAATCGAGGCGGGGAAGTCGGCCACCTTCGCCTGGGACGAGGGCTCCACCTACGTGCGCCGTCCGCCCTACTTCGAAATCGCGCGCAGGCAGGGCCACGTTGGCGTCAGCGGCGCCCGCGCCCTGTGCCTGTTTGGCGACTTCGTGACCACCGATCACATCTCGCCGGCCGGAGCGATCGCGGCCGGCTCGCCCTGCGCCCGCTACCTGCGCGAGCGCGGCGTGGCCGATGCCGACTTCAACACCTACGGCTCGCGCCGCGGCAACCACGAGTGCATGGCGCGTGGCACCTTCGCCAACGTCAAGCTCGACAACAGGCTCGCCGGCACGACCGGCCCCGTGACGCTCGATCAGACGTGCGGCGAGGTTAAGAGCGTTTTCGACGCCGCCGAGTCCTACGAGGCCGCGGGCACGCCGCTCGTCATCGTCGCCGGCCGCATGTACGGCTCGGGCTCGAGCCGCGACTGGGCCGCCAAGGGCCCGCTGCTGCTGGGGGTGCGCGCCGTCATCGCCCAGAGCTTCGAGCGCATCCACCGCTCCAACCTCGTGCAGATGGGAATCCTGCCGCTCGAGTTTATTGATGGACTGAGTGCGCAGGAGCTTGGCCTCACCGGCACGGAGGTCTACGATATCGAGCCCGTGGACCTTGCGGGCGGCCTGCCCGCGCGTCGCCGCACCACCGTCACCGCCACACGTGCCGACGGCACCAAGGTGACGTTCGACTGCACCGTGCGCGTCGACACCGCCCTCGAGGGAGCCTTCCTTCGCAGCGGCGGCATCCTTCCCTACGTCTTGGAGGACCTTTCGTGAAGTGCCCTGCCTGCGGCTCTGAAATCGCCGACGGCCAAGATATCTGCCCCGCGTGCCACGCGAACCTCGCGGCCACGCGCGTGATGCCCAAGCTCACCGGCTCATGGTGTCCCTCCTGCGGGGCCCTCGTGCCAGCGGGGCAGCAGGTCTGCCCCTCGTGCGGCATGCCCGTCGATACGACGGGAGCCACGCGCGTGGCCGACGAACTCGAGCGCCGACGCTCCGAAGAGCTGCGCGCCGAGCGCGAGCGCACCTCGACGCTGCCGCGCATCGAGAGCGCCATCCCCAGCGAGCCCAATCCCCACTCCGAGAGTGCCTACGGGCGCGAGCGCCTGCCCCACACCAAGGTGTTCGCCCTGGCTGCCATCGCGAGCCTGCTCGTCGTGGGCGGAGCGGCGCTGGCCATCGCGCATCCCTGGGACCCCAACCTCACCGACACGCGCGCGACCACTCCCGCCGACACCTCGCAGGCGGGCTTCCCCGGCACGGTCGAGCGCCTCGCCGGGCAGGACCGCGGCACCGCCTCCGCCACGAGCGTGCTGTCCGCGGACGAGGCGACCTTCCAGTCGCTCACCTCGTCTTACGAAGCCCTGGCAGACCTCTCGGCTCGCGCCGACGAGCTCGAGCAGCGCCTGGACGAGAAGGGTACCTCCGGCACGGCCGACGAGCGCTCCCAAGGCGAGCAGGACGCGCTGCAGCTCCAGCTCGACGTGAGCAACGAGGCCACCACCATCGCGGGCATCGACACGCAGACGACCGGCACCTATGCCGACCAGAAGGCCAACGTCTCGACCCTCGCGAGCTGGCTGCGCAACCGCGTCGACGCCATCTACGAAGCCTGGAAGCTCTCGGCCGAGAGCGACAACCCCACCGCCGACAAGGACAAGATCATGAAGCCCATGGTCGGCAACCGCGCCTCCGACGGCTCCGAGGCCTACGTCAACCTCTTCAAGAAGAACTACGACGCCTGGAAGCCCGAGCAGCGCTAGCCGCGTGCCATGGCGCGCGGCGCCGCGCGTGCCGAATGTGTGAAAGCGTGCTCGTGCTGCTAGAATTAACCAGTTAGTACGCCACATCTCGCGTGCCCTTGTGGCGCGCCTTCATGCCTGGAGGTCTCATGTTCGGCATTCCCGATCCCCTCTACACCCCCGAGTACTCCGTCAAGGGAGACGAGGTCGCCGTCGTCACGACGTCGAAGGGCACCATCCGCGTCCGCCTCGACGGCGAGGGCGCTCCCATTCACGTCGCCAACTTCTGCGAGCTCGCGTGCAGCGGCTTCTATGACGACCTCAAGTTCCACCGCTACGTCCCGGGCTTCGTCATCCAGGGCGGCTGCCCCAACACGCGCGACATGACGAGCGCCGAGGTCGCGAGCGGCCGCGCCGGCCGCGACGGCATGCCCGGCACGGGTGGCCCCGGTTACCGCATCAAGCACGAGTACGACACGAACCCGCGCAACAGCCACGTCGACGGCGCCCTGGCCATGGCTCGCTCGCAGCACCCTGACTCTGCCGGTTCGCAGTTCTACTTCTGCCTTGGCCCGCAGCACATGCTCGATGACGGGTATACCGTCTTTGGAAACACGATCGAGGGCCTCGACGTCATTGGCACCCTACGCGCGGGCGACGTCATCGAGTCCATCTGCATCGAGCACGAAGCTCTCTAAAGGGGAGGCCATCTTGAACACTCAGGCATTCGATATGGGCAAGGCCGCCTACCAGCGTGGCGACTGGGCGGGCGCGGTGTCCGCGCTCAACGGCGCCAAGGCTGCCGGCGAGTCCTGTGGCGAGGCCGACCACCTGCGCGGCAACGCCCTCATGAAGCTCGGCATGTTCGCCGAGGCCGCGGCCGCCTATGGCGAGGCCCTCTCCGACGCCTCCTACGGTCACGTGGGCGCCCTCAACTGCAACCGCGGCCGTGCCCTCGTGGCCGCCGGTCAGGCTGACGCTGCCGAGGCCTGCTTCCAGGCCGCCGTCGCCGACCCCACCTATCCCACGCCCTACAAGGCCCACGTTGCCCTGGGCAAGCTCTACGAGAGCCGCGGGCAGGCCCTCGAGGCCGGAACCGCCTGGCGCAACGCTGCCATCGACGAGAGCAACCCCGACCCGTCGGGTGTCCTGCTCAACCTCGGCGGATGCTTCATGACGCTCGGTCGTCCCGACGACGCCGTCGAGGCCTACCGCACGGCCCTCGACTTCTCCATCGAGGGTGGCCAGGGCGCCATCTACGCCGAGCTCGGCCGCGCCTACATGGCCTCCAACCGCCTGACCGAGGCCGTCGACTCCTTCAACAAGGCCGCCGCCGATCCCTCCTACCAGCTCACCGCCGACCAGCAGGTTGCCTACACGGCCGCCCAGAGGGGCCTCGCCGCCCGCCAGGGCAATGGCCCCTCCGAGACCGACCAGCTGCTCGACGCCGCCGGTTACGGCGCGAACTCCCTTGCCGCCAACGACGGCTTTGGCCCCACCACGGCCTCGTACGACCCGCTCGACCCCATGGGCCGCTCTGGCGAGTTCATCCCGAGCCCCGAGGACACGGGCTTCTTCTCCGTCACGGAGGAGGACCTCATGGCCGCCGACAAGGACAAGCGCCAGGCGCGCCGCAAGCACAGCCACCGCGGCCTCAAGGTGTTCCTCACGATCCTCATCATCCTGATCGTCCTCGCCGGTGCCGGCGGCTTCGCGTTCTGGCGCGGCTACGGCTGGCCCACGCAGGAGGCCGTCGTCTCAGACATGTTCTCCGCGGCCTCCCAGGGCAACGACATCGCGCCCTACCTCGCTGACTCCGTCTCCTCCGAGCAGAGCTCCGAGATCTCGGCCCTGCTTCCCGCGGGCGCCACGTCGACCGTCTCGGGCGTCGACCGCTCCACCGGCAGCTCCACCGCCCTCGTGACGGCCAGCCTGCCCTCCGGCGGCTCGCAGTCCTACCAGGTCACGCTCGTCCGCAGCGGACTTGGCTGGAAGGTCTCCGGCGTCGAGCTCTCGTTTGCCTCCCAGGGCGCCTCGAGCTCCACGACGACCGGCACGCTCTCGAACTCCACGACCGACCAGACCGATGCCGCGGCCACCGCGTCGCCCGACACGGAGGCCGCCACCGCCGACGCTTCCACCGAGGCCAACTAGCACGTAGGCCGCAGCGCACGAACCCCGAAAGAACGGATGCTATGTCATTCCTTGACTCCATACTGGGCGAGTACGGTGGCGATCTTGCCATCGACCTCGGAACCGCGAACACGCTCGTGTCCGTCCGCGGCGAGGGCATCGTCATCAACGAGCCGTCCGTCGTGGCCATCGACCAGAGCGAGGAGCGCGTGCTGGCCGTTGGCGCCGACGCCAAGCGCATGGTTGGCCGCACGCCCGGCTCCATCAAGGCCATCCGCCCGCTGAAGGACGGCGTCATCTCGGACTTTGACGTCACCGAGGTCATGCTGCGCTACTTCATCGAGAAGGCCTCCAAACGCCGCTATCCCTGGAGCCCCCGCCCGCGCGTCGTCGTGTGCGTGCCCTCCGGCGTCACGTCGGTCGAGAAGCGCGCTGTCTTCGAGGCGACCGTCCAGGCCGGCGCCCGCCAGGCGTTCCTCATCGAGGAGCCCATGGCGGCTGCCATCGGCTCCAACCTGCCCATCGAGGACCCGACGGGCACCATGGTCGTCGACATCGGTGGCGGCACGACTGAGGTCGCCGTCATCGCCATGGGCGGCATCGTCGTCTCTCAGTCGATCCGCACGGCGGGCGACGAGTTCGACCAGGTCATCCTTGAGCACGTCCGCGACGCCTACAACCTCTCGATTGGCGAGCGCACCGCTGAGGACATCAAGATCAAAGTGGGCTCCGCGGCCCCGCTCAAGGAGGAACTCGACGTCGAGGTCAACGGCCGCGACGTCATGAGCGGCCTGCCCAAGACGGTCCGCATCGAGTCCGAGGAGATTCGTCGCGCGCTCAACTCGCCGCTCGACCAGGTCACCAAGGCCGTCAAGGACGCCCTCGACGTCACCCCGCCCGACCTCGCGAGCGACCTGATGTACTACGGCATCATGCTCACCGGTGGCGGCGGCCTCCTGCGCGGTCTCGACCAGCGTCTCCGCGAGGAGACGGGCGTCCCGGTCAACGTGAGCCCAACCGCGCTCGAGAACGTCGTGCTTGGCTGCGCCAAGGTGCTCGAGGCCAACGCCCTGTCCGGCGGCTTCGTGCAGAGCTCGGGCAAGTAGGTTCCTGCCTATGGCTCAGCGTTTCTCGGCACCCAAATCGTCCATGGGGCGCGGGTCCTCCAACGGGGTCCCGCGTTCGCTCATAGTGCTCAGCGTCATCTCGCTCGCCCTGTTCGTGCTGGGCGTTCGCGAGGGCGACTCAGGCCTTCTGCACGGCGTGCGCGGCGTCTTCCAGACGGTCGCCACGCCGGCGCGCGTCGTGGGCTCGGTCGTGGCGTCGCCCATCTCGGGTATCTCCAACGTCGTGGGCAACCTCACAGCAGACTCGCAGACGCTCTCCGACCTCAAGGCCGAGAACGACGACCTCAAGGCCCAGGTGGCGCGCCTCACCGAGTACGAGGACGAGGCCAACACCCTGACCGACCTGCTCCAGCTGCGCAACCAGTACAACCTCGACTCGACGGCCGCCCGCGTCATCGCCCGCTCGACCGACTCTTGGAGCTCCACGATCACGATCGACAAGGGCACGACGTCGGGCATCCAGACCGGCATGCCCGTCATGACCTCGACCGGCGTCGTGGGCCAGGTGAGCGAGTGCGGTCCCACCACGGCCACGGTGCGCCTCATCACCGACGAGTCCTCCGGCGTCTCGGCCAAGGTCCAGTCGAGCGGCGCCCAGGGCCAGCTCCAGGGCTCGGCCGACGGCACCCTCCACCTCAACCTCATCCGCACCGACCAGCAGGTGAGCACGGGCGACTCCGTCGTCACGAGCGGCCTGGGCGGCGTTTACCCCAAGGGCCTTCCCGTGGGAACCGTGTCGAACGTCACGAAGTCCTCGGGCTCGCTCTACTACGACATCACGGTCGAGCCACTCGCCTCGGTGGGCTCGCTCGAGGAGGTCCTCGTCATCACCTCGCTCTCGGGCGACCAACAGGCCACGGCAGACGACGCCACGGCCGCGAACGCCCAAGACCGCACCACCTCGACGAGCGCCACCACCGCGGCCGCCACGACTGACGCCGCCGCGAGCGACTCTTCTGACCAGACCGATTCCTCGAGCTCGGAGTAGGGGGTAGCCATGATCGTCAACGACACCGGCAAGTTTCGTCGCGTCGCGATTATCCTTGCGGTCGTGCTCTGCCTGCTCCAGCTCTCCATCGCCCCCTACGTGGGCATCCTGGGCGGTCGCGCGAACCTTGCGCTTGTCCTCGCCGTGGCGCTCACCCTTGGTGGCGAGGAGTCCAAGGCGCCGGCCATCGGCTTTGCGTGCGGCCTGTTCTATGACCTCGCGGGCTCCGGACCCATCGGCCTCATGGCGCTTTTGCTCACCGTCATGTGCTACGCCCTCGCCGTGGGCGGCCACAGCCGCATTGCGGACGACCCCACCGCTGGAGTCGTGCTCTTCGTGCCCGTCGCGCTCATCGTCGAGGTTGGCTACGCCCTCGTGCTGCTCGTCTTTGGCCAGGCGTCGTCCTTCGTCGACGTCGTCTTCCTGCGCGCCCTGCCCGGTGCCCTTCTCGACTGCCTCAGCATGGCCGTCGTCGCCTTCGCGCTGTCGCGCGCCGGCGGCACGGGCGGAACCTTTGGCGGCCGCCACTCTTCGGGCGGCCTGTCCATGAAGGGCCTGTAGCGCATGAGCTCGGGAACCATTCTGCTCATAGGTGTCATCGTGGTCATCGCCGCGGTGGCCGTCGCGGCCGTCCTGCTCGCGAGCAGGGGCTCCGATGGCCTGCGCTTCGACATTGGCGGCCAGGCCCCGCGCGCGGCCGGTGGCAACGACACCTCTCCCGAGAAGACCTTCCAGAGCCGCTTCATCGGCCTGGGTGTGTTCTCTGGAGGCGTCATCGCGGCCCTGCTCGCGCGCCTCTGGTCGATGCAGATCGTTTCGGGCGACGACTACTCGGCCCAGGCCGAGACGAACCGCACGCGCACGGTGACCACGCCGGCGCCGCGTGGCCGCATCCTCGACCGCAATGGCGTCGAGCTCGTCGCGAACCGCCCCAGCCTCACGGTGTGCGCCAAGAGCGACATCGCCGACGACTCCATCGAGCTCAACCTCCTGGCAAACCTCCTCGGCATGCCCACCGTCGCCGCCAAGCGCCGCGCCACCGACTCGACCCAGAGCGCCCAGAGCGCACGCACGATCGCCGTCGACGCCTCGCGCTCGCAGGTCGCCTTCATCCAGGAGCACGTCGACGTCTTCCCTGACGTCACGGTCGAGACGCGCACGCAGCGCTCCTACCCACAGGGTGAGGTCGCCTGCCAGGTGCTTGGCTACACCGGCACCGTGACCCAGGAGCAGATCGACGGGGCGCAGAAGGGCGAAGTATGTTGTCCGCACTGCGGACGCTGGAGCACATTCAGCATCCTGTCGGAGGAGCTTCCTCCCTGGGATATGTTCTAAAGCATCAAGCCTCGGAGAATACAGCTTGGATTTTGTATGTCCTAGCTGGCGCACCGGGGCAAATATTATGAAATGACTGGAGGTTTCAATTCTATGCGAAAGAAAGCGACGATTGACGCCAAAACCTTTTCCGAAGGGCTGGATCAGGTCAGCAGGGCTCTTCAAA
>UQSV01000039.1 GCA_900543875.1 uncultured Coriobacteriaceae bacterium | reverse complement strand
CAGCCGGGCAGGGCCATCGCCGCGCTTTTGCCCAATTCTTATGCAGTTTGCGGCGGGTTTAACCCCATTTCCGTTGCGGCAATGGAAAAAACAAGGTATACTGAGGGTGCATTCGCAAATTCTGCCCGGAATTCCGGGCTTTGGAAAAGGCAGGCAGGAACAATGGTTTTGCTGGCAGATATGGGTAACACCAACGTGACCGTGGCGGGCTGGGGCGACAGCGGCCGCGTATTTGAGCTTCGTCTCCCCACCGACCACAGCTGGGACGGCGCGGCCTACACCAAGGCTCTGCGCGAGGGGCTGGCCGAGGCCGGGCAGGCAGACGCCCGCTTTGAGGGCGCGGCCCTGTGCAGCGTGGTGCCGCCCCTGAACGAGGCGGAGATGCTCGAGGCCATGCTCGTCCATTCGGTCTGCGGCCTTCCCATCGATGACATCCGCGCTGGAAGGCGGCCCTTTCGCGCGCCGCATCACTCGGTGACGCGCGCGGGCCTCGTGGGCGGCGGCTCCCCGATCACGCCCGGCGAGGCATCGCTCGCGCACCGGGGCGTGCTCTTCCTCGACGAGCTTCCCGAGTTCTCCCCCTCGGTGCTGCAGGCGCTGCGCCAGCCCATGGAGGATGGCGAGATTCGCCTCGTCCGCGCCGACGGCGTCTGCACCTTTCCCTCGGTGTTCCAGCTCATCGCCGCGGCGAACCCCTGCCCCTGCGGGCATGCGGGCGACCGCGGGCACGTCTGCCGCTGTACGCCGGCGCAGATCGCGCGCTACCAGTCGCGCGTGGGAGGCGCGCTCATGGATCGTATCGACGTCTTCGTCGACGTCGCGCGCCCGGCCGCCGCGAGCGTCATCAAAGGTGGCGAGGGACTGAGCTCCCAGGCCATGGCACAACAGGTGAGCGTTGGCCGCGACTTTGGCTCGTGGAGGCGGGCGCGCGGCAGCAACGGCATGCCGGGCTCAGTCGAGAGCTGCGACCTCTCGCCCAAGGCCCAGTCGCTGCTCGAGCTCATGGCCGAGCGCCTGAGCCTGGGTGGCAGGGCCATCGCACGCACAGCCCGCGTCGCGCGCACCATCGCGGACCTCGCCGAGCGAGAGCGCGTCGATACGGACGACGTTGCGGAGGCGTGTGCATTCAGAAGCCGCTATGCGTTGGGAGATGAGAGCAGTGGGGGAGCATGAGAGGGCTGGTGTCGCGCACGGTGCCGGAAGCTATGCAAGCGCGGTGGCCGGGCTCGAGCGGTGGGAGCTTTGCCGGGGCGACCCCGGCTACCCGCCAGCCCTTCTCGACCTCGAAGGGGAGACGCCGGTGCTGCGCGGCTACGGGGACCCTACGGTGCTGCTCGAGGACTGCGTCTCCGTCATCGGCGCGCGCAGGGCAAACCCCTATGGGATCACCTGCGCGCGCATGGCGGGCAGGGTGGCCGCCGAGTGCGGGGTGGTCGTCGTGTCGGGCGGCGCCGTTGGCTGCGACCAGACCGCCGGCACCGCCGCGCTCGATGCGGGCGGAAAGACGGTCGTCATACCGGGCTGCGGGGCAGACGTCGTATACCCCGCCTCGAGCGAGGAGCTCTACTGTCGCGCCGTGCGCGAGGGAGGGTGCGTCCTGTCGATAGAGCGCTGGGGCACGCGCCCCGCCCGCTACACCTTCGTGCGGAGAAATCGCGTCATCGCCGCCCTTTCGGCCTCACTCATCGTATGCGAGGCGGGGCGTCCCTCGGGCACCTTCAGCACGGCCACGACGGCGGCGGAGCTGGGGCGGCGCGTGTATGCGGTGCCGGGCTCGATCTTCTCGGCAAACTCGCAGGGCACCAACTGGCTCATCGAGAACGGCGCCTCCATCGTCACCGACGAGGCGGCGCTCGAGAGCCTCATCGCGCTCGACTACGGGAGGCTCCGCCTCGCGAGCGACGTTCGCAGCGAGTCGCGCGGCGAACTGCTCGACGCGCTCGTCGCGAGCCCCATGACGGTCGACGAGATAGCGCTCTTCCTTAGGGTCGAGCTGCCCCAGGCGCTGGTGCTGCTTGCCGAGCAGGAGGCGCTGGGACTTGTGTGCCGTCTGCCAGATGCGCGATTCGCACCCACCCAGCAGGCCCTGCTGGGGCAAAATGAAACGCTAGGAAAACAAGCGCGAAGATAACAGACATGCAGATAGGGGAGACATGGCACAGCTCGATACGGTTACGATCGTTGGCGCGGGCCTCGCGGGAAGCGAGTGCGCGCTTCAGCTCGCGAGGCGCGGCGTTCCCGTGAGGCTCGTCGAACAGCGCCCCACCAAGAGCTCACCTGCCCACCACACCGACTGCTTCGCCGAGCTCGTCTGCTCCAACTCCCTCAAGTCGATGCGTCCCGACTCCGCGGCCGGCCTGCTCAAGGCCGAGCTCGATCGCATGGGAAGCGAGCTCCTCGCCTGCGCGAGGCAGGCCGCGGTGCCCGCCGGCGGCGCCCTCGCGGTGGACCGAACGAGGTTCTCGCAGCTGGTGGGGGAGCGCATCGAGGCCAGCCCGCTCATTGAGGTCGTGAGGCGCGAGGCTACGCAGGTCCCCGAAGGCCGCTGCGTCATCGCCGCGGGGCCCCTGTGCTCGGACGCCCTCGCAAAGAGCGTGGGCGACCTTGTGGGCGCCGAGTCGCTGTCGTTCTTCGACGCGGCGGCCCCCATCGTCGACGCCGAGACCATCGACCGCAGCATCGTCTTCTCGCAGTCGCGCTACGAGGAGAACGGCGTGGGCGACTACCTCAACTGCCCCATGGACAAGCAGGAGTACGAGGCGTTCATGGAGGCCCTGCTCGGGGCCGAGAGGGTGGTGGCCAAGGACTTTGAGCAAAGCGACCTGTTCTGCGCCTGCCAGCCGGTCGAGGAGGTGGCGCGCACGGGCATCGACGCCGCCCGCTACGGCGCCATGAAGCCCGTGGGCCTCACCGACCCCCGCACGGGCAGGCGCCCCTGGGCGGTCGTGCAGCTGCGCCCCGAGAACGCTGAGCTCACGTCCTATAACCTTGTGGGCTTCCAGACGAACCTCACCTGGCCAGAGCAGCGCCGCGTCTTCCGCATGATCCCCGGCCTCGAAAACGCCGAGTTCTTCCGCTATGGCGTCATGCACCGCAACTCGTTCGTCGACGCCCCACGCGTGCTCGACCACACCTTCGCCGTTCCGGGCACAACAGTTCGCCTCGCGGGCCAGATCTGTGGCACCGAGGGGTACACCGAGGCCATCGCCTCGGGCCTGCTCGCCGCGCTCAACAGCTACGCCGACCTGCGCGGCCTGCCCCAGGTCGAGCTTCCGCGAACGGGCGCCCTGGGATCGCTCGTGGCCTACGCGACCAATCCCGCCACGAGCCCCTACCAGCCCATGCACGTGAACTTTGGCATCGTGCCCCCGCTTGAGGGGCCGCGTCTCAAGAAGCGCGACCGCTACGCGCGCTACTCCCAACGCGCCCTCGCTGACCTCGACGCCTACCTCGCGACGCGCCTTGACCTGTTCGCCTAGCGAGGTCGTCGAGCGCGCCCAGGACGAGTTCGAGGTGCAGATGGCCGCCTTCTGCACCTATCTCAGGGACGTGCGCAACCTCTCGCCCAACACGACCCGCGCTTACGAGACGGACCTGCAGGCCTACGTCGACTGGTGCCGCCGCGAGGGCATCGACCCCCTGCGCATCACCCACCCCGAGGTTCGCTCCTGGCTCGCCGAGCTGCAGGACGCAGGCTACGCGACCACCACGCAGAACCGCCACCTTTCCGCCGTGCGCTCGCTCTACAAGTGGCTCGTGAGCCGCGGCGTCACCACGCAGGACAACGTCGAGGCGGTGGCGAGCCCCAAGTTGTCGCGCCGCCTGCCCAAGACGCTCTCGCCCGACGAGGTCGCTCAGCTCCTCGATGCCTGCGAGGAAGACACCTGCGGCATCCGCGACAGGGCCATGGTCGAACTGCTCTACGCCTCGGGCGCGCGCATATCCGAGGTCTCGGGTCTCAACGTGGCTGACGTCGACCTGCGTGGGCGGCAGGTGCGCCTCTTCGGCAAGGGCAGCAAGGAGCGGCTCGTACCGCTCTACCCCAAGGCCTGCGAGGCATGTGGGCGCTATATCCGCGAGGCACGCCCCGAACTGGCGGCCGCGTCCCGCGCGGCCCAGAACGCCCTCTTCCTCTCGGTGCGGGGGCGACGAATGAGCGCGGCGTCGCTTCGCCTCGCGTTCGAGGCGCTCGTCGGCAAGGCGGGGCTCGACCCCTCGATTACGCCTCACGCCATGCGCCACACCTTCGCCACCCAGCTGCTCAACGGCGGGGCAGACCTGCGCAGCGTCCAGGAGCTTCTGGGCCACGAGAGCCTCTCGACCACGCAGATCTACACGCACGTCTCCATCGAGCGACTCAAGGCTGCCGCGCTCCAGGCACACCCCCGGTCGGGGGAGTAGCGTGGTCGCATGGGGCTCGTATCCCCGCTTATGTGCGGGTCGTGGATGCCTCTGTCGCCCGTGAGGGTAACCACTTGCGCGGGCGAGAGGCCGCTGTTAGACTATCAATTCGCTGTGCATACGCCAGCACCACATCACACGCGTCGCGACCCTGCGGCCACGGTGCCCGCTAATCGGGTGGCCAAGGGGGATGACCGGCGCGGAGGGCCAACCAAAGAAAGGTAGCACCATGGCAGTGAAGATTAACCTTAACACCCTGCTCGAGGCCGGTTGCCACTACGGCCACCAGACCCGTCGCTGGAACCCCAAGATGAAGCCGTACATCTTCGGCGAGCGCAACGGCATCTACATCCTCGACCTCAAGCAGACGATCCTCGACGCCGACCGCGCCTACACCTTCCTCAAGGAGACCGCGGCCAAGGGCGGCCAGATCCTGTTCGTCGGCACCAAGAAGCAGGCCCAGGAGCCCGTCGCCACGCAGGCTGCCCGCTGTGGCATGCCCTTCATCAACCAGCGTTGGCTCGGCGGCGTGCTCACCAACTTCGTGACCATGCGCTCCCGCATCAACCGCATGGAGGAGCTCGAGACCATGGTCGAGGACGGCTCCATGGCCGCTCGCGGCAAGAAGGAGCAGTCCGTGCTCACCAAGGAGCTCGAGAAGCTCCAGCGCAACCTCGGTGGCGTCCGCGACATGCGCCAGCTCCCGGCTGCCCTGTTTGTCATCGACTCCAAGCGTGAGGAGCTCGCCATCCGCGAGGCCAACCGCCTGCACATCCCGGTCGTCGCCCTGCTCGACACCAACTCCGACCCCGACGTCGTCGACTACGGCATCCCCGCGAACGACGATGCCATCCGCTCCGTCGCCCTCATGACCGAGCTCGTCGCCGACGCCGTCCTGGCTGGCACCGGCAAGGAGCAGATCACCGCTGAGGAGATGGCCGCCGGCGAGACCACCCCGGCCGTCGAGGCGCCCGCTGCCGAGTAGACCCACGGGCCCTCGCAGCAAATTCATGACTGAGGGGCGCCGTCCAAACATGGGCGGCGCCCGCATGTAAAGGTATTGCGTGCGCACGCGCGCACAGACACGAGAGAGAGGCACTCATGGCTCAGATCACCGCCGCGCTCGTCAAGCAGCTCCGCGAGATGACCGACTCCCCGATGATGGAGTGCAAGAAGGCGCTCGTCGAGGCCGATGGCGACATCGAGAAGGCCGTCGACGTCCTTCGTAAGATGGGCATGGCCAAGGCCGTCAAGAAGGCCGGCCGCGAGACCAACGAGGGCACCGTCGCCGCCTACGTCTGCGACTGCGGCAAGGCTGCCGCCCTCGTCGAGGTCACCTGCGAGACCGACTTCGTCGGTGGCAACCCCAAGTTCACCGGCTTTGCCAAGAACGTGGCCGCCGTCGTCGCCAAGGCCAATCCGGCCGACGTCGACGCCCTCAAGGCCGCCGAGTTCTCCGAGAACGAGACGGTTGACGCTGCCCTCACCGAGATGATTCACACCATGGGCGAGAACATGAAGATCGCCCGTTTCGCCCGTCGCGAGGTCGAGAACGGCGCCTTCGGCTCCTACGTCCACGCCAACGGCAAGCTCGGCACCATCGTCGAGTTCTCCTTCGCCAAGCCCGAGACCGCTGAGGCCGAGTCCTTCAAGACCTTCGCCCACGACGTCGCCATGCAGGCTGCCGCCGCCGGCGCCATCTCCGCTCGTCGCGAGGACGTTCCCGCCGAGATCGTCGAGCACGAGATGAGCATCTACAAGGCTCAGGCTGCCGAGTCCGGCAAGCCCGAGGCCATTCAGACCAAGATCGCCGAGGGTCGCCTCAACAAGTTCTTCGGCGAGTCCGTCCTCTCCGAGCAGGCCTTCATCAAGGATGGCAACATCACCATCCGCCAGTACGCCGAGAAGGTCGGCAAGGAGCTCGGCGACAACATCGAGATCGTCGCCTTCGACCGCTTCACCTTCGGCGAGTAGCCCAAGGCATCAGCGCAAACTGGTCGCATGAGGCCCGGCACCCTATGGTGTCGGGCCTTTTCTTATGCGCATCCAGTCCAATTCGCGAGCCCTGCCATGCCTTTTGCTAGAATTCTTCTGATACGGCAACGAGTGAAGGGAAGTCCCCCTTGTCGGACTACAAGTACAAGCGCGTCCTGCTCAAGCTCTCCGGTGAGGCCCTCATGGGTGAGGGCGGCTATGGCATCGACCCCAAGGTCGTCGACCACCTGGCCAAGGAGATTAAGGTCATCCACGACGACGGCATCGAGGTTGGCGTGGTCGTCGGTGGCGGCAACATCTTCCGTGGCGTCGCCGGTGCCGCAGGTGGCATGGACCGCGCCCAGGCAGACTACATGGGCATGCTCGCCACGGTCATGAACGCCCTGGCCCTTCAGGACGGCTTCGAGCGCAACGGCATGACCGCCCGCGTCATGAGCGCCATCAAGATGGACGAGGTCTGCGAGCCCTACATCCGTCGTCGAGCCATCAAGCACCTTGAGAAGGGCTATGTCGCGATCTTCGCCGCCGGCTCGGGCAACCCCTACTTCACGACCGACACCGCTGCGGCCCTGCGCGCCTGCGAGATCGACGCCGACTGCCTCATGAAGGCCACCAAGGTCGACGGCATCTATGACGCAGACCCCATGAAGAACCCGGACGCCAAGCGCTTCGACACCATCACCTACCGCGAGGTCCTCACGCGCGACCTCAAGGTCATGGACGCCACGGCCACCGCGCTGTGCTCCGACAACAACATGTCCATGATCGTGTTCAACATCGACCAGCCGCACGTCTTCGCAGACGCGCTCAAGGGAATGCCGGTTGGCACCACCGTCGTTGGGGAGGAGACCCACTAATGAGTGAGATTACTGATACCGCCCGTTCGCGCATGGACAAGTGCCTCGAGGCGCTCAAGACCAACTTCGGCAAGGTCCGCACCGGCCGCGCCAACCCGCACGTGCTCGACTCGATCATGGTCGACTACTATGGCCAGTCCACGCCCATCACGCAGCTCGCCGGTGTCAAGGTTCCCGAGGCCAGCATGCTCGTCGTCGAGCCGTGGGACAAGACGAGCCTGAACGCCATCGAGAAGGCCATCTCTCAGTCCGACCTTGGCATCACGCCTTCCAACGACGGTCAGGTCATTCGCCTGCCGTTCCCCAAGCCCACCGGCGAGCGCCGCAAGGAGCTCGCGAAGGAGTGCCGCACGCTCGCCGAGGAGGCCCGCGTGGCCATCCGCAACGTCCGCCGCGAGGCCAACGCTAAGCTCGAGCGCGACGAGGAGCTCTCCGAGGACGACGTCCGTCGCGAGCAGGCCAAGGTCCAGAAGCTCACCGACGACTTCGTGAAGAAGATTGACGAGGCAACCAAGGCCAAAGAGGCCGAGGTCATGGAGATCTAGAAAGGTCGTGTGCCCGTGCAGCGTGACGAGCAGGAGCTGACAACCTACTTTGCTGACGCCCCCGAGGACGTGTCGCTTGCCGACGTAGACCTCGAGCGCCTGCCGTCTCACATCTCGGTGATCATGGACGGCAACGGCCGCTGGGCCACCCGCCAGGGCATGGAGCGCGGCCAGGGTCACATCGCCGGCATCGCGAGCCTGCGCGAGACCATCACCGCGTGCGTTCGCCTTGGCATCGACGTGCTCAGCGCCTATGCCTTCTCCACCGAGAACTGGAAGCGCCCGCAGCAGGAAGTCGACCTGCTCATGCACCTGTTTGCCACGACGCTCGTCAAGGAGCTGCCGCTCTTCCACCAGGAGAACGTGCGTCTCGAGTTCCTCGGCGACATCGAGGCCCTGCCCCAGAAGACCCGCGAGGTCTTTGAGGAGGGCCTCTCCGAGACGGCCGACCACACGGGCATGACGCTCGCGCTCGCGGTGAACTACGGCGCCCGCGCCGAGCTCGCCCGCGCGGCGCGCCTGATCGCCTCCAAGGTCAAGGAGGGCACCCTGTCCGTCGACGACGTCGACGCCGCCTGCGTCTCCTCCCACCTCTACACGGCCGACCTGCCTGACCCCGAGCTGCTCATTCGCACCTCGGGCGAGCTGAGGCTCTCCAACTACCTGCTGTGGCAGCTTGCCTACAGCGAGTTCTACATCACCGACACGCTCTGGCCCGACTTCGACCGCTGGGAGCTGCTGCGCGCCATTCGCGCCTTCCAGGGCCGCGACCGTCGCTTTGGCGGGGTGAAGGCTTAGTGGCCAATTCCCCCAACACCGATGCGCGCTCCCGCAAGCCCACGCCCAAGACCATCGACGCCGCCTCCGACAGCATTGAGCGTCACCGCGAGGCTCACGAGGGCGAGCGCGTGGCGGGCACGCTCAAGAGTCAGCGCGCCCGCAGCTGGACCGAGAAGCTCCTGACGAGAACCACCTCGGGCCTCGTCTACGCCCTCGTGATTCTCGCGTGCCTCTTCTGGGGCCGCATCCCCACCACGCTGCTCGTCTCCGCGATGGCATGGCTGTGTGGCTCCGAGTTCTTCCGCATGGTGAGGCTCGCCGGCCGCATGCCCAACGAGTTCATCGGCCTGTTCGCTATCATCCTGTACCCGCTGGGCGCCCTCGCCAGGCCCGAGGCCGAGACGGGTATCACGCTGCTGCTCATGCTCGCCGTGGGCGTCTGGTACGTGCTCACGCCGCGCGCGAGCGTCGCGGACGCCGCCATCACGGTCTTTGGCGCAGCATACACGGGTCTGCTCTTCTCGTCCGTCGTGACGATTAGGGCCTGCGACCCCGGCCTCGAGGGCGCCCTGCTCACGCTGGGCACTATGGGATCGGTCTGGGTCAACGACGCCTTCGCCTACCTCGTGGGCTCGCGCTTCGGTCGCCACAAGCTGGCACCGCGCATCTCACCCAACAAGAGCGTCGAGGGGCTCGTTGGCGGCCTCGTTGGCTCCTGCATTGTCTGGGCCATCGTGTGGGGCCTTGGCGTTCGGTCCATCCCGCTGCCGCTCGCTCTGCTCGCCGGAGTCGCGAGCGGCCTTGCGGGCGTCATCGGCGACCTGTTCGAGAGTCGTCTCAAGCGCTCGGTTGGCGTCAAGGACTCGGGCAACCTCATCCCGGGTCACGGCGGCTTGCTCGACCGCTCGGACTCCATGCTCTTTGCCTGCATGACCACCTACTTCATCTTGCACTTCGGGGGGATTCTGTGAACATCTTCGAGGACACCTCGAGCTCGACCGTGAGGGAGCGCCCGCTTCGCGTGGCGCTCCTTGGCTGTTCTGGCTCGATTGGCACCCAGACGCTCGACGTCATCCGCATGCACCCTGACAAGCTCGCGCTCACCGCCGTGGCCGTCAACTCGTCGGCTGCCAAGCTCGTCTCCGTCGCGCGCGAGTTTGGCGTAGCCCATGCCGCTATTGCCGACGAGGCCCGTCGCAACGACCCCGCGCTCGCCGAGTTGCCGCAAGGCTGTGAGCTTGACTTTGGCGAGGATGCCGTGACGCGCCTCGCCACCTTGCCCGATGTCGACTGCGTGCTCGTTGCCGTGGTGGGGGAGGCCGGCATCTGGGCGAGCCACGCGGCACTTGCCGCCGGCAAGATCTGGGCCCCCGCCAACAAGGAGGCCCTCGTCATTGGCGGCGGGCTGCTCATGCCGCTCGCCAAGCCCGGACGCGTGCTGCCTGTCGACTCCGAGCACAACGCCATCTACCAGTGCCTCGTTGGCGAGCGCCGCCGTGACCTACACAAGATATGGCTCACGTGCTCGGGAGGCCCGTTCTTTGGCCGAACCCGCGAGCAGCTCGAGGGCGTGACGGCCGCCGAGGCGCTGGCCCACCCCACCTGGAAGATGGGTGCCAAGATCACGATCGACTGCGCGACTCTCATGAACAAGGGCCTCGAGGTTATCGAGGCGCACCACCTGTTCGACGTCGCCATCGACGACGTCGAGGTGCTCGTGCACCGCCAGAGCAAGATCCACTCCGCCGTCGAGTTTGCAGACGGCTCGGTCAAGGCCCAGCTCGGCCCTTCCGACATGCGCGTCGCCATCCAGTACGCCCTCAGCTATCCCGAGCGTTGGGACTCACCCGCGACGCATGTCGACTGGCGCTCGAGCGAGCCTCTCACCTTCGCCGCGCCCGACCGCGGCGCCTTCCGCTGCCTTGACCTCGCCCTTGAGGCCGGCCGCACCGGCGGCACCCTGCCGTGCGCGATGAACGCGGCCAACGAGGTCGCCAACGAGGCGTTCCGTCAGGACCGCTGCGGCTTCTGCGACATCGACCGCATCGTCGAGCGCGTCATGGACGCCACGAGCGTGGAGAGTCTCACGAGTCTCGAGCAGATCGCCGAGGTCGACGCGCTCGCCCGCGAGCGTGCCCGCGGGTTCGTCTCGGAGCTTGCATGAGCGCGCTCGTAGGGGCGCTGTCGGCCATCTTTTGGGGCGCCCTCATGCTGAGCGCCCTTGTCTTCCTGCACGAGGGCGGCCACTACGTCGCCGCACGCGCGTTTGGCATGCGCGTCACCGAGTTCTTCCTTGGCATGCCCTGCCGCTGGAGGCTGTCCCACAAGAGCGCCGACCATGGCACCGAGGTGGGCGTCACGCCCATACTGCTAGGTGGCTACAACCGCATCTGCGGTATGGAGGGCGCAACCTCAGACCTCGCCACGCGCGCGCTGGCCGCGATCGCCGCGCACGGGCGCGTGCGGATTGACGACCTCGCCTCTGAGCTTGGCTGCAATGTCGAGGAGCTCTGCGCCCAGCTCCAGGTCCTGTGCGACTGGGCAAGTGTCGAGCCGTACTTCGATGAGGCGGCTGGGGAGCGTCCCAGCCAGAAGGACTGGCCCGCGTCCGTACAGACCGTCGAGCGCGACATCAACCTGCTCACGGCCTTCGACTCGGGGCACGACTTCTCCCTGCCCGGCTCAACCAAGGCGGGCGAGCCCCATGCGCTGCCCCAAGGTGGCGCCGAGGCGCTGCTTGAGGCCGAGCGCTCCCACACCTACCAGGGAAAGGGGTTTCTCGCGCGCGTGGTCACGCTCGTCGCGGGTCCCCTCGTGAACCTCATTGTGGGCATGGCGCTCATCGTGGGCGTCTTCTCCGTCGGCGGCATCGCGGTGGCTCAGAACGTCCCGATCATTGGTGGCGTCGAGCAGGGCTCGCTCGCCGAGGCCTCAGGCGTCCAGGAGCAAGACACGATCGTCTCGGTTGCGGGCAAGGAGGTCTCCACCTGGGAGGACATGGGAGACGAGCTGCACGCGCAGATGCAGGCCGGCGCGGCCTTTAACATCGTCGTCGAGCGTGGGGGAGAGCGCCTCGACCTCACCGTCGAGCCTGCCGACGCCGCTGGCGCCCAGGCCTTTGGCGTCACCGCCAGCACCGAGGTTGTCCAACCCTCTCCCGCGCAGTCGCTCGGCATCGGGTGGAGTTATCTCACGCAGACCGTCGGCTTCGTGGCCCAACTCTTTCAGCCAGCGCACACCGCTGAGGTCGTCTCGCAGTCGACCTCTATCGTGGGCATCTCGGTCATGGCCTCGCAGGCCGCCGAGTCTGGCGCCCAGAGCTTCCTGTTCCTCATGGCGGGCATCTCGATGTCGCTCGGCATCATGAACCTCATCCCCATCCCCCCGCTCGACGGAGGAAAGCTCCTCATCGAGGTCATTGGCCTCGTCATTCGCAGGCCCGTTCCGCAGAGGGCCCAGAATTTCCTGTCCTACCTCGGGCTCGTTCTGGCGCTCATGCTCTTCGTGGCGGTTCTTCGCCAAGACATCGTTCGCTTTGTCATGGGAGGCTAGCGACACATGATCGACCTTCGTCCCAACTCGCGCAGCACGTCCGAGAAGCCCCTGCCGCGCGAGCTCACCCACCAGGTGCACGTGGGCAGCGTCGCCGTTGGTGGCGGCGCCCCCGTCTCGGTGCAGTCCATGTGCACCACCAAGACCACCGAACCCGCCTCGACGCTCGCCCAGATTCATGACCTCGAGGCCCTTGGCTGCGAGATCGTGCGCGTCGCGATTCCCCACGCGGATGCCCTCGACGGCTTTGGCGAGATCTGCGCCAGCTCGCCCCTGCCCGTCGTGGCAGACATCCACTTCGACCACCGCCTTGCCATCGAGGCCGCCCGCCGCGGCGCCTCCGGGCTGCGCATCAACCCCGGCAACATCGGCTCGTTCGACAAGGTCGACGCCGTCATCGACGCCGCGGGCGAGGCGGGCATCCCCATACGCATCGGCGTGAACGCGGGCTCGCTCGACAAGGCGATTGACGTGCGCGAGGACCTCACGCAGCCACAGAAGCTGGTCCAGAGCGCCGTGTCGTTCGTGCGCCACTTCGAGGAGCGCGGCTTTGGCGACATCGTGCTTTCCGCCAAGGTCCACGACGTCCCGGCGACCATCCTCACCAACCGCGAGCTCTCGCGCGAGCTGCCGCACGTGCCGCTGCACCTGGGCGTCACCGAGGCGGGCACCGTGCGCCAGGGCACGGTCAAGAACGTGAGCGCCCTTGCGGTGCTGCTCTCCGAGGGCATCGGCGACACGATGCGCCTCTCGCTCACCGCGCCTCCCACCGAGGAGGTGCCCGTTGCATGGGAACTGCTCCAGTCTCTGGGGATGCGCCGCCGCACGCCGGAGCTCGTGAGCTGCCCCACCTGCGGACGCTGCCAGGTCAATCTCATCGAGATCGCGGGAGAGGTCGAGCGTAGGCTCCAGGCCGTGCGTGCCCCCATCTCCGTCGCCGTGATGGGCTGCGTCGTGAACGGCCCGGGCGAGGCGCGCGGCGCAGACATCGGTGTCGCCTGCGGCCAGGGGACGGGCCTGCTCATCGCGGGTGGCGAAACCCTTCGCAAGGTGCCCGAGGACCGCATCGTCGACGAGCTCTTCGCAGAGATCGAGGCACGCTTCGAGTAGCCCAGGCGGCAGGGAACGCCCAGCCGGGCACCCGATGCTTGGTCGGTGTGCATTCGCGCTAAGATGAATCAGTTGCATCGTGGTGGCCGCACGGCCGCCCCTAAGGAAGGAACCACATGAAGCCCATGATGATGAGCCGCCTCTACGCCCCCACGCTCAAGGAGGACCCGGCGGAGGCCGAGCTCGCGAGCCACCGCCTGCTGCTTCGCGCCGGCATGATCCGCAAGGAGGCCGCGGGCCTCTACACCTACCTGCCGCTCGCCTGGCGCTCCATCCGCAAGATCGAGGACATCGTCCGCGACGAGATGGACGCCGCCGGCGCCCAGGAGCTCATGATGCCGATCATGGTCGACGCCGACCTCTGGCGCCAGAGCGGCCGCATCGACGCCTATGGCAAGGAGCTCATCCGCTTCAACGACCGCCACGAGCGCGAGTTCGTCCTGGGCCCCACCCACGAGGAGACCATCACGGCCCTCGTGCGCAACGAGCTGCGCAGCTACAAGCAGCTGCCGGTCAACCTCTACCACATCCAGGACAAATTCCGCGACGAGTTCCGTCCCCGCTACGGCCTCATGCGCGGCCGCGAGTTCATCATGAAGGACGCCTACAGCTTCTCCGCCACGCAGGAGAGCCTGCAGGAGGAGTACGACAAGATGAAGGCCGCCTACGCCAACATCTGCGTGCGCTGCGGCCTCAAGGCCCTTCCCGTCGTCGCCGACTGCGGCGAGATCGGCGGCGACACCTCCGTCGAGTACATGGCCCTCGCCGACGCGGGCGAGGCCAGCCTCGTCTACTGCGACGACTGCGGCTTCGCGGCCGACGACGAGGCCGCCTCGACCACCGTCGCCGTCATCGCCGGCCCGGGCGACGGCAGCCTCACCAAGGTCGCCACGCCCGGCTGCGGCACCATCGATGAGGTTGCGGCCTTCTTTGGCGTTCCCACGAAGGCCACCGTTAAGTCCCTGTGCCTCGTCGATGGGGAGGGCACCCCGACGCTCGTCCTCGTTCCCGGTGACCACGAGCTCAACGACGTCAAGGCCGAGCACGCCTTTGGCGAGTACCACCTCATGGACGAAGACGAGCTTGTCAAGTTTGGCCTGCACAAGGGCTTCATTGGCCCCGTCAACCTGCCCGAAGGCATCCGCGTGGTCTGCGACGAAAGCCTCAAGCAGGCTCACCAGTGGCTCTGCGGCGCCAACGAGGAGGGCTTCCACCTCACCGGCATCGAGGAGGGCCGTGACTTTGCGGCCGACGCCTGGGCCGACCTCGTGACCGTCGTCGCCGGCGACCCCTGCCCGCACTGCGGCAAGCCCCTCTCGGCCGCCCGCGGCATCGAGGTCTCGCAGGTCTTCCAACTGGGCACGAAGTACTCCGAGGCCATGGGCGCCACCTTCATGGACGAGGACGGCAAGGAGAAGCCGCTCATCATGGGCTGCTATGGCGTGGGCGTCTCGCGCACGCTGGCCGCCATCGTCGAGCAGCACAATGACGAGAACGGCATCAGCTGGCCCGTCTCCGTGGCTCCCTACGAGGTCGCCGTCGTTCCGCTCGACGTCAACGACGAGCTCGTGTGGCCCGCCGCCCAGAAGGTCGCCGAGCAGCTTGCCGCCGAGGGCATCGAGGTCGTCGTCGACGACCGTAAGGAGCGCGCCGGCGTCAAGTTTGCCGATGCCGACCTTATGGGCTTCCCCTACCAGCTGGTCTTTGGCAAGCGCGCCGTCAAGGACGGCAACTGCGAACTCAAGGTCCGTGCCACGGGCGAGCGCACCGAGGTGTCGCTCGACGAGGTCGCCGCGCAGCTTGCCGCTCGCGTTTTCGCCGAGCGCGCCTAGGGCATGCGCATGGCGCTCGCAACCAACCAGGACCTGGCGGGTCTTGCGACGAGCGGGATCCGCCGGTTCACGGCCCTCGCCAACCAGACTCCCGGCTGTGTCAAGCTCACGCTGGGCGAGCCCGAATTCGACACGCCCGCTCCCATACGCGCGGCCGTGAGCGATTCGCTCGCGCGTGGCCTCACGCACTATCCGCCCAACAACGGCAGGCCAGAGCTACTCTGCGCCCTCAGTGCCTACATGGGGCGTCAGGGCCTCTCCTACGAGCCTGGCGAGCTCATCGTCACCTGTGGCGCCACCGAGGCGCTTGCAGCCACGCTCATGTCGCTACTCGACCAGGGCGACGAGGTCATCGTGCCCACGCCGGCCTTTGGCCTCTACGAGACCATCGTCCGTGCCGCACATGGCACCGTTCGCTCGCTCGACACGAGTGCCAGCGGCTTTCAGATTGCGGCAGACGCCCTCGAGGCCGCCATCGGCCCGCGCACCAAGGCGATCGTCATTACCTCGCCCAACAACCCCACCGGCTGCGTCTACGACCGGTCGTCGCTCGACTCGGTTGCCGGGGCGCAGACGCGCCACGGCCTCTTCGTGGTGTGCGACGACGTCTACAACCGCCTCGCCTACACCCGGGGCTACGAGCGGTTTGCGCAGGTGCACCCCGAGTGCCGCGACCACACCGTCGTGGTCGACTCGTTCTCCAAGCCCTGGGCCATGACCGGCTGGCGCCTCGGGTGGCTCGCCGCAGACACGCCGCTCAAGACCCAGATCGAGAAGATGCACCAGTACCTCGTCTCGAGCGTCCCCGCCTTCGTGCAGGACGCGGCGGTCGTGGCGCTTTCGTGCGACGTCGAGCCCATGCGGCAGACCTACGAGCGCAGGCGCGAGCAAGTTTGCGCGGCACTCGCCGACATGGGGCTTCCGCTCGTGAGGCCAGCGGGCGCCTTCTATGCGTTTCCCAGCATCGAGGGTCTTGGCGTTGGCAGCGAGGAGTTCTGCGAGCGGGCCATCCGCGAGGGGGGAGTGGCGCTCGTGCCGGGCACCTGCTTTGGCGCGGAGGGCTACGTGCGCCTCTCGTACTGCGTCTCTGACGAAGACCTCACGCTTGGCCTCGATCGGCTGGCGAGGTTCATTCGAGGCATTAGTGACCGATAACCGTTGGTCTCGCGAAATAACGAGCGCGTTGCGTTTCCTCTGGTGTGGAATCGTGCAGGATTTGGGCTTCACGCAAAACGATTCAGTTTTTTTCGAAAATCTCGGTTGACGGGGCGCGCGTCTTTGGTAATATTCTCTTCGCACCAATTCGGGG
>UQSV01000038.1 GCA_900543875.1 uncultured Coriobacteriaceae bacterium | reverse complement strand
ACTCGTCGTAGTTGACCTCTTCGATGGTCACCGTGGCGCCCTCGGCGGCGATGTTGTCGAAGCGGGGCTTGGTGGAACCCTTGGGCATGTGCACGACGGCCTTCTGGCCAAGCTTGTTGGCAGCCCAGGCGACGCCGCGGCCGTGGTTGCCGTCGGTGGCGGTGAAGAACGTGGCCTGGCCAAAGTCCTCGGCCAGCTCGTCGGAGGTCAGGTAGTCATACGTGCACTCGGCAACGTCCTTGCCCGTCTCGTCGGCGATGTAGTTGGCCATGGCGAAGGAGCCGCCGAGCACCTTGAAGGCGTTGAGGCCGAAGCGGTAGCTCTCGTCCTTGACGCAGAGGTTGCCCAGGCCCAGGCGAGCAGCCTGGCCGTCGAGGCGCGCGAGCGGGGTCACCGAGTACTGCGGGAAGCTCTTGTGGAACGCACGCGCCTTGGCGACGTGGTCGAGCGACATGATGCCGAGGTGGGCATCATCACTCTTGGGCATGTGGTTGATAGACCACTGAATCTTCTCGCTCACGATCGGGTACCTCCTTGATTGTGTTCATTCAACTATTTGTTTGATTACCAAACAAATAGTTTGTTACTCCATATGAAACCACACTTCCCTTGAGATTCAAGGCTGGTTTTGTGCCGATTGGCGAGCGTTGCGAAAATCGCCGCAAGCGTTATGTTGCGGCCTCCGGAAGCGCATCGGAACATACCCCTCCCACCCGTGGAAATGACATAACATCGGGTGCTTCGTTGATGCTCACTAACTGCAACGGACGCAACCCGGGCGCGCTCCGTCACAGCTCCAACACATTGCACGAGACGGCCTGACTCGCACACGAGAAGAGGGCCACCCGCCGCAAGGCAGATGACCCTCCAACACATACGGAAGTCACTCGGGGAAGAAGCACTTCCGATCGTGTCCAAACAAATTGTTAGGCGAGTCCGCGCGCAACGCGGCGCTTGTCACGTGCGAGCGCGCGGGCGGCGCGCAAAGAGGCTAGGCGCGCTCGCCCTCGGACTCGTGGTCGTCGTCCTCGACGCGGAGCTTGGACTCCTCCTCCACCGGCTCGGGCGGCATGAGGAGGTTGAGGATGATGGCCATGATGGCGCACGGCGTGATGGCCGAGGTACCAAAGATGGTGTTGATCCAGCCAGGCATGCCCATGCCGGTGAGCGAGCCGGAGACCTGCGCGATGCCCAGGCCAAAGGCCACCGAGACGCCAAAGATGGTGCAGGTGCGCGGCGTGAGGCCGTCCTTAACGAGGATTCGGATGCCGTTCAGGGTAATCGTGCCAAAGACGCTGATCGTGGCGCCGCCGATGACCGGCTGCGGAATCATGAGCAGCAGGGCCGAGAGCTTGGGGCACAGACCGGACGCGAGGAACACGAAGGCGGCGCCGCCAAAGACCCAGCGGTTGATGACCTTGGTGCTCACGATGATGCCCACGTTCTGGCCAAAGGCCGAGGTGGGAACGCCGCCAAAGAGCGACGAGATGATCGAGACGAGACCCTGCGCCGCGATGCCGCCGCCGATTTCCTTGCCCTTGGGCATGCGGTCCATCGAGCCCGCCGTGGCCGCGGAGAGGTCGCCGATGAGCTGGATGTTCACCATGACGTAGATGATGGCGATGGTGATGCAGACCGCCGGGTCGAACGACAGCTCGTATGGCATGAACTTGGGCAGCGAGAACCACGCCGCGTCAGTGAGGCCCGAGGGATCGATCATGCCAAAGGGAATCGACACGAGGCAGCCGATGATCATGGCAAAGAAGATCGAGCCGATCTTGGTGATGCCCTTCGTGAAGTTCGTGAGGCCAAAGGTGATGGCAAAGGTCACAAGGCCCACAATCCAGTTCATGGCGCTGCCAAAGTTCTCGGAGCCCGCGCCGCCCGCGATGTAGCGAATGGCGGTGGGATACAGGCTCACGCCAATGGTGAAGATGACGGTACCGGTGACGAGCGGCGGGAAGATCCAGCGGATCTTGTCATAGAAGATGCTGAAGATGATCGCGACGATGCCGCCAATCATCTCGGCGCCCAGGATGACCGAGAAGCCAAACTCGCCGCCCACGGCCTGAAGCGCGGGCAGGAAGGCAAACGAGGCGCCCGTGAGGATGGGCAGGCCGGAACCTATGCGCCCGAACAGCGGGAACTGCTGCAGCAGCGTGTCGATGGCCGAGAGGATGAGGGCAACCTGAATGATCGCCGTCTCCTGCTCGGGCGTGAATCCGCAGGTGGTGGCAATCATCATGGCCGGCGTGATGACACCGGCAAACGAAGCCAGGACGTGCTGCAGAGACGTTGGGATGAGCGATCCCAGGGGCGGGAAGCCGTCGCGCCTGAACAGCGACTTGTCGAGACCCGACTCGGCCTGCTGGGGGTTTTCCATGAGCTATTCCTCTCAAGATGCGCTCTGGTACGCGCGTGTATGCGGCGCCGCCTTGTGCCCCGAGCGGCCCCGCCTCCTTCGCCCTGGTGGGCGGAAAGAATCAACCAAAAGAATATTCAGATGCGCTTACAAATAGTTTGGAACCCGCTTTCGAGGCGTAAGCGGTCGATATTCGTGGGCGAACGGTCGAGTTTGCCATCGATACGATAAACCCAGGGACAGGCTGAATGCACCTCGTGGCAAAAGAAG
Organism: uncultured Coriobacteriaceae bacterium; assembly: GCA_900543875.1. Taxonomy (GTDB): domain Bacteria; phylum Actinomycetota; class Coriobacteriia; order Coriobacteriales; family Atopobiaceae; genus Parolsenella. The sequence continues at coordinate 14,133 of UQSV01000038.1, read as the reverse complement.
CGCAGGGCAAACTCGTCTCAACCAAAAGCTTCAAGGCTGCAACGTATACTTAACTCAAACATCTCGACAAGAAAGGTACGACCATGCTCGATATGATCAAGGCCGAGGAGGCCCGAGAGATTTCCCAGGCCGCCGACCCCACGCGCGAGACAGCCGCGGCCGACACCCTCTCCAACAACGCGATGAGCTGGGCCATTCGCAATGCCGTCCACCGCACGGATACCCGCATCCGCATGTATGCCAAGTTTGGCCACACGAAGCTCTCCGTGAAGTTTGCTCCGAGCGACGAGGACCGCGAGGGCGAGGGCAACTCCTTCTACAACGACCTCGTGGCCAACAGCAACACCAATGTCGCCGACGCCATCTGCGACATCATCTACGGCCGCGACCAGGAGCTCATCTCCCCCATCCAGACCGCACGCCTTCTCAACACCTACAGTGCCCAGCTCGCCAAGTTCGTGAACGACCTGCAGCGCCTTGGCTACGAGGTCGAGGTGGGCAACGGCCTCGATAAGGGCAACGGCAAGATCGACAACAACACGATCGTCGTGAAGTGGGCCTAGCGCAAGCCTAGCGGCCACAAGGAAATGCCGCCGAGAGCGTCACGGACGGCTTGCGGCCCGCATGGCGCAACATGGTGGTCGCACTAGCAAGAACGACCCCGGACTCATCGCGTCCGGGGTCGTTCCTTTTCCAATAAAGCCGAGGTCAGGGTAGTTGTTACTCCCGGACGTCCTCGGTAGTTCCGCACTCGCCGTGAACGATCTCGATGGCCTTCTCGACGCCGTCGATGACGTTCTGGTAGCCCGTGCAGCGGCAGAGGTGGCCGGAGAGGTTCTTGCGAATCTCGTCACGGGTGTAGGTCTTGCCCGTGTTGATCATCTCCATGGCGCTCATGATGATGCCCGGGATGCAGAAGCCGCACTGGACGGCGAACTGGTCAACGAACGCCTGCTGAACGGGGTTGAGCGTGCCGTCCGGCTCCTGCAGGCCCTCGACCGTGATGATCTTCTTGCCCTGCGCCCAGTCGGTGAGGTAGAGGCACGTGTCGGTGGCGACGCCGTCGATGAGGACGGTGCAGGCACCGCACTCGCCCACCTCGCAGCCGCGCTTGACGCTCGTGAGGCCCAGGCGGTTGCGCAGCGTGTCAAGCAGCGACTCGCGCGGGTCGTAGCCCACCTGGACGGGTTTGCCGTTGACCGTGCACTTGAGGATCTTCATGTCCATTAGATATCAGCCCCTCCCCTGCGCGCCGCATAGATGAGGGAGCGCTTCGACATTTCCTTGATGAGCTGCAGGCGGAACTCCTTGGAGGCACGCCAGGAGTCGCGCGGGTTGGTGCAGGCGGCGGCGAGCTCGCCGATGCGCTCGGCAGCCTCGGCCACGTCGGTGCCGCGCACCGAGTCCTCGGCGGCAAACGCCCTCATGGGCGTGGGGCCGGCGACGCCAAACGCGAGGCGGATGTCGTCGATCGTGCGCTTGTCGTCGGCGAGCTTGACCAGGCAGCAACAGCCCATCGTGGTGATCTCGAGGGCGCGACGCTTGCCGTACTTGAAGTAGTAGCCCGTGAAGCCCTCGTAGTGGCTCTTGGGGATGCGGATCTTGGTGAGGACCTCGTCGCGCTCCTTGTGGGAGCGGCCCGGACCCGCGTACCACTCCTCGATGGGGATGGTACGCTTGCCGCGCACGCTCTCGACGTCGAGCAGCGCGCCGTAGGCGAACAGCGTCGAGGCGGAGTCACCCGAGGTGGCAGCCGTGCAGACGTTGCCGCCGATGGTACCCGAGACGCGCAGCTGCGGGCCGCCGGGGGTGTCGCAGGCGTCGCCCAACGTGGGCACCGTGGCCTGGATGACGGGGCTCGTCGTCACGTGGTGGAACCAGGTGATGGGGCCGATCTCGACAGTACCGTCGTCGGCAAGCGTCACGCCGTCGAGCTCGTCGTGCAGCTCGTGGATCGAGACGAGATGGGCGGGCGTGCCCTTGCCCTCGCGTAGCTTGACCAGCACGTCGGTGCCGCCGGCGATGACCTCGGCTTCGGGGTCGGCGGCGAGCGCCTGGCAGGCGTCGGCCACGCTCGTGGCCTCGTACAGCGATTCGATGTCGTACATCTAGATCAGCCCCGCTTCCTTGAAGCCCTCGAACAGACGCTGGGGCGTCATGGGCTCGACGTAAAACTTGCAGCCCGTGGCGTCGAGGATGGCGTCACGGATGGCGGCCGCCGGCGAGATGACCGGGGTCTCGCCCACGGCCTTGTTGCCGTAGGGGCCGGTGGGATCAGGCGCCTCGACGAAGTCGGCCTTGAGGTCGGGCACGTCCATCATCGTCGGGATCTTGTAATCGAGCAGCGTCGGGTTGAGGACGCGGCCGGTCTTCTCGTTGACCTGCAGCTCCTCGAACAGGCCATAGCCGATGCCCTGGGCCATGCCGCCGTGAATCTGCTGCTCCACGAGCTTGGGGTTGATGAGGCGGCCGGAGTCCTGGACGTTGATGATCTTGTTGACTGTGACCTTGCCCAGCGGCATGTCGACCGTGACGTCGGCGAAGGTGCAGCCGCCGGCGATGGCGTTGGTGTGAACGTTGACGGTCTCGTGGGCGTGGAGCTGCTGCGCCTGGTCCATGTTGTAGTAGGACTCGATGCCCAGCGTGGCGAGGTCGCAGACCTTGTTGCCCAGGGAGTCGTAGATGACGCCCTGGTCGATGGTGAGCTGGCCCTGGGCCCTGGGATAGATGAACCTCGCGTAGTCGAGGATCTTCTTGCGCAGGCTCTCGCCGGCCTTGCGGACGGCCGTGCCCGAGACGTAGGTCTGGCGCGAAGCGTACGCACCCGGGTCATACGGGGTGACGTCGGTGTCCTGGAACGAGACGATGTGAACGTCCTCGGTGCGCACGCCAATGGCCTCGGCGGCCATCTGCGAGAAGACCGTGTCGGCGCCCTGGCCGATCTCGGTGGCGCCCATCTGGAGCTGGACAGAGCCGTCCTGGTTGAGCGTCACGGCAGCGGTGGCCGTCTCGAGGGCGAAGGGGGCAACGGCGGTCTTGTAGACGAAGAACGCGACGCCCACGCCGTGGCGGATGGGACCCGTCTCGTTGGCGTATTCCTTCTTCTTCTTGTCCCACTCGATGTAGGCCTTGCCCTTCTCGACGCACTCGGGAATGGCGCAGGTGTGCGCGGCGATGACGCCGTTGGGCGTGAACTCGTCGACGAACTTGTCGGTGTAGACGTTCTTGAGGCGGAACTCGACGCCGTCCCAGCCCATGTCATAGGCGATGTCGCTCATGAGGCACTCGGCAGCCCAGTTGCCCTCGGGCACGCCGTAGGCGCGCATGGCGCCCGTGTGCGGGCCGTTGGTGTAGACGGTCGATGCCTCGCAGCGCACGGCCTTCTCCTGGGTGTGGTAGAGCCAGCGGAAGGAGTTCACGGAGTTCAGCACGAGGGCGTGGCCATGGTGGCCGTAGCCGCCCGTGTTGGAGAGCGCGGTGATCTTGCGGGCGTGGAGGTTCATGTCGTCGTCCCACGAGGCCTCGACGTCGAAGCTCTTGGGCTGACGGCCCGAGGTGTCCCAGAACAGCTCCTCGCGGCTGATCTCCATGCGCACGCAGCGGCCGCCCACCATCTTGCAGACCCAGGCGTTGAGGGGCTCGTAGTGGACGTCCTGCTTGGTGCCAAAGCCACCGCCGATGTAGGGCTTGATGACGCGGACGTCGCCCCAGGGGATGCCCAGCGCCTGGCCGATGACGCGGCGCACAACGTGGGGAATCTGGGTCGAGGAGACGCAGACGATCTTGTTGTTCTCCATGTAGCAGTACGAGATGCAGCTCTCGATGTGGACCTGCGACTGCTCACGGCTCTCGATGTGGAGCTTCACGTGGTGGTACTTGGGGTCCATGATGGCGTCATCGACCGTCTTGTAGCCCATCTCGGCGAGCTTGTCGTCGGGGGTGACGGCCAACGAGTGGCCCACGAGGTTGTCGGGCTTGCGCGTCTGCACGGGGTGCTCGGCGCCGCCCTCCTGGGCACCGGCGGCCAGCGACTCGGCGGGGTCGTAGATGACCGGCCACTCCTCGTACTCGACCTTGATGAGCTTGAGGGCGCGGTCGCACGCGACAGTGTCCTCGCCCACCACGACGGCGATGTTGTCGCCGTAGATGCGCACGCGGTCATCGAGCAGCTTGCGATCGGCGATGTCTCGGTGCGAGGCGTCGCGGTCGGCATACCAGGGGTGGCCGCCCACGGGATAGGCGATGTCGGGCACATCGAAGCAAGTGAAGACTCCGACCACGCCGGGGACCTTCTCGGCCTCGGACGTGTCGATGGAGATGACGCGGCCGTTGCCGATGGTCGCGTGGAGAATCTTTGCCTCGAGGCACGGCTTGGGGCACAGGTCGTCGGTGAACTTGGCACGACCCGTCACCTTGTCAAACGCGTCGACGCGGACGATCGGCCTTCCGACCTCCTTGAGCTGTTCCATGACGCCTCACTCTCATACGAATGCTTACGTGCAAACAAAAGTTTATTACGCAATTCAAATAGTTAGGCACCCACGCGGCGAGTGGGGCATTTCTGGGGGCAGACGGATTGTACTAATTTAAGAACAACGGCTCTGACCTGCCGTTATTGTTACGCGAATGCAACGCAACCGCAATCAAGAGTGCAAGGAACGTCCTGAGGCAGGGCGGCCGCTCGACAAAGAGAAGGGGCGCGCCGCACGTGCGGAACGCCCCCAGACTAGGCAAGCTATGGCCTTGCGCGTATGGCCTTACAGGCCGCTGCGGATGGCCTCGACCTCGTCGTCAGAGATCAGGGTGTCGGCCTTGATCTGCTCAGTGTACTCCTCGATCTTCGACTGGACGTCAGCCGAGACCTTGTCGGAGTAGGAGCCGAGATAGACGCCGCCGTTGTCGATGTTGGCCTCAATGACCTTGCCGCCGCCGAAGGTGCCGTCCTCGATGGCCTTCATGGCCTCGCCCATCATCCAGTTGGTGACGGTGGAGGTGATGACGCAGGGGTGGTCGTCGCCCACGAGGTCGATCGGCTGGGCGATGTTGAAGTGCGTGTCGGCACCAGCGGTCTCGAGGGCCTGGCGCACGCCGCCGTCGACGGCGGAGGCGTCACACCACATGACGTCGACGTTGTCGGTACCAATCCAGGACTCGGTGAGCTTCACGCCGGCGGAGGCGTCGGTGAAGCCGGCCTCGAAGTTGTAGACGCCCTTGACGGACGGGTTGACCTTCTGGGCGGCCGCGAGGTAGGAGGAGTACTTGGAGAGGGTCGTCGGGATGCGCATGCCGCCAACAAAGCCGATGCAGTTGGAGGAGGTCATGAGACCGGCGACGACACCAGCGAGGGAACCGGACTGCTTGAGGTTGACCTGGACCGTCTCGAGGTTGTCGAGCGTCTCGTAGTCGGCGAGGTCGGTCGTGGGATCGGTGTTGGTCATGAGGAAGTGCACGTTGGGGTGAGCGTCGGCTGCCTCGGCGACGACCTCGGCCCAGTCGGAGCAGAACTCGTTGCCGGCGGCGATGATGAGGTCGACGTCCTGGTCAACGTAGGACTGGGCGGCCGTGGCGGCGTCTGCTGCGGCGGTGTTCTCCTTGGGCTCGAGCATCTCCCACTTGGAATTCTCCTCGCAGGCCTTCTGCAGGGACTCGTAGTGGCCCTGGCCCCAGCCGCCGTCGAGGGCGGGGCCGGAGATGACGATGGCGACCTTGTAGCTGTCCTTGGCCTCGGCCGAGGAGTCGGAAGACGCGGAGTCGCCGGAGCCGCCACCGCAGCCCACGAGCGACAGTGCGGCGGCAGCGCTCAGGGAGCCGGCGCCGAGCTTGATGGCGTCACGCCTGGTGTAATTCTTGGACATAGCATTCCCCTTCTCTAGTGCCTTACATAAAATTTCGAACTACCTACTGAACAAAAGAGCCGAGACGTCCAGAGACATCTCGGCTCCCTGATACCCGCACCGGTTATGCGCGTTGGCCGACCCAGATGCGTGAGGCCGGCTCGCTAGAGCTTGGAGGGACTAGAGCCCCTTCTCGATGGACTCGACGTCGTCATCGGAGATGAACGTGCCGGCCTTGATCTGGTCGGAGTACTCGGCGATCTTGTCCTGGACGTCCTGCGAGACCTTGTCGGAGAACTTGCCGAGGGAGACACCGCCGTTGTCCATGTTGCCCGTGATGGCCTTGCCGCCACCGAAGCTACCGGCCTCGATGAGGTCCATGGCCTCGCCAATCATCCAGTCGGTGATCGTGGAGGTGATGACGGTGGGCTGGTCATCGCCCACGGTGTCGATGGGCTGGGCGATGTCGAAGTGCGTGTCGGCACCGGCGTTCTGCAGGGCCTGGCGCACGCCATTGTCGACCGCGGAGGCGTCGCCCCACATGACGTCGACGTTGTTGGCGTTGATCCACTGCTCGGCGAGCTTGGTGCCGAGGGAAGCGTCGGTGAAGCCGGCCTCGAAGTTGTACTGGCCCGTGATCGAGGAGTCGATCTTCTGGGCGGCAGCGAGGAACGCGGAATACTTGGTGGTGGTGGACGGGAGCTTCATGCCACCGATGAAGCCGATGCTCTTCGTCTGGGTCATGAGACCGGCGACGACGCCGGCGAGGGCGCCGGTCTGCTTGAAGTCAGGAAGCACCGTCTGGACGTGGTCGAGGTTCTCGTAGTCGCCCATCTCGGCCTCGGGGTCCGTGTTGGTGATGAGGAAGTTGACGCCGGGGTGAGCGTCGGCGGCGTCAGCGATGACCTCGGCCCAGTCGGAGGCGAACTGGTTGCCGTTGCCGACGATGAGGTCGACGTCCTGGTCGATGTAGGACTGCGCGGCGGTGGCGGCGTCGGCGTCGGCCGTGTTCTCCTTGGGCTCGAGCATCTCCCACTTGGAGTGGCCCTCGATGGCGCGCTTCAGGGACTCGTAGTGGCCCTGGTCCCAGCCGCCGTCGGTGATGGTGCCGCTCATAATCATGGCGACCTTGTAGCTGCTCTTCTTCTCGCCGGAGTCTGAGGTAGACGCGGAGTCAGAGGAGCCCGAGCCACCGCAGCCGGCGAGGGCAACGGTCATGGCAGAGGCAGCACCCAGACCAAGAGCCTGACGCCTGTTCAGCATGAAACGGGACTTGGTATTGCTCATTACAATCAACCCTTCCCACTCTGTGCGGGGGCGCTCAGGGGTTGCGCCCCCTCTTGCTTTACAAACACCATATTTACTCTTATACCCAGCTGAAGGGCAGCTGGAACCCATTTCGTCCACACGTTACGCTGGCGGTCCGTTTTGGGCCGCCAGCGAACGCCTGAATAAGACTAGCGAGACTCGCGGAAGTACGGCTGGCCGTTAGCCTTGGGGCCAGCGTGCTTGGAGCCAAAGAACAGCAGGGCGATGATTGTGAAGATGTACGGGATCATCTTGAAGAACATGACCGGCGCGGCCTGGAACTGGGCCTGCAGGGCAACGTTGAGGCCATCAAAGAAGCCAAAAAGCAGGCTGGCGAGCATGACGCCCACGGCGCTCCAGCGGCCGAAGATGACGGTTGCCAGGGCGATGAAGCCACGGCCCATCACGATGCCGTCGGTGTAGATCGGGGTGTAGCACAGCGTCAGGAAGGCGCCACCGGCGGCGGCCAGCGCACCGCAGAGGATGCAGGCGATGTACTTGACGCGCACGACGTTGATGCCGAGGGTCTCGGCGGCCTGGGGGTTCTCGCCCACGGAGCGGAACGAGAGGCCGGCGCGGCAGCGCTTGAAGAAGAACGAAACAACCGGGACGAGCAGGAACGCGAGGTACGCGAGGGCCGTCTGGTTAAAGAGGCCGTTGCCGACCACCGGGATGTCGGACAGGCCCGGGATGGCCAGGCTCGCCATCTGGGAGCCAGTGGCGTTGGCCGAGTTGGCGCCCACGAAGAGGTTGTAGCCAAAGAGGGCAACGGCCGGCGCCAGGATGTTGATGGCCATGCTCGTGACCGTCTGGTCGGAGCAGAGCGTGATCGTGCAGAAGGCGTAGATCAGGTTGACCACGACGCCGGCGAGCATGCCAACGAGCAGGCCGAGCCAGAGGTTGCCGGTAACCTTGCCCACGGCGAAGGCGACGAACGCGCCCACGGCCATGATGCCCTCGAGGCCGATGTTGACCAGACCGGCTCGCTCGGAGAAGACCTCGCCGAGCGCGGCGAACAGGATGGGCACGGCGCCCATCGCCATTGCCTTGACGATGGTAGGAAGCGCAACCATGAAGTCCATTACGCGTTCACCTCAGCTTTCTTGTTCTTGGAGCCCAGGTTGGAGAGGAACGTCTTGACCTTGGGCAGCTTCACCATGGCCATGCCGGCGATGGCGAAGATGATGATGAGACCGCGGACGATGTCGACGATGGCCGTCGGGACGCCGATGACGGACTGCATCATCGTGCCACCGGTGGACAGGATGCCGAACAGTAGGGCCACGACGATGGCCGCAATCGGGTTGAGCTGGGCGATCAGTGCAATGGCGACGCCGTCGAAGCCAAAGCCGGAGCCAAAGCCGTCGGCCAGGCGGAACGGGGTCTTGCCGAGCAGCTCGACGGCACCGCCCATGCCGGCAATGGCACCGGAGATGACGAAGGCGAGCAGCACGAGGGCGCGCACGGGGAAGCCGTTGACCTTGGAGGCGGTCGGGCTCATACCCACGGCGCGGATCTTGAAGCCGAAGGACGTGCGGAAGATCACGTACCACAGGAAGATGCCAAGCAGAATGGCGATGATGACGCCCACGTGGGCGCTGCCGACGTCGATGAGGTGCGTCGACTTGGGCATGGCGAGCGTCTTGGGCAGGCCCTGGTCGGAGAAGACGTTCTTGAAGATGTACTCCATGAAGTACATGGCGACGTAGTTGAGCATGATCGTGGTGATCAGCTCGTTGAGGCCACGCGTGATCTTCATGATGCCGGGGATGAGCGCCCAGATGCCGCCCACGACGATACCGGCGATGATGCCGAGCAGAAGGCCCATGGGACCGGTGAGGTTGAGGCCCAGCACGACGGTCGCGGTGGCGCAGCCGCCCATGATGAACTGGCCCTCGCCGCCCAGGTTGAACACGCCACACTTATAGGCGAAGACGGCGGCGAGGCCGGTGAAGATGAGCGGGCACGCGCGCTCGAGCGTCTTGCCGATCTTGCCGGCGTCGCCCAGCGAACCCTGGAGCATCGCGCCGTAGCCCTGGATGGGGTTCTTGCCCAGGCACGCGATGATGATGGCGCCCACGAGGAGCGCGAGAATCACCGAGATGATCGGGGTCAGGACCGCGAGCCTCTTCTCGCGCTGCTGCTCGGAGTACATGCCTCCGCACCCCTTGGCCTTAGACTCCTTGTTGCCCTCGGAGACCTGCTTAGTGTTGTCTGCCACTGTTCCTCCCCTCCTACTTTCCTGCCATGGCGAGCGAAATCTCCTTGATGGGAGGGTTCGCGCCGGAATAGGTTCCCATGATCTGGCCCTCGAACAGAACGGTGATCCTGTCGGAGAGCTTCAGCACCTCGTCGAAGTCGGCCGAGATGAGCAGCACCGCGCAACCCGCATCGCGCTGGGCGATGATCTGGTTGTGGATGAACTCGGTGGCGCCGATGTCGAGGCCACGGGTGGGATAGACGGCCACGAGCAGCTTGGGGTGCGAGTCGAGCTCGCGGGCCAGAATGACCTTCTGCTGGTTGCCGCCAGAGAGGGAACGGGCCGTCTGATGCACGGAGGTGCAGCGGATGTCGTTCTCGTCCTTGAGCTCGTTGGCGTACTTCTCGATGGCGTCCATCTTGAGCCAGGCGCCGTGACCGATGGAGAATCGGTCGGAGGTGGTCTGCTTGAGCACGAGGTTCTCGGCGATGGTCATGTCGCCGACGAGGCCCATCTTGTTGCGGTCCTCGGGGATGTTGCCCAGGCCCGTGTCGATGAAGGCCGCCGGGCTGAAGACGGCGATCTTGGCGCCGTCGGGGCCGATGACCTCGCCGCCCTCAGGCTTGAGCATGCCCGTGACGAGGGCCGCAAGCTCGGACTGGCCGTTGCCGTCGATGCCTGCCACGCCCAGGACCTCGCCCTTGTGGATGGCGAGCGAGACGTCCTTGAGGCCGCCGTGCTTGACCTCGGGGTGATAGGAGACGCCCTTGAGCTCGAAGGCCGTCTCGGACGCGTCCTCGACCTTCTTGTAGGTGTTCTCCTGGAACTTCTGGCCAATCATGAGGTCAGCAAGCTCCTGCTCGGTCTGCGCGCGCCGCTCCTGATATTCCGCAAGGCCGTCGTCATATTCCTTCTGCGCCTTGGAAAGCGCATCGCGCGCCTCGTCGATGATGTCGTCATAGCGCTTCTGCGCGCGCTCCTTCAGCGCGGCGGTCAGCGTGGGACGCATGGCGTCGACGGCGGCATCGTAGGCATCGGAATAGAGGTCCGTACCCTGCGTGCCGTCCAGCAGCAGATAGATCTCCGTAAAATAGTCCATGGCGAACGCCTCAGGCTGCAGCAGCACGAAGCCGTTCAGTGTGCCGCCGCCGAGGCTCGTCGTACCGCGCTCCGCGCCGAGATACAGCGGTGTTTCCGCAAGGCCGACGATGGTGAAGGCCGTCTGCGTGAACGCATCGTTCACGGACGCAGCCTGCACCGTGAGCGTTTTGCCGAGGTCGGCCTCCGTGAAGCGGTCGGCATCGGCAAGGCACTCGTCCGCACGCTCCGGCATGCGCCCGGCCGTCAGGCTGGGGCGGTTGACCGCATCGGAGAGCGTCAGAGCCTTGAGCGTCATGCCCTCGTCTTCAAACTCGGCCGTGAGGTCGACGCTCCGCGCGCCCTCGGCAGCCCGCACGCCGTCCAGCCCGGCAAAATAATCGGCGTCCTCCTGCGTCAGGCCGAGCGTGCTGACAAGACGGTAGTCAAACAACTCCGTTTTCTGCACATACTGCGATCCGGGCAGAAGGAGTATGACGAAGGCCTTGCCGCCTTCACGCAGGCAAAGCAGGACGCGCTCGACCAGCTTGATGCCGCACAGGCCCAGATCGACGCCGCGCAGAAGCAGCTCGATGACAGCGGCATCCTCGTGCAGTATGAGGCCCTGCAGATCACGCGCCGCCAACTCACGGAGCGCCTTGCCTTGCAGGAGCCGGGCAGCGCTGAGGCCCTGCTGACGCAGGGACTGATCGAAGCGACGGATCTGCTGCTGCGCCAGTTTGAGCAGAGCGAGGCCTATCAGGGCTATCTGCAGCTGCAGCAGGCGCAGGCGGAGCTGGATGCAAAGCGCAGCGAGGCCATGCAGACACTGAATGAAAAACAAGCGGAGCTCGATGCGGCCAAGCAGAAGCTCGAGGACGGCAAAAAGCAGCTCGAGAACAGCCGGAGCGAGATCGCAGCGGGCTGGGCTGCCGTGAACGCCGCGCAGGCTGAGCTGGAGCAGGGCGAGGCCGACTATGCCGCCGGAAAGGCCGAGGCGGAAAAGCAGTTCGCCGATGCCGAGGCGAAGCTTAAAGACGGCAGGCAGCAGCTCGAGGACGCACAGGTCGAGGTCGACAAGCTTGAGCACCCGAAGAGCTATGTGCTTGACCGCAGCACGAACACGGGCTATGTCTCGTTTGAGAACGACAGCTCCATCGTCGCGGGCGTCGCGAAGGTGTTTCCACTGTTCTTCTTCGCCGTGGCGGCTCTCGTGTGCATCACGACCATGACGCGCATGATCGATGAGCAGCGCACACAGATCGGTACGCTCAAGGCCCTCGGCTACAGCGACGGCACCATCGCATGGAAATATATGTCCTATTCCGGCGGCGCGGCGCTGCTGGGCTGCGCGCTCGGCTTTGCCCTCGGCACATGGATCTTCCCACTGTTCATCTGGATGGGCTATTCCATGCTATATGACTTTGCGCCCATCGTCTATGTGTTCGACGGCTGGCTGCTCATCATCTCCGTGCTGGCGGCGCTGGCCTGCTCGGCGGGCGTGACGTGGCTTTCCTGCCATGCGGAGCTGCGTGAGAACCCTGCGAATCTCATGCGCCCGAAGACCCCGAAGGCCGGCAAGCGCATCCTGCTCGAGTATATCCCGTTCGTATGGAACCGCCTGTCCTTCCTGCACAAGGTCTCCATCCGCAATATCGTGCGCTATAAAAAGCGCCTGTTTATGATGCTGCTGGGCGTCGGCGGCTGCACGGCCCTCATCGTTGCGGGCCTCGGCCTGCGCGATTCCATCTCCACCGTCGTGGACGATCAGTTCCGTGGCGTCACGCACTATCAGATTGCCGTCACGTTCGTCTCGCCCATGGACGAGGCGCAGCAGCAGGCCTTCCGCGAAAAATATGCGGACGAGATGACGCAGTGCATCTTTGTGCACGCCGCGGCCTATGAGGCGCGCACGTCCAGCGGCATCAACAAGGTCAACGTCATTGCGACGGACGACCCCGCCATCACGCAGGCCATCGACCTGCATGAGAACGGCAGGACCGTCGCCTGGCCGCAGCAGGGCGTGCTGCTCGACGCCGCGCTGGCGCGGGATACCGGGGTCTCCGTGGGCGAGACGCTCCCGGTCTCCGTGGACGACACGACGAGCGTCGATCTCTCCGTCGCCGGGACGTTCGAGAATTATGTCTACCACTATGCCTACATGACGGCGGAGACCTACAGGGATCTGTTCGGCGCAGACTGCGAATATAGCACGGCCTACATCCTCACGGACGGCGATGCCTACGCGCTCGGCGCGGCGCTGGCATCCAACTCCCGCGTCGCGTCCGTCACGGTCTCCGAGGCCCTGCAGGACATCGTGGACAACACCATGAAGAGCCTGGACTACATCGTCGGCCTCGTCGTGGTCTGCGCCTGCGCGCTGGCGCTCGTCGTGCTCTTTAACCTTTGCAACATCAGCATCACGGAGCGCGTGCGCGAGATCGCCACGGTGAAGGTCCTTGGCTTCTACCACCGCGAGACGCTGAACTATGTCTTCCGCGAAATTCTGCTCCTGACATTCTGCGGCGCGCTCGTCGGCCTGCCGGCGGGCTGGGCGCTGCACCGGTTCATCATGCAGAATATCCGCATCAGCCTCGTCTCGTTCCACATCCACGTCACGCCGCTGAGCTATGCGCTGGCCTTCGCCGCCACGCTGCTGCTGGCCGTGGCCGTGTGCCTGTGTCTCATCCGCAAGATCGACCGCATTTCCATGGCTGAATCCCTCAAATCCATCGAGTGAGAAAAACCGCGCTGCCGGAAGCGATCCGACAGCGCGGTACAGACTGTCAAAAACCTGCTTAGCCGAAAGTTTCGGAGGGAAGGAAAGTGTGAAAGGAAACCGTCAGGGTTTCCTTTCGCGTTCAATCACCCGCCGCAGCGGCAGAATTGCAAAATAATACTACAAAATTTCATTTTGCAATTCTGAAAGCAGCTTGTCAAAAAAGTCCAAAGGGACTTTTTTGACAAGCTGAGGCCCCGCTGCGGGTGCAGCGGGGCCATTGGGGATATTGCTTATTCTGCCGTGACGATCTGGCCGTTGACGAGCGCGAAGCGCACGCCCTCAGTCAGGCTGGTCAGGTTGTTCAGGTCGTTCTCCGTGAGCGTGTAGTCCGCACCGGCTGCCACGACCGTACCGGCCGCAGGCGCACTGCGGAAGGCGATCTTCAGCGTGCCGGGCAGGGCCGAGGCGATGTTCAGGCAGGCCGTCTTGCTCGGCGTATTCCAGAAGAACGGGGCATTGCTCAGGTCCGTTCCGGCCTTCAGCTTCAGCGTGATGTCCGCCGCGTTCGTGCCGCTGCAGGCAAAGCCGTTGCCGTTTTCAGCCGAGGCGCAGGTGTTGCCGTAGAATTCGCCGCCCGTGACAGTGACCTTGCAGCCGTTCGTGGCCAGCAGAACGGTGCCGATGCTCATTGTGCCGGTCTCCGCCGTCAGCGCATTGTTGCGGTAGATACCGCCGTTCACTGTAATCTCCGCACCGGCCGAATCGCCGAGAATGGCGGCGCCGCCCTTGGTATTACTGACGACGTTGTTCTCAAACAGGCCGCCATTCACCGTAAGCTTGCTCTGGCCGAGGATGCTGAGGCAGGAATAGAGGTTGTTGCGGAACGTTCCGCCGTTGACGATGACCTCGGAAGACTTGTCGTCCGTTTTCTGCACCGATCCTGTTGCAAAGACGGCTGAGCCCTGCCTGATGTTCTCAAAGACTGCGCCGTC
>UQSV01000037.1 GCA_900543875.1 uncultured Coriobacteriaceae bacterium | reverse complement strand
AGCGCACCGTCGGCGCAGCCCAGCACGACGCGGCCATGGCTCACGACCACGTGCCCCTGTGCCACAGAATCATCGCAGGTGGCGGCGCGCACGAGGCGCACGCCCTTGCCGGCGACCGCGCAGCGGGCGGGCGCGGCGTCGGTGCTCGCGAGCACGCGGCGCACGTTGTCGGTGGCGGAGTCGGCGGCATCGAGGCGCATCTCGGCCTTGTCGATCTTGTGCGCGTAGGTCACCAGCGTCTCGTCCTGCTGCGTCCAGGTGGCCGTACCGGCGGCGATGTCGTTGATGGCGTCGATGAGCGCGGCAGCACCGAGGCGGCCCACCTCGTCGAGCAACTCGCCAGACGTCTTGCCCGCGGCCGCGGTGCTCACCTGGGCGCAGTAGGCGCCCGCGTCGAGCTCGTGCACGACCTCCATGATCGAGGCGCCCACGAGCTCGTCGCCCGCGAGGACCGCGCGCTGGATGGGTGCGGCGCCGCGCCAGCGCGGCAGCAGCGACGCGTGCACGTTGATGCAGCCCAGGGGAAAGAGCTCGAGCAGGGCGTCGGGCAGAATGCAGCCATAGGCGGCCACGACGCACAGGTCTGCCCCGAGGGCGCGAATCTGGTCGATGACCTCGGGCGTCATGCGGTTGGTCTCGGTGACGGAGAGGCCCAGCTCCAGCGCCTTGGCCTTGACGGGGCTCGGCTCGAGGCGCTTGCCGCGGCCGCGCACCGCGTCGGGGCGCGTCACGACGCGGCAGACCTCGAACGCATTGGCAACGGCCTCGAGGGAGGGCACGGCAAAGTCGGGCGTGCCCATGAAGACGATGCGCATGGGTGCCCCTCGCTACTCGGTCTCGCCGGGACGGGCGCCCTCGGCCATGGCCCTCTCGCACTCCTGGAGCGCCTTGGCGCGCTTGAGGGGCGGCAGGTGGTCGACCATAGTCACGCCGTCGAGGTGGTCGATCTCGTGTTGCAGGCACACGGCCAGCAGGTTGTTCTCGGCCTCGTACTGCATGAGGTCACCGTCGAGGTTCGTGGCGTGGACGATGACGTGGCTCGGGCGGTCGATGTCGACCGAAATGCCCGGGAACGACAGGCAGCCCTCGCTGAAGCGGCGCAGGGCACCGTCGGCCTTGATGATCTTGGGATTGATGAGGACGTAGGGGTTCTCGCTGCCCTTCTCGTCCGTGTAGTCGCAGTCGATGACGACCATGCGGACCATCTCGCCGATCTGAGGGGCGGCGAGGCCGCAGCCGTCGGCCTCGTACATGTCCTCGAGCATGCGCTGGGCCAGGGCGCGTACGTCGTCATTGATCTCGGTGATGGGCTCGCAGACCTGCGACAGGCGCGGGTCGGGGGTAAGCAGGATGTCCTTGGTGCTCATGGCGCTCCTCACACAAGCCCCGCTAGCGGGGCGAACAGTCAGTTGCAACAATCATACCAACCAGCGCGCCCGGCCTTGCAAAGCCAAGAGAATTAGCACAGCGAACGACCGCTGGGACAGTGTCCCGGAGTTCTATTGTCCCAAATTGGGACAGTGTCCCGGAGATCTATTGTCCCAGCGGGCATGTCACAGCAGGTCGTAGGCGTCGACGTCGATCGAGAGCGCCACGTCGCGGCGCGCAGGCAGGGCGTCTGCCGCGACCGTGAGGACGGGTCCCACGTTGGCCGTGGCAGGGGCCTTCACAACCACGTGGCGGCGGAAGCGGTCCTTGACCTTGGCGCGCACGCACTCGGCGGGGCCCAGCACCTCCCACTCGCCCGGCAGGTCGAGCACGCGGGCGCGCAGCTCGCGGGCAAACGCCGCCGCGCGGTCGCGCACGACGCCCTCGTTAAGCCCGGCAAACGTCACGTTTGCCAAGCGCGAGAAGGGCGGGTAGTAGGTCTCCTCGCGCTCGTCGAGCTCGTAGGCCACGAAGGGGCCGCGGCGGTGCTTCTCGACCGCGCGAATCGCAGGATGCGTGGCCCAGTAGGTCTGGATGACGACCTGCCCCGGGCGCTCTCCCCTGCCCGCGCGGCCCGCGACCTGCTCGAGCAGGTGGTAGGTGCGCTCGGCGGCGCGAAAGTCCGGCAGCTTGAGGGTGGTGTCGGCGTTAACCACGCCCACAAGCGTGACCTCGGGAAAGTCGAGACCCTTGGCGATCATCTGGGTACCCACGAGCACGGCGCACTCGGCCACGTCAAACTGCTCGAGGAGCTTCGTGTGGGCGCCCTTGGTGGCCGTGGTGTCGGCGTCCATGCGGATGACCTCGACGTCCTCGGGCAGAAGCATCCGCAGCTCGTCCTCGACGCGCTGGGTGCCCACGCCATATTGGGCGAGGTAGCGGCTACCGCAGTTGGGACACTTGGTCGAGGGGTCGGGGTAAGCGCGCACGGGCCAGACGCTGCCGCAGGTGTGGCAGGCAAGGCTGTGCGTGCGCTCGTGGTAGGTGAGCGCCGTGGAGCAGTGCGGGCAGGTGGGCACGCAGCCGCACTCGCGGCACATGAGGAAGCTCGCGAAGCCGCGGCGGTTAAGGAGCAGCACCGCCTTCTCGCGGCGCTCGGCCACCTCGAGAAGGGCGTCTCGCAGGGTGCGCGAGAAGACCGAGCCTCCCTTGGCACCCGGCTGGGAGCGCATGTCGACCACGTGCACGGTGGGCAGAACGGCGCTACCGGGGCGCTCGGGCATGCTCGCGCGCGTCCACGAGACGCCGCGCCAGCTGCCCGCCCGGCAGCGCTCGAGACTCTCGAGCGAGGGCGTGGCGCTACCCAGCACGAGCGCCGCCCCTCGGCGACGCGCAAGCTCGGCGGCCACCTCGCGGGCATGATAGCGCGGGGCCTGGTCCTGCTTGTAGGAGCCCTCATGCTCCTCGTCGATGATGATGAGGCCCACGTTCGCGAGCGGGGCAAAGAGAGCCGAGCGCGCGCCCACGACCACGTGCGCGGCACCGCTGCGCAGCAAGTCCCACTGATCGAAGCGCTCGCCGGTCGATAGCCGCGAGTGGAGGATCGCCACGTCGTCGCCGAAGCGGCTGCGGAAGCGCCCCACCGTCTGGGCGGTGAGCGAGATCTCGGGCACGAGGACGATGGCGTCCCTGCCCTGGGCGCGCACGCGCTCGATGGCGTCGAGGTAGACCTCGGTCTTGCCCGATCCCGTGACGCCATCGACGAGCACGACGTCGCCGCGCCTGGCGGAGACGGCCTCGCCGATGGCAGCTAGAGCACCCTGCTGACCTGCGGTTAATTGGGTGGGACGCGGGGCGTTGGCGCTCGAGAGGGTCGAGGCTTGCTCTGCCCCGCGGATGCGGCGGCGGTGCTCCACCTCCACGAGGCCGCGCTTGGCAAGCGCCGAGACCACGCCCGCGGCACCCGACACCATCGCCGCGAGCTCGGCCACGCGCATAGGGCCGGCCGCGAGGGCCTCGACCACCTGGCGCTGGCGGCTTGCGTTCTTGCGCGGCGTGAAGGCGCGGCCGGCATCGGTGAGCGTGGCCCAGCGGTCGTCGACGGCCTGGGCGCGGTTGCAGACGAGCTCCCAGACGCCCTCGTCGCTCTTGCGCACGCGCACCGTCTGGCCGGGCGCAAGCATGAGGCGCAGGCACGACGCCAGGGGTGCGGCGTACTCGCGGGCCATCCACAGGGCAAGGCCCGCCGCCACCTCGTCAAAGGCAGACGGGGCAAGCACGCGCTCAACGCTCAGCACGCGCAGAGGGTTCACGCCCTCCGACACCTCGGCCGAAGTCGAGACGACGTAGCCCACGACGTCCCTGTGGCCAAAGCTCACGAGGACGGTGCAGCCGACCACGCAGCTCGTCTCGAGCTCAGCGGGGATGGCGTAGTCAAAGCACCCGTCAATGGCGCGGGTGGGTATGTCCGGAACGACCTGTGCGTATCTCATGGCTCCCAGTTTGCCACGTTGGACGGACAAAAAGAAACGAGGCGGGAGGTGATGGCCTTCCGTCTCGTCATGAGGTTCAAGCGTGACAAAGGACTACGACCCCTTTGTCACCTTTTTCTGAAAGAACTAGGCGCGCTTACGTCGGCGGTCAAGGCCCAGGGCGAGAAGGGCGAGGCCGGCCGCGGCGATGAGCGACATCGCGACGGCGGGCGTCTCGTCGCCCGTCTGGGGCACGACCTTGGAGGTCTTGTCGGGCTCGTCGGAGCCGGGCGTCGCAGGCACTGGCGGCACGGGGTCGTCGGTTGCCGTGACGGTCCAGACGCCGTCGTCGACCTTGGCAAGGCTCCAGCCAGCCACGTCGCCGCAGCTCACGATGCTGCCGTCCTGGCGTACTGCCACCTCGAAGGTGCTCGTAAGCGGCAGATAACCGGAAGGCGCCGCGACCTCGCGGATGACATAGCGCTCGCCCACCTGCAGCAGGCCCGCGAGCTCGGGCGCGGTGCCGTCCGCACCAATCGTGATGACGCGGCTCGAGGACTCGGCAGCACCGGCAAACAGGCCGCTCACCTCGAAACGCGCGCCCGCCATGGCGCTCGCGTCGGTGCCGTCGGAGCCACGCTTCGCGATGCGTAGGTGCGTCGCGGGGTCCGCGAGCACAATCGCACGGCCGTCGTTGGAGACACTCCAATCGTTGGAGACGTCAACCAGAGCGTCGTAGCCGCCCTCGTCACCACCCTGCACCACGCCCGTGATCTGCACCGTGCCATCGGCGTTGACGTAGATGCGCACGCGCCCCTCGACGATCGCGTGGCCCTCGGGGGCCGCGGTCTCCTCGAGCTCGTAGGAGTTGCCCACCACAAGCTGACGGCTCAGGAGCGTGCCGTCCGCATCGGGCTCGAGCTCGAACACGTCGGTGGTGGAGCCGTTCGCGAAGTGGTTCTCCTTGCCCTCGTCGTTCGTGCCATCGGCGCAGGAGAGCGTGAAGGTGGCGCCACTCAGGGCCTCACCATCCTCGCCCACCTTACGCAGCGTGACGTCGACGGGCTTGTCGGCTGCCACGAGAAGCACGCCCGACACATCGAGCGCAAAGCCCTTGTCGGCCAGCTCGTCCTCGGTGAGGTCGACGTAGCCGTCATCGCCGCCGCGCACAGGAACGACGGAGCCGTTGGTGTCCACGCGGAACAGCAGGGTCTCGTCGCTCAGGGCATAGCCGTCGGGCGCGCGCGTCTCGCGCAGCTCGTAGACGCTCTCGTTGTCGGCCCGCAGCAGCGCGCGGTCGAACACGGCCAGGCCCGCCTCGCCAGACACTGTCTCGGTCGAGACCTCGCGGGCCTCTTCCGAGCCGTCGGCAAAGGTGTAGCCGTCGGCGGGCGCCAGGCTAAAGGTGGCATCGTTAAGGCCGAGAAGGGCGTCCTCGGCGTCGACCTTGCGCACCGTGAACTGGGTCGCCTCGTCGAAGACGCTGCCCTCGAAGACCTCGATCGTGCCGTCGCCGCGGACCTCGAAGCCCTCGGCACGATCGGCCGCGCCACAGCACAGTCTGCCGTCGGGCTCGACCGTCACGATCAGGGCCTCGGGCAAGAGGGTGTAGCCGGCAGGGGCCACGACCTCGCGAATCTCGTAACGGTTGCCCACCACGAGCTGGTCCACGAGCTCGGCGCCCGCGCGGCCGTCGTCGCCGGTGGTGATGCGGGCGCTCCCATCCTCGAGAATGCCCGCCGCCACAAGGGCGTCCGAGTTGGCAAAGGCGGAGCCCTCAAGGGGCGTCACCTCAAAGACGGCATCCGCAAGCAGCGGCGCATTGCCGCCCTCGTCTCGCTCGCCATACTTCACGATGTCAAACGGGATGACCTCGTCGGTCACCGTGATGCTGTCGGCAGACGCCGCAAGCTCGATGGTGCCGTTCTGCACCTGCGAGTCGCCCGACGTGATAGTGCCATCGGCGTTCACCTTGAACGACCAGCTGCCCTCTATGAGCTTGTAGCCAGCGGGAGAGATGGTCTCGCGCAGCTCATAGGCGTTGCCCGCGACGAGCTTGGCCGAGAGGGACTCGTCACCTACCTCGCCGGCTAGGTGCGCCACGCCATCGGCATCGGTCACGAGCTCAAGGGCATCGGTGGAGCCGTCGGCGAAGGCGGAGCCCGCCTGGGGCGTCACGGTGAAGTGACCGTCAAAGAGGTCGTGGCCATCCTCGCTTCTCTTGGTGATGGCAAGGCGGATGGGGGTGTCGCGCGCCACGAGGGTCAGGCGGTCGCGACTGAAGTTGAACGAGCCATTGGAGACATGGTTGGTGGTGAAGTTCTGAATGGTGCCGTCCATACCAACCGTGAAGGACACCGAACCCTGAATGAGCTCGTAGCCCGCGGGAGCCTTCGTCTCGGTGAGGGTGTAACTCTTGCCCGTAACGAACTTGAGGTTGGAGAGGTCTTCGACCGTCTGGCCCTCGAGCCTCTGGCTGGCCCCGCCATTGGCAAGGCCGCCGTCGCCCGTGGCAAAGACGCCCTCAATCGTGAAGAGGGCTCCGTCGAGCGACTCCTCGGAGCCTGCGGCGAGCTTGGAGAAGCCCAGCCTCACAGGCGTGTCGGAGAGCGTCAGCGTGGGCGTGGCGTCCTCACCGCCCAGCGACCAGGCGGAACCCGCGCCGTCAAGCAGCGTCATGCTGCCGTCACGTGCGATCTTGACCTTGGTGGAAGTGCCCTCGAGCTCGTAGCCATAGGGCGCGTCGGTCTCGCGAATCTCGTAGACGCCATCGGCCTCGCGCTCCGCGCCGTTCACGGTCACGCGCGTGCCCTCGGCGATGCAGTCGACCGAGTCGATGAGGCCCGACTCGTTGGTGGTGCCCTCGTAGGTGGCCTCGCTCACGGAGCCCGCCTCGTCTACGAACAGGCCCTTAATCTCGAAGCGAGCGTTCTTGAGCGGGTTACCACTGAGGTCGGTCTTGGAAATGTTGAAGTCAATAAGCTTGTCGGTGGCCGTGGCGGTCACGCCGTCATCGGAAATGGACCAGCCGGCAGGCAGGTCACCCACGACCTCGTAGCGGACGCTGCCATCGCTGGCATGCGCCACGCGGAAGGTGAGGTCGTCCACGCAGGCATAGCCCACGGGAGGCTGGCTCTCGTGAAGGGTGTAGGTCTGGCCCTCGAGCATGTCGTCGGGGAAGACGGAGCTCGCGGAGGTTGCGTCGGGCGAGATGGTGCGGGTGTCCTGGCCGCTCGCGAAGACGCCCGAGAGGGTGAACTCGAAGCCAGCGATGGGGTCACCGTTCTCGTCGATCTTCTGAAGACGCAGGTCGATGGCCTTGTCGCGCACGGCGAGCGTGCTCGAGAGCCCCAAGCCCTCGATGGACCAGGAGTCAGGCGTGTCACCCTCGATTGCGAGCGAACCGTCATAGCCCACGCTCACGGTGACGCTCGCGGGGTCGGGCGTGACGAAGCCGGCCGGGGCCTGCGTCTCGGTGACGACGTAGGAGTTGCCCGCAATCACGTTGCCGGCAAGGGCGTCGCTGGCCGCGTCGGGCTGGGCTACGCCGTCCGCACCCGTGGTGAGGTGCTTCTCGGAAGCACCATCCACGAAGGCGGAACCGGAGGCAGGCGTCACGGTGTACTTGGCGCCCACGAGCGCCTCGATGCCGTCCCAGCTGGTCTTCTTGATGGTGAAGGTGGTCTGGTTGTTGGCAATAACGCCAAGGTCAAGCGGTGAGTTGATGCTTGCAGCCACGTTGTTGCGGTCAATGGTGGCCTCGTCCGTCATAGCGCCCTTGCCCACGTAGCCGGGGGCAGGCATGGTCTCAACGAAGCGATAGGTGCCCCAGGGGAGGTTGGTCACCGTAATGGTGCCGTCCTCATCGGAGGTCACGGGCCGGAATTCTGCCCAGGCGCCATCGTAGCCCTTGCGCTGCAGCGAGAAGGTGGCGCCCTTAAGGCCGTTACCCCTGGCGTCGGTCTTCTTCATCGTGAGCGAGCCGCGGAGCGGCGCGTTCTCGAGGGCGTCGTTCGCAAAGTTGGCGCTAACCCAGGTCACTGCGTCGTTGTCGGCGAGGTCAAGGTCGGCGCCCTGCGCGCCGTCGCTGACCGTCCAGGTAGCCGTGGGCGCATCGGCGGCATCAAGGGCGTAGCCGGTGTTGGCACGCTCGACGAGCTTGTAGCTGCCTTTCTTGAGGCCACTTAAGGAGAGCGCGCCGCTCGCGGCGGTAGCGCTTGACTCGACGCCCGTGCCCACGGCGTTCAGCACGTAGCTCTTGCCCGTCTCAAACATGCCGAGCGAGCGCTCGGCCTCGGCATCAGCGCCCGTGGGCGAGTAGAAGAGCTCAAAGCGTGCGCCATCGATGGTCTCGCGCGTCTCGGAGTCGGCCTTCGCAAGGTGCACTGAAGCGTTGAACTCGGCGTTCTCGGCATTCACCGTGATGGTCTGGGCGTTGTCGGATGCACCCACGGTGAACTCGTAGCGGGCGTCCGAGGTGACCTGCGTGAGCGGCGAGGAACCCGTCTCGAGCAGGTAGTAGCTGCCCTGCGGCAGGCCGTCGGCAAGTGTCTGGTAGAAGCTGCCCAGCACGGAGGCGCCGCCGACGGTCTCGACAGCAATCTGCGAGCCCTTCGAGGTCCAAGAACCGTTCTCGTCGGTCGTGATGCCCGAGGCAACGAGCGTGTCAGCGACACCGGACTCGCCCTTGCGATAGAGGTCGAACGTCATGGACGGCACGGGCGCCTGCTCGTTGCCGTGGTTATAGAACTTGTTGAGCTCAACGTGCGCGCGGAACACCTGGTTGGTAACGCGCACGACGGCGTTGCCGCACTCGGGAGCCACGGCCTGGTCGTCTCCTGAGACAACCGCCACGCCCGTGCCACGCACGCTCACGGACCCGTCTGCACCTATCGTGAGCTGCACGTCACTGGCCGCAACGTAGCCCGCGGGCGTGGCTGTCTCGACCACCGTGTAGGTGCCCGCGGCAAGACCCGTGATGTAGCCGACGGCCTCGCCGGTCTGGGCCACGCCGCCCACCGTGGAGCTCGCGGTGCCATTCTCGCCGCGCGACCACGTGGCAACCTCGCGGCCACTCGCGTCGCGCACGGAGAAGGCCACGCCGTTGAGCGAGTTGGCGGCAGCCGAAGAGCCCGTGGTGCCGTCACCCACCTTGTCAAAGGTGAAGCGCGTGGCCACGTTCTTGATGGTGCCGTCTGCGGCGGCGCCCGCGCCGTCAGAGCTCGCGGACTTGTCGGAGAAGAAGCCCGACACCGAGCCGTCCTGCTCGACCGCGCGATAGGTGTAGGCGCGACCCTGCTGGTCTGCGAGTGGGAGTCTCTCGAAGGTGTAGGTCCAGGTGCCGTCGGCGTTCTTGGTCCAGCTGGGCGTGGCATCGGTGCCATCGCCGCGCTTGGCGGCCTGCCAGGTCTTGCCACCATCGACGGAGCGCTGCAGGTTGAGCTTGATGCCGCTTGTCTCGGGGTCAAGGCTTGCGGCCAGGCCCGTGCCCCAGTCGTTCCAGGTCTTGGTACCTGTGAGCGACGTAGTCTTGAGCACGTTGTTGAACACCTGCTCGGAGCCACCGCCCAAGGTAAGGGCACGCGAGCTCACGGCAACGAGCGACTGGGTGCCGCTCGTGGCGAGCACCTCGGCACCGGATTCGCTCGTGGGGTCCTTTGCCTCGTAGGAGCCCTGGACGAGCTCGGCCGCGCGGTACTCGTAGGCTGCGCCATCGGGAGCGGTGGCGGGCAGGCTCGAGAACTCGGCCGTCTTCTGAATGGCGGGATAGTTGCTTGCGCCGTCACCAATCGTCACGGTGCGCAGGCTACCGTTGAGGCTGCCGTCCTCGTTAAACGGGTTCGAGACGGGGGCGCCAAAGCTCGTGAGCCAGGACCACTCCCCGCCCGCCGTACGGCGCTGCAGCACAAAGGTGCTGGTCCAGGCATCGCCCTTGGCGCTGGTGCCGGGGCGCGTGGCCCAGGCGTTCATCTCGTCGTCCCAGGTCTTGGTGACGCGCACCTTGGTGGACGAGACGAGCCTGTTGGTGATCGTGGACATGACGTACTCGCCGTCGCTCTTCGTCGAGCTCGACTCGACCTGCGAGGGCTGGTAGGAGCCAGTGACATCGGAATAGGTGCCGTCATCTGCGGGGTTGGGCAGGTCGACGACCTGCTGCACACCGTTCTTGTCGTACACGAGGCGACTCTCGACCACGCGATACTCGATCTGGCGGGTCTGGACGGCATCGCCCTCGCCCACGGTAGCCGTCACCGGGAGGTCTCTCCAGACCTTATCGAATGACACGGAGTTCCAGTTCCCCGCGGAAACGCGATCAACCGTATTCTGGTCGTTGGGCAACACATAGCCATCCGGACATTCGAAGTTGGAGAAGTGTTTTGCCTGCTCGAGGTTCGTGCCCAGATAGGTGTTGAACGTAAGGCCGGCATCAGCCCAATCGCTCCACCCATCCCCGTCCGTGCTCACGCGCGCCTGCAGCGTGAAGTAGGCCACGGGGCGCTGCGACCAGGCGTCGGAGGCATCGTCTGCCCAGACCTTGGTGAAGCCCACCTTGGTCTTGAGGTAGTTGTCGATTGCGCCCACCTGGAGCGGTGCCTCCGTTCCGGTGTTGAAGTTTGCCATGTCCACCGTGCCGCCGTTGGCGCCAACGTTGTAGTTACCGTCGACGTTCTTCTCGCGCACCTCATAGGTCCAGTAGGTGCCATTGGGGGCAATGCGCTCGAGGTTCTTGATGGTGTAGGCCCAGGCGTTGGCGCCCGCGTTGTAGTTCCACTCAATGTAGGCGGGGCCATCGGGGTCGCTGGACTGCAGCACGACGTCGCCGTTGTTGGTGGCGTCGTGCTGACCGTCCGCATAGCGACGCGTCACCTGCAGGTCGACGTGGCCGGGTCGCGTGCCCGCAATGTTGTCCTGGTCGTACCAGCTCTTAGTGCCCGTGAGCGAGCCCAGGTCTTCGGCGTCACCGGTATAGGTGTTCTCGAACGTGACGTCGGGCGTATGGTCGCTGGCGATGATGGTGCCCCTGGGCTGGTAGAAAGAAGCGGCGTTGTCATCCTTGGCCGCAGGGGCATCAAGGTCGTCGGAGCACGACGAGCCATCGGCAAGCGAGCCTGCGCCCTGCCAGAAGTACTTGAGGTCGCTCGAGCCACGGTCAAGGTCGCCCGTGCCCACGCGCGTCAGGTAGCCATCCAAGGGCTGCTCGGCCACATAGTAGACCCAGTAGGTGCCCGCAGGCGTATAAATGTCGAGGTCCGTAAAGTCGACCGTGCGCTCGAGCTGCCCGTCCTCGTTGGCGCGGGCACTCGAGTTGTCGAGGGTCTTGGTACCCACGAGCTGGGCCACGGACTTGGTGCCGTCGGCCTTAACGTAGTAGCGATAGAGGGCAAAGGTGCAGTTGGTCACGCGGTCGCCCGGCTCAAGGTTGCTGAAGAGCTTCTTGACGGTGAGGTTGCCCTTCTGGGAGGCGTTGTAGACGTTACCCACCATGAAGCCGCGCCACGAGCCATAGGTGACATTGTAGATCTTACCCGCGGCGTCCTCGGGGGTCTTGTCCGAGGCAATGGCGTCGGACACGTCATAGCCGCCGGGCGCGTCGGAGCCGTCGGCCTCCTTCTGGATGAGGCCATCGATGATCTCGCGGATGCGGTACTCGTAGACGCGACCGTAGCGGTCGTAGACCGGCAGGCTCACACCACCCTCCTGGCCCGAGGTGTTGTTGCCGTAGGTGTTCATGACGAAGGCATAGCGGTTGCCGCGCATCAGGGAAAGGTCGCTCGTCCATGCCACGGCCGTCTTGCCATCCGCAACGTCGTAGTTGGGGGTGCCGCTCGAGTCGTAGCTCGCCACGGTGTAGCTGCCCTTGGTAGAGCCGACCGTGAGGCCAAGCTCACCCCAGTCGTTGCCGCCAACGACCCAGGAACCGCCATCGTCGTAGTGGCCACCCTCGACGCGTCGCTGCAGGTAGAAGGTGATGTCGGGCAGATCTGCCGCCTCAAAGCCTGCGGGCAGGTTGGCCCAGACCTTGCCACCCTCGGCAGACATGGTCTGCTCGAGGCGGAAGTTGAACGTGCCGTCCTCGCGCAGGGCGTTCGAGGTCTCGGAGCCGGGCACGATGCCCGAAACGTCGACGTAGTCGGGCGAGCCAGCCTTGAACGGGTCGCTCTCGTTGGCGCTGTCCCAGGTGGCGCTGCCGGGGTAGCCGTTGTTCTTGGGGGCGTTCTCGCTCGCATCATAGGTGAACCAGGGGTCGGCGTAGTTGAGGTTCTTGACCGTGGCGTCTGCCTGCGAGTGGTTCACGGTGGCATAGTAGACGATCTCGCCGCCGTGCTCGTCGTACTTGGGGAGGTTGCTCACCTCGACGTACTGGTTGTAGAGCGGGTCGGCGCCCTCATCGCTCATGGGGTTCCAGTCATAGTGCTGGTATCCCGGTACCGCCTCGACGGTGTAGGTAGGGCTGCCCGCATCGTCGAGGACGGGCTTGCCCTCCTCATCGTACTGGTAGACGCGGCGGTACAGCGTGAGGTAGATGTCGAAGCGCTGGTCGAGATTGTCCTGAACGTAGTGGTCGTACCAACGGGTGTTGAAGCGCACGGTCTTGGTGGCGCTGCGCGTGTTCTCAAACGAGAACGACGAGTAGTCGAGGTGGTGCCAGGCCGACCCCTCGCCCTCGAAGAAGTCGTCGCGACCCGTCTGTCGGCTCGCGTAGTCGCCCGAGTCGCTCGTCCACCGCTCGGTCACGGTCCAGTGCAGGACGTTGCCGTCCATGTCGTACTTGGGCAGGTTCTGCACGATGTAGTAGCTCTGGGTGGTGCCGGTCTCACGGCTCACCTTCAGGCTCAGGCCATGGCCGTCTTCGGACACCGAGGCATTCTGGCCAATGACGATGGGCGTCCGAGCAAATGCGCCATCAAGGTCGCTGGAGTCTTCGGCACCATTGCGACTGACGCTCTCCTCGCCAACAAGCGGCAGGTTGCCCATGCCGTCGGTGTGGGTGGAAACGGCGCCGCTGCCGTTATAGACGAACGTAACCTTGTCCTCGTCGTTGGTGATGGTGAAGTTGGCGCTGGGACGCTCGCCAGCCATGGCGCCCGCGTCCTCCCAGTCCTTGAAGATGTTGATCTGCTGTAGGCCCACGCGGCGGTTCAGCACGACATTGGCCTCAAGCACGTCGGACCAGCCATAGCTCACCTCGTAAGCATAGCCGCTTGTGAGCATGCGGTCGTTGGTGCCCGTCCAGGAATTCAGCAGGGCCTTGTACTCGACGATGCCTTCGGCTGCAAGCTCGGCGCACTTCTGCTTCGTGACCATGCGCGTCGCGCCGGCGGGCACGGGCTCGGTGGGGTCAGACGTGTCGTCGGTCGAGAGCTCGCAGAGGTAGACGTCGTCCTCCGTGAGGCCACCCACGCCAATGATGGCCTCGGCGTACCAGTCGTTGGCGGTGCTCAGGTCTACGCTCGTGATAAGTTGCCCGGCGTTATAAGCAAGCCGGCCGTCAGTGGAGTAGGTGTCCCTCTTGGCAAAGACGCCAACCCTCACGGGCACGCGGGCGGAGTTGTTGCCGCCGTCTTTCCAGTCCTTGCCCACGCGGATGATTGACGAGTCGCCACCGGTCTGGGGCCTGTTGTAGATCTTGGTGGTCTTGGTGTCCTGGTCGTACTCGTGCGTGGTGCTAAAGCCGAGGGTGTCATCCTCGAGCACCTGATAGGTGTAGCGGTGCCCCTCGGGCGAGAACTCGGGCAGGTTCGAGAAGTCGAGGTGCCAGGGAGACGTCTCCTGCACCGTCGAGGGTGACGAAACGATGCCCATGTCCCACAGGTCGACCTCGTCGCCCATCATGGCAGAGCCGTCGGGGTTCATGAGGTCGGTGGGTTCGTCGTCGGGCTTGCCGTCGAGCTGGTACTTGCCGATGAGCTCGCCGTCGCGCACGAGGCGCACGGTGACGGGGCCAACCCCGCGGTTGTCGTAGGGCTTCTCGTCCTGGGTGTAGATGATGTCATCGTTCTCGTCATACTCAACGTCGCCGCCCGCGTCGACCTTGGCCCAGTACTTGTCGACGTGGCGGTCGGTCGTGTTGGCGTAGCGGTTGGTGATCGTGCCCGTCTTGGGGTCGTTGTTCGAGACGAACGTGACGCTCTCGTCCTCGCCATCCTCGTTGGTGAAGTAAAGGAAGAAGATGCCGCTCATGCCGTCATCGGACGAAAAGTAGAAGCTGGGCTCGCCACCCTTCTCGACGTTCGTCTCGACCCAACGGTAGACGTACTCCTCGCCGTGCTCGTCGTAGGCGCCATAGTTGCCCGTGAGGGTCTGGGTGAGGTTCTCGGCGCTCCAGCCCGAGAGTTCCTGGACCGTGGGCGTCTCGCCCGGGGCAGCCTCGAAGTCGGTCCACTCGTAGGTGCCGATCCAATTGCCGTCCTCGTCGTACATGGGGTCGTAGTTGAGCTCCCACACACCCGAGCCCGGCTCGGACTCGTGGACGTGGCGCTTGAGGATGCGCTGGCACTTGAGCGTCACCGTGACGTCAGAGAGCTGGTCCTGGAAGGCCGCGGCGTCCCACGTCTTGGTGGCCTTTTGCTGGGTGATTTTGGAGCGCACGTTGGTGACGGTGCCGCCGTCGTAGATGGGCGTGTCGCCGGCAGGACGGGTCGTGGCGCTCTCCTGGGCGCCCTCGCGATTGGAGCGGTCGGGGTTCCAGTACCCGGGGACGGCGTCGGAGCCCGCGTCGACGGAGCCGTCCTGGCGCACCGTGCCCGCAATCTGCTGGTAGTCGCCGCCGTCCATGGTCTCGCGCACGAAGTAGATGTAGGGATATCCGTCCTGGTCGTACTTGGGCAGCTCCAAGTTACCGGCGGTCGCCTCGAGTCTCTCGGCGATGTCGACCGTGGCGTTGTTCTGGGGAACGTCTCCGTTGACGCCACCCATCTGTGCCGCACCCAGGGCGGCGTTTTGCTCGGCCGTCATCGTGACGCTGACGAAGTCGCCGTTGTCGGCCTGCACCTGCGAGGCGACGAGCGAACTCTGGCCCTGTTTGTCGGAGTAGCGCCAGAGGGTGTAGGTGGTGGAGGGGCGGGCGCTCGGATCGTCGTCGAGCCAGACCTTGGTGGCGTCAAACGACGTGTTGCCCGCGCGCGTCACGGTCATCGCGCCGCCGTTGAGACTGGCCGAAGCATCGGCCGACCCTCCCGTAGCACCCTCGCTCGAATACCAGACCTGATAGTAGTCGCGGTAGCCGTCGACGTTGGAGTTCTCGACTTCGTCCATGCTCAGGCGGAACTCGAGGCTCTGCTGGCTCTGGGTAAAGACGGGTGCGTACATGCTCAGCAAGTAGGTGGTCCTGGAGGAGCCGCCCTGCTGCGAGAACGTGGCGCCTGCCCAGTGGAAGAGCTGGGTAAGGTCGTCGCCCGAGTAGGACTGGTCCTTCTGGCCGTTCTTCATGGCGTCGACGTGCAGGTGGTTGGCAAACGTCGTGCCGCCCGCGAGCGGCGTCGAAAGCCACTCGTCAAGGTTGTCGACGTAGCTAGAGTTGCGGCCGAGGTTGAGCACGACGGTGAGCTGCTGCTTCTGCACAAGCGCCAGGCACTCGCGCTCGAACGGCGCGGATTGGGCGCCAAAGTAGCCGTCCTTGAGCACGATGTAGGTAGGTTCGTCGGCATCGGAGTCATAGATAAGGGCGTTGTCCTCGACCTTGGTGCCCTCGGGACCGGCCGTCTCGTGGCAGATGCCGTAGGTGATCTTCTTGCTTGAGGTATGGGTGTCCTGAATGGGCTTGCCATCCGCGTCGACACCGGTCGTCACCGTGGTGGTGACGACCTCGCTCGGCAGGCCCGTTGCGGCCGTGGCGGTGTACTCGTTGGTGCCCGTGACGTTGACGTCAACAAGCTCGGGCTCAAGGCCGTACTCGAAGGGGGCGGCCTTGCGGATGGCGTCGAGCTCGTCTTGCGTCATGCCAAGCAGGCGCTGCGCATCGGCCGAGACGGAGCGCCCGTCTGTGGTGAGCGGGTAGCGGGTGTCGTCACCCTCGATCTGGAAGTAGAGGCGGTACTCGCGGCGCGCCTCGAGCTCCTCGGCGCTCGGACGGACGACGTTGTTGTTGTCGGCCCAGGCGGTCACAAAGGGCGTGGCCGCGGCGGAGCGGTCCGTCGAGGGGGCGATGGTCGTCGTGGGGCCAGCGGGCTGGGAGGGCTCGCTGGCATTGTTGTCGCCTGCGTCAGCGCCGTCCTGCTCGTCGACCAGCAGGTTGAGGGCGCGGACGACCTGCTCGCGGCCGGGAAGCGTGAGGTCGCGCGTGCGCACGCTGGCGTTGGTGGGCGTCTGGAGCGTCCAGGTGAGGGTCGAGGCGGCGTCCGAGACGAGCATGGAGTCAACCGTGACGTCGAGCGATGCCACGGCGACGAGCGAGGCGCCCAGGTTCGTGCCGGCCTGCTGGTCTGCGGCGAGCGTCACGCGGAACTTGCCGGCCGCAACGCGGCCCTCGGCCACCTGCGTGGCGGTGGGGTTGCCCTGCTCGTCTGCCGCATAGAGGGCAACGGGGGCCGCATCGTCCGCGAGGGCGATGCCGTCGGGCAGCGTCACGTCAAAGGTATCGCCCGCGAGCAGCACGCCCGTGAGGCCGGCGTCTGCCGTCTGACGGGTGGCATCGAGGTCGACCCTGAGCGAGAGCGCAGCGGCGATCTTCTCGGGCAGGGTCACGGCGTCGAGCGAGGTCGCGGCCGTGAGGCCGTCCGTCGCGGTCTTATCGTAGGCAAGCGAAAGGCCATCGGAGCCAAGCACGAGCGCGTCGGTGTCTGCCGTGAGGTCCACGGGCGCGGTGCGAGGCCCTCCGTCCTGCTCGCCCGCCACGGGAGCGGCAGCGGCGTCATCGGAGTCGCCGCCGTCGTCATCGCCCGCAGGAAGCGAGGCCGCGATTTGCTCGCCCAGGTCCTGCATGCCCTCGGCGATGGCCTCGGTGGTGTTGGCGCCATAGATGGCCTGGAATATCAGCACCCAGGTGAGGAAGAAGGCGAGTCCCTTGCAGGCGCCATGGCGCATGCGCTCCCTCCCCTCGCCGGAAAGAAGGGTCTGGCGAACTCGACGGGCGAGCCTGTCCACGATTACTCCGATCGGTCATATGCAGTCGGGAAACAGGCTCCGAATGCCCCCCCCCCGAGTATTTCATAGGTATAGACGTTCATAACTTTATCAAAATAGGTGGCAAAACGTTTTGCCCCTCCCCCAGTTTCGCAGGTCTTACAAGTTGCAGAAATCAACGCAACAAGGGCGCAGCCAGACGGCCACGCCCTCGTCAACGCTTGTTAATTTGTTGCTGGGACAATAAAGCCCGTAGCCTTATCGTCCCAAACCGCAGGAAAAGTGGGACAGAAAGGCTACG
>UQSV01000036.1 GCA_900543875.1 uncultured Coriobacteriaceae bacterium | reverse complement strand
CTCGCCCGCGCCCGGCGCCCGTCCTGGCAGACGAGGACGAGCCGGCAGACACCGACGACGCGGACCGCGCCACGAACCTCGGCAGCGCCTTCCACGAGCTCGCCCGCCTCATGGTCGAGACGGGCCGCGAGCCCGGCGAGGAGCGCGTGGCCCTCGTGGCAGACGCCTACGCCGTCACGCGCGCCGACCGCAGGCGCCTTGCCGAGGCGCTCACGCGCTGGGCGGGTAGCCAGATTCGCGCCCAGGCGCTGGGCCATGCGTGCGTGCGGGCCGAGGTGCCGTTCTTCCGCGCGGTGAGCTCGCCTCTGGGCGAGGACCTCGAGGGCGCCATTGACCTGCTCGCCTGCGACGCGCCGGGGCGGGGCGAGGCACTGCTCGTCGACTACAAGACCGGCGACCACGGGGCCACCTATGCCCAGATCCACGAGCGCCACGAGATGCAGGCCCGCTTCTACGCAAGCGTGCTTCTCGCCCAGGGGTTCACGGCCGTCACCTGCGCCTTTGTCTGCGTAGAGCTCGAGGACGAGACGGGCGAGCCCGTCGTCGTCCGCTACACGTTTTAGCGAACGAGACGGGGCAGCCCCTTCGTTTCATTTTTGGGAGGAGTATTGGATGAGTGTCATCGAGCTGGTCTGCATCGTGGTCGCGGTCGCGGCGGTTGCCGTGGCCGCCTGGGCGGTCATGCGGTCGGGGAGGGGTGCCGCTGGCGTCGACGAGCAGACGCTCGCGACCTACCTTGGCCACCTCAACGGCTCCATCACCGAGCTCAAGACGCAGCAGGCGGCCGACGCCGCCTCGATTCGCGCACAGGTCGAGGCCTGCTCGCGCGCCGTCGAGCAGGCGGGCGTGCGCGTCGATGGCATGCGCGCCGACGTCACCCAGCAGCTCGCCGCGGGCTCCCAGGCCACGACCCAGCAGCTCCAGGGCGTGTCGCGCATCACGGCAGACCAGCTGCGCCAGGTGCGCGAGGACACGAACCGCCAGCTCGATCAGATTCGCGCCACGGTCGACGAACGCCTCGCCAAGACCCTGAACGACCGCCTCTCCGCCTCGTTCAAGCAGATCAGTGACAACCTCGAGGCCGTCTATCGAGGCCTTGGCGACATGAAGACGCTCGCCGCCGGCGTGGGCGACCTCAAGAAGACCCTCTCGAACGTCAAGACGCGCGGCATCCTGGGCGAGGTGCAGCTGGGCGCGATTCTCTCGGAGGTGCTCGCGCCCGCACAGTACGACACGAACGTCGCCACGGTGCCGGGCAGCGCCGAGCGCGTCGAGTACGCGGTGAAGCTGCCGGTCGAGAGCGGCGAGCCCGTGTGGCTGCCCATCGACGCGAAGTTCCCCGGCGACACATATGCCCAGCTGAGGGATGCCCTCGATGGTGGCGAGCGCGACAACATCGCCGCCGCGCGTCGCATGCTGGCCATACGCATCAAGGCCGAGGCCAAGGACATCGCCACCAAGTACATCTCCGAGCCCGCCACGACGAGCTTCGCGATCATGTTCCTGCCGTTCGAGGGCCTCTACGCCGAGGTCGTGAACATGCCCGGTCTCATCGAGGAGCTGCAGCGCACCCATCACGTCAACGTTGCCGGCCCCTCGACGATGGCGGCGCTACTCAGTAGCCTCGAGATGGCCTACCAGACCTTCAACCTGCAGCGCCAGGCCGACGAGGTGCTGCGCGTGCTGCAGGAGGTCAAGGCGGAGTTCCCCAAGTACCAGGCCGAGCTCGCCCGCGCCAAGGACCAGATCGACCGCGCGGGCCGCACGGTCGACAGGCTCATGACGACGCGCACCAACGTCATGGAGCGCAAGCTGAGAAACGTCACCCTCGGCCCGGCCGACGCGGATGGCGAAGACGACGTGGACGATGCGGACGACGAATCCGGTGCCGGCCTTCTCGAGGACTAGCGCGGGCCGTCCCCGGTCCTGCCTGCTACAGGACGTCGCAGCCCAGGGCCCGCACGCGCTCGCAGGCCCACTCGTTGGCGCCATCGGTGACAAGGGCGTCGAAGTCCGGCAGGTCCGCGTAACGCCACGAGCCAAAGGCGGAGAACTTGCGCGACTCGCACAGCAGGTACGTCTTGCTCGCGCGACCCATGGCGCACTGCTTGAGCAGCCCGTCCTCGGCGTCGAAGGTGCTTACCTCGCCCGTCTCGGCGTCGACGCCATAGGCGCCCATGAGGGCAACGTCAAAGCGGAAGTGGGAAAGCGTCTCGGTGGCGAGCGACCCCAGAAGGCCGCGCATCTGCGGGCGCAGCGTGCCGCCGCAGCACAGCGTGGTCACGCGCTCGGCGTCCATGAGGATCGCGAGCACGTCGACCATGGGCGTCACGACGGTGAGCTCGAGCCCCGCGTCGCGGATGAGGCCCGCCAGGTGCACGCAGGTGCTCGACATGTCGAGGTAGACGGTCTGGCCGGGTGCCAGAAGTGCGAGCGCCTTGCGGGCGATGGCGAGCTTCTCGGGCGCCTCGCGGGTGAGGCGGGCGCTCATGGCGCGCTCGCTCACGTTCTCTACGCGGGTAGCACCGCCCCAGACGCGCTGGCAGCGGCCCTCGTCGGCGAGCTGCTTGAGGTCACGGCGCACGAGGTCCTCGGTGATGCCCAGGCGCTGCGCCACGTCGCTCACGGTGACGCGGCCCACCTCGTCGATCATCGCCTGGATGCTCGCGCGCCTCTCCTCGGGAAACATGGCCGCCCCTTGTCGTCGCTGCGCCAGGCCGGTTGGCCGGCGCGTGGGGCATGCGCCCCAAAACCCTCCGATACTGTCCCCAAAGTATACCGAATGGGGCAAAATACGCCAAAATACGCCGAATACTCGCTCAATATGCTTGAAGAATAGGGATAAACACGCTAACTTGGGGCTAAATGGGAATCATGCTGCCGAGAAATGCCAGGCGCGCCAGCGCCCGCGCGGCAGTCGGCAGCGAATCGTCTGCGCGGGAACGCTCCCCCCGGCCGCCCGCGCCCGCCTAAGGAGACGCACGATGCTCACACCCCGCACCCAAGCCATCAAGGACGCCATCTTCGACGTCCCGCGCGTCGTCGACCTCGAGCGCGCGCTGCTCTATACCGAGAGCTGGCGCACCACCGAGGGCCAGCCCGTCGTCGTGCGCCGTGCCCGCGCCATCGCAAACGTGCTCGCCAAGCACAAGATCGTCATCGATGACCAGGACCTGCTCGTGGGAAACCGCAGCGTCACGCCGCGCGCAGGCGTCGTCTCGCCCGAGATGAGCCCCTACTGGATCGCCGACGAGCTCGACGAGTTCCCCACCCGCCCCCAGGACCAGTTCCAGATCTCCGAGGACACCAAGCGCCGCTACCTCGAGGAGCTGCTGCCCTACTGGAGCGGCCGCTCGCTTATCGACTGGTACCGGGCGCACCTCGACGAGGATGTGGCCGCCGCCGAGGCCGACCAAGTCTTTGCCGTGGCCCAGACCGACAAGGGCCAGGGTCACATCATCTGCGACTTCCCGCTCGTCCTCACGCAGGGCTATGGCGCCATCCTCGATCGCGCCCGCGAGCGCGCCGCGGTAGATCCCGACAACGCCTTCCTCGAGGCCGCGGTGATCTCGCTCGAGGCGATGGTGGCCTATGTCGGCCGCTATGCCGCGACCGTGCGCGAGCTGGCCGCCACCGCTGCGCCCGAGCGCGCCGCCGAGCTCGCCCGCATCGCCGAGGTCCTCGGCCACATCCAGACCAAGCCCGCCCGCGACCTCTACGACGCGCTGCAGATTGTGTGGATTACCGAGGTTGCGCTCATGCACGAGAGCAACGCCTCGTCGCTGTCGCTGGGGCGTGCCGACCAGTACCTGTGGCCCTACTACCAGGCAAGCGTCGCCGCCGGCGCCAGCCCCGAGCAGGTCCGCGAGCTGCTCCAGTGCTTCTACCTCAAGTTCTCGACGATCGTGGCCATCCGCTCCACGGGCAGCGCCCGCTTCTTTGCTGGTTTTCCCATCGGCTTCAACCTCGTCGTGGGCGGCGTGGACGAGCAGGGCGCCGACGCCTCCAACGAGCTCAGCTACCTGCTGCTCGACATCCAGAAGGACACGCGCCTGCCACAGCCCAACCTGTCTCTGCGTGTCCACAAGGGCTCGCCCGCCGCGCTGCTGCGCCTCGCCGGCGAGGTCGTGCGCCTGGGTGACGGCCTGCCCCAGTTCTTCAACGACGAGGTTAACATTGGCGCCTTCATGAACCGCGGCGTGTCCCAGACAGACGCGCGCGACTATGCCGTCGTGGGCTGCGTCGAGCTGTCGATTCCCGGGCGCATGTACGGCCTGCACGACATCTCGATGTTCAACCTCGTGCGCTGCCTCGAGCTCACCCTTGCGGAGCACCCGGAGGGCTTCGCGAGCTACGAGGCCGTGGAGGAGGCGCTCAAGGCCACGGTCGCGCGCTACGTGGCCCTCATGGTGCGCGGCTGCAACACCTGCGACCTCGCGCACCGCATGACCTCGCCCACGCCGCTGCTGTCGTGTCTCGTGAGCGACTGCCTCGAGAGCGGCCGCGACGTCACCGAGGGCGGGGCGCGCTACAACCCGTCCGGCGTGCAGGGGGTGGGCACGGCCAACCTCGCCGACTCGCTCGAGACCCTACGCCGCGGCGTCTTTGGCATCACCGGGGCAGACGGCTCCGGCCGTGTCGAGCCCATCGTGGGCTACGGGCGCCTGGCGCAGGCCCTCGCGCGCGACTGGTTCGGCGAGGGCGACGAGCTTCTGCGCCGCCGCATCGTCGACCGCATGCCCAAGTACGGCAACGACGTCGACGAGGTCGACCTGCTCGGCTCTCGCATGCTCGAGTTCTATGCACGCGAGGTCGAGAAGTACGGCAACGTGCGCGACGGCTTCTTCCAGCCGGGCAGCTACACGGTGTCGGCCCACGTGCCGCTGGGTGCCGCCTGCGGGGCCACGCCCGATGGCCGCCACGCCCACGAGGCGCTGGCCGACGGCGGTCTGTCGCCCATGCGCGGCCTCGACAAGCACGGCCCCACGGCGAGCCTCATGAGCGTCTCGAAGCTCAACAACGGCCTCGAGTCCAACGGAGGCCTGCTCAACGTCAAGTTCTCGCCCTCGACACTCAGCGGCGAGCAGGGGCTGGCCAAGCTCTCCGCCTACCTGCGTGCCTTCTGCCGCCTGGGCATCCAGCACATCCAGTTCAACGTCGTCGACAAGGCGGTGCTGCTCGACGCCAAGGCACACCCCGAGGCGCACCGCGATCTCGTCGTGCGCGTGGCGGGCTACAGCGCCCTGTTCGTCGACCTGGCTCCGGCCCTGCAAGACGACATCATCAACAGGACCGAGCATGAGCTGTAGGGAGGAGAGTGGCATGTCGGCGCAGGTAGAGGGCGTGGACGTCGAGGCCGGCGGTGGATGTCCGAGTGGCGGCGAGCCAGCCCGCCTCTGCGTCACGAACGTCCAACGCTTCTCGCTCCACGATGGCGGCGGGATTCGCTCGGTCTCCTTCGTGAAGGGCTGCCCGTTTCGCTGTCCCTGGTGCTGCAACCCCGAGAACCTTTCCTTCGAGCCCGAGGTCGCCTGGCACGGGCGCCTGTGCATCGGCTGCTCGCTGCGCGCGAGCGGCGCGCGCGACGCCAACGGCGCGGGCTGCGACACGTCGTGCGAGGAGTGCCCCACGGGTGCCAAGGAGTGGCTGGGCACCTGGCGCACGACCGACGACCTTGCGCGCGAGCTCCTTCGCGACCTGCCCTTTTATGAGGAGAGCGGGGGTGGCGTCACGGTATCTGGCGGCGAGTGCCTGGCGGGTGCGGCCCGCCAGCGCGCCGTTCTCGACCTGCTTGGCCGCGTGCACGAGGGCGGTGCCTCGACGGCCATCGAGTCGACGCTCGCCACTTCGCTCACGGTGGCGCCGTCGGAGCTCGTGCGGGCCTGTGACCAGCTGCTCGTTGACTTCAAGGTCGCCGACCGCAAGCGCAGCCTCGAGGTCTGTGGCATCGACGTGGCCGTGCGCGACGGCAATCTCGCCGCGGCGCTCGCTGCGGGGGCCACGGTGGTGGCCCGCATGCCCATCATCCCGGGCTTCACTGACGGTGACGACTGCGTGCGCGCCAACGCCCGCCGCGCCCGCGAGCTGGGGATCGCTCGCGCCGACATCCTGCCGTTCCACCAGCTGGGCGAGAGTAAGTACGCGAGCGTGGGCCGCTCCTACGAGATGGGCGGCGTGCCGCAGCTCGCCGAGGCGTCCGCCGAGCGCGCCGCGGCCATCGTCGCGTCCGAGGGCCTCGATGTCACCATCCGCGGCGAGTGACGTGCCCGGGACACTAACGCCCGGAGCTATTTCGTCCCACATTACCTGTGGTTTGGGACGATAAAGCTCCGGGCTAATTCGTCCCAAGCTGCGGCCCAATGCCGCGACCGTCATCCTCTCGCCACTTGTCCCTTTTGTGTCCGCGCGCTCTCCTATAATTGTGGCGTTCACAACTGCGCTGCTGGGATTGCCCGGCACAAAGGAGGACCCATGGAGCGTGCAAACGCCTGGAAGAAGTACACCGAGCAGCAGGGCGAGGAGCTCGAGGGCCTCGCGGCTCGCTACCGCGGCTTCATCAGCGAAAACAAGACCGAGCGCGAGTGCGTCGCCTCGGCCGTGAAGCTCGCCGAGGCCGCCGGCTACACCAACCTCGAGGACCGCATCGCCGCCGGTACGTCGCTTGCCGCCGGCGACAAGATCTACGTCAACACGCGCGGCAAGGCCCTCACCCTGTTCAACATCGGCAAGCTGCCCCTCTCGAGCGGCCTCAACATCCTGGGCGCCCACGTCGACTCGCCGCGCCTCGACATCAAGCAGAACCCTGCCTACGAGAAGGCCGACCTCGCGTTTCTCGACACCCACTACTACGGCGGCCTCAAGAGCTCGCTGTGGGTCGCCACGCCGCTCGCCATTCACGGCGTTGTCGCCAAGAAGGACGGCAGCGTCGTGCCCGTCGTCGTGGGCGAGGACCCGGCCGACCCCGTCTTCTGCATCTCCGACATCCTGATTCACCTGGCTGGCGAGCAGATGAAGAAGACGCACGCCGAGGCCGTTGACCCCGAGAGCCTCGACGTCATCGTGGGCGGCAAGCCCGTGCGCATCGACGGCGAGGGCGACGAGCCCAAGGAGCCCGTCAAGAAGATGCTGCTTGACCTGCTGGCCGAGCGCTATGGCATCGAGGAGGAGGACCTGCTGTCCGCCGAGCTCGAGGTCGTGCCGGCTGGTCCCGCGCGCGACATGGGCCTCGACCGTTCGATGGTGCTGGGCTATGGCCAGGACGACCGCGTGTGCGCCTACACCTCGCTCGAGGCGATGCTCGCCGTGGAGGACGTCGAGCGCACGAGCGTGTGCCTGCTTGTCGACAAGGAGGAGATTGGCTCGGTGGGCGCCACGGGCATGCAGGCCCACTACTTCGAGAACGCCCTGGCCGAGGTCATGGAGCTCGCGGGCGAGGGCGGCGAGCTGGCGCTTCGCCGTGCTCTGGCCAACTCCAAGATGCTCTCGAGCGACGTGTCGGCGGGCTTCGACCCGGCCTACGCGGGTCAGTTTGAGGAGAAGAACAGCGCGTACCTGGGTCGTGGCCTGTGCTTCAACAAGTACACGGGCTCGCGCGGCAAGAGCGGCTCCAACGACGCCGACGCTGAGTACATGGCCTACGTGCGCGACGTGATGGACGAGGCTGACGTGAGCTTCCAGACCTGCGAGCTTGGCCGCGTGAACGCCGGTGGCGGCGGCACGATCGCTTACATCATGGCCCGCTATGGCATGGACGTCATCGACTCGGGCGTGGCCGTGCTGTCGATGCACTCGCTGTGGGAGGTCACGAGCAAGGCCGACATCTACGAGGCCTACCGCGGCTACAAGGCCTTCATCCAGCGCGCCTAGCAGTAATTATTTGCGCGCGAAATAACGAGCGCCCGGCGTCTCCTCTCGATGGCGCCGGGCGCCTTCGTTGCCAGGTGGCTACTTAAGTCTCTGGGCAATTGAGGACTTTGAATAGAGGGCGCGGGCAACAACCACTGAGCTCTCGCCTTCGTCCACCCAATAAAAGGCGAGATAGTTTCCGTAGCCGATGCTGCGGTAATCGTGTGCGAGGGGCTTCAATGTCCGATAGACACGTCTTCTGTACGGCATGCTTGCGAGCGACGACACGGCGCCGGTAATGCCGCTTATCGTGTCCAATGCGGCCTTTTTGCTCGATAGCGTATTCGCGATATAGGAGGCAATCTCAACGAGATCCCTCTGGGCCACGGGGAGATACGTGACGTTATACATGGGCTAGCTCATGCGTTTCATCTGCGACGCTCAACGCGTCTCGAACCGCCGCGAGCACCTCATCCGTTGAATAGCGCGTATTCGTGGTCTCGGCCTCCCGCTCGGCCTCCTTGAGGCTTGCATATACGCTGCTGTCGAACTCGAGCGCCTCGTAGGTGTCGAGACTCATGACCACCATGTCTCCCACTCCGTTGCGCGTGAGGAACACGGGCTCGCCACTTTTGTGAACGTCTCGAGAGATTTCGGTGAACTTGTTTCTTAGATCTGAGACGGGTCGTATCGGCGTCATGGCTTCTCCTCCCATTGCTATCAGAATCATGATAGCAATGATTACAATCATGTTCGAGGACGCCTCTCTTTGCGTTCGTTATGCTGGTGACACGTTTTCGAGAGGGGAGCTCCCATGCCCGAGCATTGTGAGTGGCGAGACGGATACGACAACTCGCAGGCCCGCCCCGACCAGCGGGTGAGCTACGAGTCGCGTCGCGAGCGTGCCCGCCGCGAGCGCCTGCGCCAGGGGCTCGCCGACGAGGGCATGTGGGACCGTGTGAGCTCGTGCGCAAAGAAGCGCAGGTACGCAACGTATGACCAGGCCCGCGCCGTTGCGCGCTGGGGCGAGGAGGAGAACGGCCGGGAGCTGCGCATCTACAAGTGCGAGTACTGTGGCGGCTGGCACCTCACCCACAAGCTTGACCAGAAGGTATATGGCCGCGAGGCAGGTCGCGAGGCTACCGAGCGCATTGCCCGCGAGCAGGCCGAGAGCACCGCTGCGGCGCCTCTGGCCCGCTGGAGCGTGGGCGACCTCGTGCTCGACCTCGCGAGCAACACTCCCTGCATCGTCGAGGCCGTGGGCCAGATGGACGACGAGCCCGCCTACCAGCTCGCGAGTGCCGACGAGTCATGCGAGCTTGGCTGGGTGCGCGAGTCAGACGTTGCGGAGGCGTAACCGGCGGCGTTCGTGGTCGAGAGACCCCATCTTCCAGGATGAAGTACTCAAAAGTTGACCAGCGAGTACGAATTCTGGGCATTCTGATCAACTTTCGAGTGCTTAATTCGCGAGGCCGCGAGTAGACGGGCTCCATCGCGGGCTCAATCACCCTGGTGTGCGCCCTGTGAAGCTCCGCGAAGGCGGGTCCGTCGTCACCTTCGCGGGTATACAACCCGTGCGTGCTTCAAATACATTGGCAGGAGGCCTCATGAAGACCACCACGCTTACCTATCCCAGCCACGACAGCTCCTCGACCATCCGCGCCCTCATGTGGGAGGCCGACGACGCCGCCCGCCCCGACTTCGTGCCCCGCGCGGTCGTGCAGCTCGTCCACGGCATGTCCGAGCATGTCGAGCGCTACGCCCCCTTTGCAAACTACCTTGTTGACCAGGGATTCGTTGTCTGCGCCAACGACCACGTCGGCCACGGCAAGACCGCCGCGAGCGATGCCGAGCTGGGCCACATGCCCCTCGACGCCGGGGCCGACGTCCTGGTCGAGGACGTCCATGCCCTGCGCGAGCTCTCGCACGAGCGCTACCCCGGCTGCCCCCACGTGATCTTTGGCCACTCGATGGGCAGCTTCGTGACGCGCACCTACCTCACCCGCCACGCGCAGGGCCTCGCCGCCGCCGTCCTGTGCGGCACGGGCCAGCAGCCGCACATCCAGATCGCGGCCGGCAAGGTGCTGTGCCGCATCATCGCCGCAGCTCGCGGGCCGCGCCACGTGAGCCGCCTCATCGACTCGCTGGGCGCGGGCGCCTACGGCCGCGCCATCAAGGGCGCGCGCACCAACGTCGACTGGATCTGCACCGACCCCGAGGTCGTCGACGAGTACATCGCCGACCCCCTGTGCGGCCAGCCCTTCACCGTGGGCGCCTACGCGACGCTCAGCGGCCTCGTGGCCCAAGCGACCGACGCGCGCCTGGCCCGCCGCATCCCCCGTGACCTGCCGCTCCTCTTCATCGCGGGCGCCGAGGACCCGGTGGGGGAGTGCGGGCGTGGCGTGCGTCGCGCCGTCGATGAGTACCGCAACGCCGGCGTTCGCCTGGTCGAGCAGATCATCTACCCGGGCGTGCGCCACGAGATCCTGAACGAGCCCATCCATGACCAGGTCTTTGCCGACGTGCTCGACTTCCTCACGCGCCAGGGTATCTAGCGGGAGCCGGCACGCCCGTGCCGACCCATGCAACGCGCATTAGTGTCCGCATAGCGCCGTATCGTGGTCTCATCCACAGGGAGCCCGGTGGCCGGCAACGACTCGGCCGGCCACCGTCGCCTCGCCCGAGCATCCTCGCCCTCAACATTGCTCGCGCACGCCAGCGCTAATCGACACACATAACAAAGCGGCCCCCGATTTCTCGGGAACCGCTCTTGTCGCGCATATTTGATTTTGCGCGCGAACCAACATCCGCGTGCGAACCAGTGCGCGAACCAAAACCCACACGCATCGCCCACATGCCCGCCCGCGCAATCGCCTACTCGGCGCTGTTCTTGTATCCCTCGAGCTTGGAGGTGCAGTGCGGGCAGCGCGTGGCGTCGTCGGCAATCTCCTGCTTGCAGTAGGGGCAGAGGCGCGGGGCCGGCTTGGCGTCCTCCTCGGCCTTCTTGGCAAGACCCGCCTTCTCGGCCGCGATGTCCCTGATGCGGTTGAGCTCGTTTAAGGCCTTCACGATGGCGAAGACGGCCGCCGCGGTGATCAGGAAGTTGATGATTGCCGAGATGAACGCGCTGAAGTCGACCACCGAGCCGTTGAGGTCGATCGAGAGGCCCGGCACACCCTTGGTGCCGCCGGTCAGAAACGAGATGAGCGGCTGGATGACGTTGTTGACCAGCGAGTTGACCACCGCGGTGAACGCGCCGCCAATGATGACGCCAACGGCCAAGTCCATCACGTTTCCGCGGTTGATGAACTCGGCGAACTCGGCGATGATGCCCTTCTTGCCGTCCCTTGCCATGTCTTCCTCCTGCTTGCTCGTATCGTCTTGGTGCGGGGTGTCGCTCCCGTCTCGGTACGGTCCAACGTGCTATTCTAATCGACTAGCTGTACGTCCATGCGAATGCGCCTACCAGCGGCTCGGCCCGCGAGCTCATTGGCAAGCGCATTCCAGAGATAGCCTTGCGAGAGGATGGTTCTTCCGTGGCAGAGAACAAGCCTGCGGCCATCGCCGCCGACATGCCCAAGACCTACGACCCGGCAACCGCCGAGCCCAAGCTCATCGACCAGTGGATTGATGCCGGCTGCTACCAGCGCAGCAAGGGCGTCGGCGACTGCACCGTCGTTATCCCGCCGCCCAACGTCACGGGCGTGCTGCACATGGGCCACGCCATGGATGACACCATCCAGGACTCCATCATCCGCTACAACCGCATGCGCGGCCGCTCCACCCGTTGGATCGTGGGCACGGACCACGCCGGCATTGCCACGCAGACCAAGGTCGACAAGAAGCTCAAGAGCGAGGGCATCTCGCGCCTCGAGATCGGCCGCGAGAAGTTCCTCGACGCGTGCTGGGACTGGCGCCGCGAGTACGGCGGAACCATCATCAAGCAGATCCGCCGCATGGGCTGCTCGGTTGACTTCGACAACGAGCGCTTCACGATGGACCCCGAGTACGCCAAGGCCGTGCGCAAGGTCTTCTGCGACTGGTACCACGACGGCCTGATCTACCGCGGCAAGCGCATCGTCAACTGGTGCCCCAAGTGCACCACCGCCATCTCTGACGACGAGGCCGAGTACAAGGACGAGAAGGGCCACCTCTGGCACCTGCGCTACCCGCTCACTGAGCCGGTCAACGGCCAGGACTACATCGTCGTGGCCACCACGCGCCCCGAGACGATGCTCGGCGACACCGGCGTGGCCGTGAGCCCGTCCGACCCCGAGAAGGCCGCCTTCATCGGCAAGACGGTCATGCTGCCCATCGTCAACCGCGAGATCCCCATCTTTGCCGACTACCACGTCGACAAGGACTTTGGCTCGGGCTTCGTGAAGGTCACGCCCGCGCATGACCCCAACGACTACGCCATGGGCCAGGCCCACGACCTCGAGCAGATCAACGTGTTCGACGAGCACGCGGTCGTCGTCGACGGCTACGGCGAGTTCTCCGGCATGGACCGCGACCAGTGCCGCGATGCCGTCGTCGCATGGTTCGAGGAGCACGGCCTGCTCGACCACATCGACGAGCACGAGCACTCGGTCATGCACTGCTACCGCTGCGACACCAAGCTCGAGCCGTGGCTGTCCGAGCAGTGGTTCGTGGCCGTCGACAGGCTCAAGCAGCCGGCGCTCGAGGCCGTGACCTCGGGCCAGATCAAGTTCCACCCGGCCCGCTGGACCGACACCTACACCACCTGGATGGAGAACCTCAAGGACTGGTGCATCTCGCGCCAGCTGTGGTGGGGCCACCGCATCCCGGTCTTCTACTGCGAGGACTGCGGCTGGGAGGACGCCTGCATGGACGACGTCCACGAGTGTCCG
This sequence comes from uncultured Coriobacteriaceae bacterium, assembly GCA_900543875.1. Classification (GTDB taxonomy): domain Bacteria; phylum Actinomycetota; class Coriobacteriia; order Coriobacteriales; family Atopobiaceae; genus Parolsenella. The sequence continues at coordinate 5,890 of UQSV01000036.1, read as the reverse complement.
CACTGCCACGGCCACCACGTCCACCAGGACGAGAACGTCCTCGACACCTGGTTCAGCTCGCAGCTGTGGACCTTCGCCACGCAGGGCTGGCCCGACCACCCCGAGCAGATGGAGGGCCACCACCCCACGACGGCGCTCGTCACCGCGCGCGACATCATCGCCCTGTGGGTCGCCCGCATGGTCATGAGCTCGCTGTACTTCACCAAGGAGATTCCGTTCAAGGACGTCGTGATCTACGCCACGATCCTGGCCAAGGACGGCTCGCGCATGTCCAAGTCCAAGGGCAACGGCGTGAACCCGATGGACCTCATCGAGAAGTACGGCGCCGACGCCATGCGCTTCAACCTCCTCACGCTCGTTACCAACAACCAGGACGTCAAGTTCGACGCCAACATCGACAAGAAGACCAAGCAGCTCATCGACAGCCCGCGCACCGAGCAGGCCAAGGGCTTCGTTACCAAGATCTGGAACGCGAGCCGTTTCGTCCTCATGAACATGGACGGCTATACGCCCGGTCCCGCCAAGGCCGCCACGCCCGAGGACGCCTGGATGCTCTCGCGCCTCGCCAAGATGGTCGCCGCCACCACCGAGCGCCTCGAGGCCTACGAGATGGGTGACTACGCCCGTGAGCTGCAGAGCTTCTTCTGGGGTGAGGTCTGCGACTGGTATATCGAGCTGTGCAAGGGCCGCCTGCTCGATGGTGACGCCGCCACGCGCTTGCAGGTCCAGCGCAACCTCGTCTACGTCATCGACGCCTCGCTGCGCATGCTGCACCCGGTGATGCCGTTCGTGACCGAGAGCGTCTGGGACGCCATGCCCGCCAGCGAGCTCGACGCCAACGAGCAGGGCGGCTACGACGAGCACGCCGGCCGCTTCCTCATGATGGCCGCATGGCCCGACCCCAAGGCCGTCGCCAGCTTCGTTGACGACGAGGCCGAGTCGACCTTCGACATCGCCCGTCGCCTCGTGGCTGACGTGCGCTCGGCCCGCGCTCGCTACAAGCTCTCGCCCAAGACCGAGCTTGCCGTCGTGGTGAGCGCCGCCGCCGACGCCGCGGCCAAGCTCTCGAGCCAGGCCGACTTCGTCAAGAGCGTGGGCCGCGTGAGCAGCCTCGAGGTGTCCGAGAACGCCGAGAAGCCCGCCGCCTCCGTGACGCTCGTCGAGCCCGACTTCGAGGCCTTCGTCGTCATGGGCGACCTCGTGGACTTCGCCGCCGAGGGCAAGAAGCTCGAGAAGGACCTCGCCAAGGCTGAGAAGGAGCTGGCTGGCGTCGAGCGCACCCTCTCCAACCAGGGCTTCATTGCCAAGGCCGCCCCCGAGGTCATCGAGGCCAAGCACGCCCGCGCCGCCGAGCTCACCGCCACGGTCGAGCGTCTGCGCGCCCAGCTCGCCGACCTCGCCTAGGCTTCGGCATCGAGGCCTCGCGTGCCCGCGGCACCGGACAACAAGCAGATCCTGAGGACCCAGCTCAAGGCCATGCGCCGGGGGCTGGGTCCTTCCTTGCGCGCCAGCGTCGACGCCGCGCTGGCCCGGCACGTCCTCGGGCTGCCCCAGTGGGAGGCGGCGCCAATCGTGCTCGCGTACCTATCGGTGCGCGAGGAGGTCGACACGCGCGCCCTCGTGGCGTCCGCGCTTGCGGCCGGCAAGCGCGTGGCGGCCCCGCGCGTGGTGGGCCCGCGCAGGCTCGCGTGGTATGAGGTGGGTGTGGGGGAAGCCTTCGAGCGCAGTCGGATGGGCATCGATGAGCCGCATGAGCGCCCCGAGCGCCTCGTCGACGTAGGTGCGCTGGGTGTCGACGCCCTTGCGCTCGTGCCGGGCCTCGCCTTCGACGCGCGGGGATACCGTCTGGGCTATGGTGGCGGCTTCTACGACGCGTTCCTGCGCGACTTCGCCGGCATGAGCGTGGGCCTGTGCCGCAGCGCCATGCTCCTCGAAAGTCTCGCCGCCCTGGGCGCCACCGAGCCCCATGACCTGCCCGTCGGCCTCGTCGTGACAGAGATGGGGACAAAAGACCCGTCCCCGTGTCCCCGCTAGCGAAGGCGCAGGGATATCCCCAGCGTGAGGCGCACGTCGGGGTCGTCGAGGTCAAGGCCGCTCACCTGCTGGATCTGTTCGAGGTGGCGGATGCAGGTGCTCCTCGTCATGAACAGGTCGCGGGCGGTGCGCGTCACGTTGCGGTCGTGGTCGAGGTAGCCGCGCAGCAGGCGCACGAGGTCGGTTCCCCGCGCGCGGTCGTACTCCATGAGGCGCAGAAGACCCGCCGGCGTGAGCGCCGCGGGGATCTGGCGCACGCGCATACGGCGCAGCATGTCGGGCAGCAGGTAGTCCTCGTAGCGCCACAGCGCCTCGCCCGGACAGTCCTTCTCGCCCAGTCGGGCGGCCGCAAGCGTCTGGTTGTAGTAGTAGAACGTGTTCTTGAGGTCGCCATACTCGCTGCTCACGCCCACCGCGAGCAGCCCCGGCACAAAGAGCCCGGCCATGCGACGCAGCATCGCGGAGTCGTCTGCGCCCGCGCGCGTGAGGTTGCACACCACCACGAGGTGAGCGCCGTGGAGCACGAATCCCACCTGCCCGACGAGCGGGGCGAGCGACGCCGCCGTGGCCTCGAGGCGCTCCTGGCTCTGCCCGCGCTGCACCGAGGCAATCGAGACGCACAGGTAGCGGTCGAAGACCTCCCAGCCAAAGGCGCGCGCTGCGGCCTCGATGCGCCGCTCGTCGAGCAGCTGGTGGGCGAGGAGCCCCTCGAGCACGAGTTCGAGCTCGCGCGGCTGCCCACCTCCCTCGATTGCGCGCTCCACCGAGCGCTCCCACTGCTCGTGGCGCGCAAAGGTGCGCGTGACACGGGCGAGAAGCGCGCGGGCCGTGATGGCGCTCGCCTCGACCCACAGGACGTCGTGCCTTCCGTGGCGCCACGCGGCCGGCGGCTCGCCCACGCAGACGAGCGATATCACGCCGCCCGTCTGGGGTGACTGGGGCAGCTCCGAGGCGTCGGCCACGTAGACCACGCCCTCCTCGAGTGGCTCGCCGGGCACGTAGGGGAGGGCGTAGCCGCAGGTGCGGCCGGCTGCCCCCGGTGCCAGGTGGCTCGAGAACTCCAGGCCGTCGAGCTCGTCCTTGAGCGTGAGCAGGTTGAGCCTCATGCTTCCTCCCTCGTTTGCGCGCGTGTGAACGTCGCGTGACCGCCCGTCTCGGCATATGGCACACTTTGTAGCATCATCGTGCCACATTTGCGCCCTTTGTGCCTTTCTCAGCCAGACGGCACTTCTTAGAATGCTCTTCGTTGAGATAAGCGGCCTCGCTTTTGCCTGCCTTGCGCCAAGCCCTTGCGCATCAGAGCGCAGGGACTGCGAACAAACTGTTCCAGTCTGGCGCGTATGCCTACCCGGGCGTACGCCGCGGCGGATAATGGCGAGGCGAGGCCCACGCGGACGCGATTGGAGAACCCATGCCCAAGTCTGACATCGAGATTGCGCAGGAGGCCGAGGTCTGGCCCATCGACAAGGTTGCCGCCACCCTTGGCATCACCGACGACGAGCTCATTCCCTACGGCCGCCAGATGGCCAAGGTCGACGTCGCCAAGCTGGGCGATCGCCCGCGCCGCGCCAAGCTCGTGCTGGTCACGGCCATCAACCCCACGCCCGCGGGCGAGGGCAAGACCACGACCTCCGTTGGCCTGGCAGACGCTCTGCAGCGCCTTGGCAAGAGGAGCGTCCTGGCCCTGCGCGAGCCGTCGCTGGGTCCCGTGTTTGGCATCAAGGGCGGCGCCGCCGGCGGTGGCTACGCCCAGGTGGTGCCCATGGAGAACATTAACCTGCACTTCACGGGCGACTTCCACGCCATCGGCGCGGCCAACAACCTTCTCGCCGCGATGCTCGACAACCACATCAAGCAGGGTAACGACCTTGGCATCGACCCGCGCCGTATCACCTGGAAGCGCGTCGTCGACATGAACGACCGTCAGCTGCGCAACATCGTCTGCGGCCTGGGCGGCGTTGCCAACGGCATGCCGCGCGAGGACGGCTTCGACATCACCGTGGCCTCCGAGGTCATGGCATGCTTCTGCCTCGCCACCTCGATCGCAGACCTCAAGGAGCGCCTGGGCCGCATCGTTGTGGGCTACACCTATGACCGCGCGTCCGTCACGGCGCACGACCTGCATGCCGAGGGTGCCATGACGGCCCTGCTCAAGGACGCCATCTCGCCCAACCTCGTGCAGACGCTCGAGCACACGCCGGCCTTCGTCCACGGCGGCCCGTTCGCCAACATCGCCCACGGCTGCAACTCGGTCATGGCAACCGACATGGCCATGAAGCTCGGCGACTACGTCGTCACCGAGGCCGGCTTTGGCGCCGACCTTGGTGCCGAGAAGTTCTGTGACATCAAGTGCCGCATGGCGGGTCTCACCCCCGACGCCTGCGTCGTGGTGGCCACCGTGCGCGCGCTCAAGCACAATGGCGGTGTGCCCAAGGCGGCGCTCTCCGAGGAGAACCTCGAGGCGCTCGAGGCCGGCATGCCCAACCTGCTGCGCCACGTTCAGAACATGCAGGACGTCTTTGGCCTGCCCGTCGTGGTCGCCATCAACGCGTTCCCCACCGACACGCCTGCCGAGCTCGCGCTCGTCGAGAGCAAGTGCCGCGAGCTGGGCGTCAACGTAGCACTCTCCGAGGTCTGGGCCAAGGGCGGCGAGGGCGGCCTCGACCTGGCGCGCGAGGTCGTGCGCCTGTGCGAGCAGCCCCACGAGTTTGCTTGCGCCTACGAGTTGGGCGGCATCCGCGAGACCATCGAGGCCATCGCGAGGCGCGTCTACCACGCCGACGGCGTCGACCTTGCTCCCGCCGCAGCCAAGCAGATTTCCCAGCTCGAGGAGCAGGGCTTCACGAACCTACCCGTCTGCATGGCCAAGACCCAGTACTCCTTCACCGACGACGCCAAGCGCCTGGGCGCGCCCGAGCACTTCCGCATCACGGTGCGCTCGGTCAAGGTCGCCGCGGGCGCGGGCTTCGTCGTGGCGCTCACGGGCAACATCATGACGATGCCGGGCCTGCCCAAGCACCCCGCCGCCGAGAACATCGACGTGGACGAGAAGGGCCGCATCACCGGCCTCTTCTAGGGCAAGAAATACCAGATAGATTGGGTGGCGTGGCCGCTTGCGCGCGGCCACGCCATCACGCGTGAGGAGTGTTTGCAAGGCATGCAGGACATGCAGGACAAGGCAAGATCGATGATGGACGAGAGCTGCCGCACCTTTGCCGAGGCGCTTAGCCAGCGCACGCCCGTGCCGGGCGGCGGAGGGGCGGCCGCCTACGTGGGCGCGCTCGGCGTGGCGCTGTGCTCGATGGTCGCCCGCTACGACGAGGGCAAGCCAACCTTCGCCGCCAGGCAAGTCGAGCTCGCCCATACGGTGGCCGCCGCCGAGCGCATTCGTGCCGAGCTCACGCGCCTCGTCGATGAGGACGCGGCGGCCTACGAGCTCGTGAGCGCGGCCTATGCCCTCGACCGCGAAGACCCCGCGCGCCCGGAAGCCATCGAGACTGCCCTGCACGAGGCGGCGCTGCCGCCCTACCGCATCATGGTGGCCTGCGCCCGCGCCATCGCCCTGCTCGAGGGCATGGCCCAGGACTGCTCGCGGCTGCTCCTCTCCGACGTGGGCTGCGGCGCCATGCTCTGCCGGGGGGCGCTCGACGCCGCGAACCTCACCGTCTGCGTCAACACCGCCTCGATGCGCGACCGCGAACGTGCCCGCGAGATAGACGAGCAGTGCGTGGCACTGATCGCCGAGTGGGAGCCGCGCGCCCAGGCCATCGCCGACCACTACCGCCCCCGCTTCTCGGGCGACGGCCTGCCCGCCTCCGCCGTGGGCATCGGCGCGCTGACCGTTGTGGGCCAGTGT
>UQSV01000035.1 GCA_900543875.1 uncultured Coriobacteriaceae bacterium | reverse complement strand
CAGTGCGGCACTCAAAAATGCAGGTCAGAACCCTATCAGCCTACTCCCACTCGATGGTCGCGGGCGGCTTGGACGTGATGTCGTAGCACACGCGGTTGGCGCCCGGCACCTCAGCGACGATACGGCCGGAGATCTTGGCCAGCACGTCGTAGGGCAACTTGGCCCAGTCGGCCGTCATGGCGTCGCTCGACTCAACGGCACGCAGGATGATCGGGCGCTGGTAGGTGCGCTCGTCGCCCATGACACCCACGCTCTTGATGTCGGGCAGCACGGCGAAGTACTGCCAGCAGCTGTGCTCGGAGTTGCGGTCGCCCGTCTCCTCAAAGAGGCGCTGGTTGTAGGCGTCGAGCTCCTCGCGCACGATAGCATCGGCGTTCTTCAGAATCTCGAGCTTCTCCTTGTCCACCGCGCCAATGATGCGGATGGCCAGGCCAGGGCCCGGGAACGGCTGACGGAACACAATGTGCTCGGGCAGGCCCAGCGCCAGGCCAAGCGCGCGCACCTCGTCCTTGAAGAAGTGGTCGAGGGGCTCGATCAGGTCAAAGTGCACGCCGTCCGGGAACGGGATGAGGTTGTGGTGGCTCTTGATGGTGCTCGCCTTGCCGCCCGTCTTGCGCGCGCCGCTCTCGATGATGTCGGGGTAGATGGTGCCCTGGGCCAGGTACTTCACCGGCTTGCCATCGGTCTCGAGCTGCTGGGCAACGGCGAAGAACTCCTTCCAGAACTGCGTACCGATGATGCGGCGCTTCTGTTCCGGTTCAGTGACGCCGGCGAGGAGCTCAGCGTAGCGGTCCTCAGCGTGAACGTGGATGAAGTCAACGTCGAACTGCTTGGTGAAGACTTCCTCGACCTGCTCGGGCTCGCCCTTGCGAAGCAGGCCATGGTTGATGAACACGCAGGTCATCTGCTTGCCCACGGCACGGGCGCCAAGCGCAGCCACCACGGAGGAGTCGACGCCGCCAGACAGGGCAAGAATCACGCGGTCCTCGCCCACCTTCTCGCGGAACTCGGCCGTCATGGTCTCCACGAGGTTGTCCATGGACCAGTTGGCCTCGAGCCCGCAGATGCCAAACAGGAAGTTCTTGAGCAGCTGCTGGCCGCACTCGGTGTGCTTGACCTCGGGGTGGAACTGCGTGGTGTAGATCTTGCGCTCGGCGTTCTCCATCGCGGCGACAGGACACACGTCGGTGCTGGCGGTCACGACGAAGCCCTCGGGCACGTTGTTTACGGCATCGAAGTGGCTCATCCACACCGTCTGGCTGGCCGGCGTGTCGGCGAACAGCTTGGAGTCGCCGGCAACGTGCAGCTCGGCGGGGCCGTACTCGCCAATCTCGGGGTGGAAGACGGTGCCGCCCAGCGTCACGGCCGTGATCTGGTGGCCGTAGCAGAAGCCCAGCACCGGCACGCCCAGCTCGTAGATGGCCGGGTCGACGCGCGGGGCGTCCTCGGCATTGACGGAGGCGGGCCCACCGGACAGGATGATGGCGCTGGGACCGGCCGCAGAGATCTCCTCGGCGGTGGCGTCACAGGGCATGATCTCGGAGTAGACATGCAGGTCACGAACGCGACGAGCTATGAGCTGGCCATACTGTGCGCCAAAGTCGAGAACGATGACCTTCTGCTGACTTGTCTGCATGAACCCTCCTGGAACGCGAATTTGCTTGCGTGCGGCAGCGGGCCGCATCTATACAATCCGTCTAATCATACGACATCGCATGTCGCACGTGTGAACATCGCTTAGCTTTCCTGTGGACTTTCCGCAGCTTTACGCCCGTGCTAGTACCATTTGTTCGTTGAATTCAAATCTCGCGCGCGAGCAGAGCCGCCCGATGCCGCCGAGCCGGTGCGGCCGCCCGCGTAGGAACAAGGAGCGCACATGCCCAGGCACCACGCGCAGAACTCTCACAGCTCTCACATGAAGAACAACGCCGCCGGCAACAGGCCCGCCACCAGCGACTTCTCCCGCGCACAGGCCACCGAGCGCTACTCGGGCGCTCGCCGCAAGCGTGGTCGTCGCCGCGGCCTCAAGGTCTTCCTCATCGCCATCGTTGTCATCGCGGCCCTTGGCTGCACGGCCGCCTTCGCCTTCATGGCGCGCTTCTCGGGCAGCTTTGGCATGTCAGGCGACTCTGCCCTCCACGGCACCCTCACCGAGGCCACCTCGGGCGACCCGTTCTACATGGTGCTCATCGGCGTCGACAAGGACGAGGCCCGCGCCGAGGGCAACGAGTATGGCTCCGCCGACAGCGCCTACCGCACCGACACGATTCTTCTCGCCCGCGTCGACCCAACCGAGAAGCAGGTGACGCTCGTCTCGATTCACCGTGACACCCTCATCGACTTTGGCAGCTACGGCAAGCAGAAGATCAACTCCGCCTACTCCATTGGCTCCGAGCGCAAGGAGGCCGGCGAGGAGGGCGTCTCGGGCGCCTCGTACACCGTCGAGACCATCTCCAAGTTCGCCGGCGTGCCCATCGCCCACTACGCAGAGATCGACCTCGACCAGTTCATCTCGGTGGTCGACACGATCGGCGGCGTCGAGGTCAACGTGCCGGTGGACGTCTACGACCCCGAGTACACCGGCGCCGACATCAAGGCCGGCGTGCAGACCCTCAACGGCGACCAGGCGCTCAAGCTCTGCCGCGCGCGCCACGCCTACGACAAGTACGGCGACGGAGACGTCTACCGTGCTGCCAACCAGCGCATGGTCATTGGCGCCATTCTCAAGAAGGTCCTCGCGAGCGACCCCGTGACCATCGCCAGCACCGTCACCACCCTGGCCGATGCCGTGCAGACGGACCTCTCAATCTCTGACATCGTGGCGCTGGCCACGCAGTTCCAGGGCTTTGACATGAGCACCAACATGTTCAGCGGCATGGAGCCCACCAACTCCAAGTACGTCAACGACACCTGGTACGAGATCTGCGACACCGCCGCGTGGAAGAAGATGATGACCCGCGTGAACCAGGGCCTCTCCCTTTACGAGAGCGAGGACGAGGACATCACGTTGGGCGTTGCAGGCGCGGGCACCGCAACCAAGGATGCCGACGGCACCACGAGTGCGTCCGAGACGGGCACAAGCTCGTCCGAGAGCGCCGAGACCGACTACTCCGGCTCGGTTGCCGTCCTCAACGGCGCAGGCGTGAGCGGGCTTGCCGGCCGCATCGCCGCCACCCTCGACAACCAGGGCTTCAACGCTACCTCCGACACCGCCGACTCCTACGATTACGGCACCACGAGCATCCTGTACGTGGGCGACGCCAACAAGGCCAAGGCCCAGGCCGTGGCCGACACGCTGGGGCTTTCCAACGTCGTGGCGGACGACGGCACCTACTCCGGCACAGCCGACGTCGTGGTGATCCTTGGCGCAGACATGGCAAACCACTAGCCAACACGTAACCGGGAGGCCCCATGGCAAGGCGCGAGCACAGGCACATGAGCTCGGAGCAGCAGCGTGCCGCGGGGCGCGCCGCGCGCAGCCGAGGCGAGCTTGGCAATGCCGAACCAAACCGGCAGGTGAGCTATCCCGTCGCCAATTATCCCGATCAGGGCTACGGCTCCCAGGACTATGGCTCGCAGGAGGGCCGCTATCCCGCCCCCAATGCCCGCCATCCCCAGGGTGGGGCGGACGGCTACGGACAGGGCGACCGGCAGGCGCGCCGAACCGTCTCCGAGGGCGAGGTCTACGACGCCTCTCGCTATCGCCGGATGCGCCAGCAGCGCGAGGAGGCAACGCCCCTGGGCCGCGTTCGCAAGGCGGCGCAAGACCGCGAGCGCGCCCAGGCGTATAGCGAAGACAGTCCCGAGCGCAGGCATGGCCTTGACGGGCACCGCGCCCTCAAGTATGCGAAGCGCACACTCATTGGCGTACTCGTTGCCCTTCTTGCATTCTCGGTGCTCATCACGGTGAGGCTCGGGTCTGGCATTTCGCTCGAGACCCGCGGCGCACTGACGCCGGCGCTGCCGGGCACCCCGTTCTACATGCTGCTCGTTGGCACCGATAAATCGGCCGACCGCGTGGAGAACAACAGCACGGACGGCGTCTACCGCACCGACTCGATCATCCTGGCGCGCGTCGACCCCATCGCGGCCAAGCTAACGCTCGTCTCGATTCAGCGCGACACGGCCGTAGACCTGGGTGGCGACTACGGCACCCAGAAGATCAACGCGGCCTACACCTATGGCGGGGCTCCCCTGCTCATCAAGACCGTGTCCCAGCTTGCCGGCGTGCCCATCGCCCACTACGCAGAGATCGACCTCGACCAGTTCATCTCGGTGGTCGACACGATCGGCGGCGTCGAGGTCAACGTGCCGGTGGACGTCTACGACCCCGAGTACACCGGCGCCGACATCAAGGCCGGCGTGCAGACCCTCAACGGCGACCAGGCGCTCAAGCTCTGCCGCGCGCGCCACGCCTACGACAAGTACGGAGCAGGCGACTATTACCGCACGGCCAACCAGCGCATGGTGCTGGGCGCCATTCTCAAGAAGGCCCTGAGCGGCAACCCCTTCACGCTGCTGGCGACGCTCAACACCGCGAGCAACAGCGTGTCCACCGACATCACGGGCATCGAGCTCATGCTGTTGGGCGCTCGCTTCGTTGGGTTCAACATGAGCACGAACCTCTACTCGGCTCTTGAGCCCACTACCAGCAGCTATGAGGACGGCATCTGGTACGAGCGTGTAGACGAGGCAAAGTGGCAGACCATGATGAGCCGCGTGGGCCAGGGACTGCCGCCCTACGAGGACAGCTCCGAGGACCCCACCGCCGGCGTCGCCGCCAACGCAAACTAGGCTCGACAAGCGGCGTAGCCATTAGGCAGAATGCGGCTCGGCCAAATAACACGCCAAATAGGTAACCTCACTCGGCGTCCTCCAAAGTGGCCAGGTTTCTCACCCAGCAAACCGCCAGTTGGCAGCTGCCAACATAAGGGGGCTGCTCGGCATCATCGTCAGAGGTTACCTACTTGCTGCCTTTTTTCGATTTGCGAAGCAAATCCCTAAAAAACGAGGCTGGCGCCAGCCAGCCTCACCCTTTTCCCTACACCCCGGCAACCGGACCTAGCAATGGCCCGGCGATGCAGCGTCCTCGCAACACCGTAAACAGCAGGCGGGCCTGGACAACCCTCGCAAACGTCAGGCGGGGCGGAGCATGCCGAAGTGAAAGGCTAAGGGAGATTGCGCAGCAATCTGTCCTTTCACGAGGGCATGCTCCGCCCCCCATCGAGCGTCTAGGCCAATCCAGGCCCGGCGTCGAACACGTCTACACGTTGAAGCGGAAGTGCATCACGTCGCCGTCAGCCACGACGTAGTCCTTGCCCTCCATGCGGAGCTTGCCGGCAGCCTTGCAACCCTGCTCGCCACCCAGCTCAACGTAGTCCTCGTAGCTCGCGACCTCGGCCTTAATGAAGCCGCGCTCAAAATCAGAGTGGATGACGCCGGCGGCCTGCGGTGCCTTGGCGCCCACGGGGATCGTCCAGGCCTTGACCTCCATCTCGCCAGCCGTGAAGTAGCTCTGCAGGCCCAGCGTGCTGTAGGCAACACGCGCGAGGACGTCCAGGCCGCTCGCCTCGATGCCCAGGTCGGCCAGGTACTCCGCGGCCTCCTCGGCGTCGAGCTCGGATAGCTCGGCCTCGATCTTGGCGCACACCGGAATGGGCTTGATGCCATCGATGGGGGCAAGGTCAGCGCCCAGGTCGTCCTCGTCGACGTTGGCAACGTAGATGATGGGCTTGAGCGTCAGCAGGAAGAGCTCGCGGGCGGCAGCGCGCTCGTCGTCGGTCATGTCCATGGTGGCGGCGCGGTTGCCGTCGTTCAGCCACTCGACCAGGCGCTTTGCTACCTCGAGCTTAGGGGCGAGCTCCTTGTCGCGGCGCGCCTCCTTCTCCAGCTTGGGAATCTGCTTCTCGAGCGTCTGGATGTCGGCGAGGATGAGCTCAGTCATGATCGTGTCGGCGTCGCCCGCGGGGTCGACGAAGTCTGTCGTACGGCCAACCTCGCGCATGACGTTGGGGTCGGAGAAGTAGCGCACGACCTCGCAGATGGCATCGGTCTCGCGAATGTTGGCCAGGAACTGGTTGCCCAGGCCCTCACCCTCGCTCGCGCCCTTGACCAGGCCGGCGATGTCGACGAACTCGACCGTGGCGGGCACGATGCGGCCCGGGTGCACGATGTCGGCAAGTTTCTGCAGGCGGCCGTCGGGCACGTCGACGATGCCCACGTTGGGCTCGATCGTGGCGAAGGGGTAGTTGGCCGCAAGACCGCCCTTCTTGGTGAGGGCCGTGAACAGGGTGGACTTGCCAACGTTGGGCAGGCCAACGATGCCGATGGAGAGAGACACATTCATTCCTTCCTGAGCTGCCGGGCGCCTGGCCCAGCTACCAGCGGGGGCGCTGGCGCCATACGTTCAGCCCAACGAATCGGGCGGTTTTACCTAGTTGTCGTCGCCACCAAGGTCGAGTTTGTCGAGGAAGTCGAGGCCGCGCTTGAGCTGCTCCATGCCCTGCTTCTTGAGCTTCTCGACCTCGGCCTTCTGCTCGGCCTGGCGCTTCTTGCGCTCGATCTCCTCCTTGTCGGGGACAACGAGCTCGGCGGCGTCGTAGCTCTCGAACGTGAGAGCCTTCTCGCCGCAGGCGCGCAGGCACGCGCCGCACTCGTTGCAGTAGGAGGCCTCGACGGAGAAGATGCCGTTCTCGCTCAGCTCGCAGGCGTGCGTGGGGCAGATGTCGACACACTCGCCGCACGAGGTGCAGCGCTCGGAGTCGCACACCGGGCGCTGGGGCTTGAAGCGCACCGCATACTTGGGGTGACGCTGCAGCGTCGAGAGCAGCAGCTGCCTGCGCTGCGTGAGGATGCGACGCTTGCGTGCCGGAGCGGGGGCCGAGGCGCCCTCGATCGAGCGGGTGAGCGCGTTGATGCGTCGCGTGTTCTCGTCGAGCTTCTTGGTGATGGCGCGCGCGGCGGCAATGGCCGGGTTCACGCTGCCCAGAGCGTTCATGCCCTGTTTGCTGATGCTGTTGATGAACTCGCGGCGCTCGAACTCATGGTTCTTGGTGCGGTCGAGGGCCTTCTCGTCGATCTCAACGCCCACGCCCTTGCCCGCGAGCTCCTCCGCGGCGCCGATGTTCTCGGCCAGCGCGTCCTCGCCCGTGGTGTTGCGGCAGCGGTCGCAGATGCCAAGCGGCAGGTAGACCGAGACGTTGGGGTAGTCGGCGAGAATGGCGTACCAGACCTCGGTGGGCACGCACCCCACGCAGGGCAGCACGACCTCGTTGCCCTCGGGTATGCGACCCAGCGCACGCGTGCAGGTGACATAGGCGTGCTCGAACGCCGTGGCGGCGCGAACGATGCGGTCGTAGAGCTTGCGCGGGGTAATCTGGAACGCGGTGAAGCTCTCGGACGGGCAGGCAGCCGAGCACAGGCCGCACTTGCGGCAGGTGTCGGCGATCTCGATGCCGCCCTCGGACATGTCGATGGCGTTGACCGGGCAGATGTCACGGCACAACGTGCACGCCTTCTCGCTTCCGGCCTTGCAGGCCACGCAGTTGTTGACGTTGGCGCGCGGGCGCTCCTTGTAGTCCGCCGGATTCCAGGTCTTGACCTCTTCGGGGTTGGCCGACAGCGCATTGGCAACGTCGGTCACGGGATTGGACAGCGCCCGCCAGTCGTTGCGTATGTCAATGAACTCGTCGAGCAGATCTCGCTTCTCGGCCATGTCTCTCCCTTTCGAGCAACGCCGCTCCCCAGCGGGATAACTGTTCAATGATACCGCGCCGAAGGGGCTCCCATGCCGCCGAAGGCGAGCGGCGGGCTCGCGCGAACGCATTCCCCCACTCTAAAGACAAGCATCGACGGCGAAAACAGCAAAAGCCCCGGTCGGCGTTGCCAAGCAAACATTCCGCAGTGCGCGTAGCACGAGGACGTTTGCGGGCAACGCCGATCCGGGGCTTCGTCATCTAACGACTGAGCCGGTGATCGGGCTTAGTACATTCCGCCACCCTGGCCGCCCTGGGCGGCCGCAGCGGAGATGGCCTCCTCGATCGTGGTGTCCTTGGGCTCGTCGGTGACCGTGGCCTCGGTGATGAGGATCAGGCTGGCGACGGAGGCGGCGTTCTGCAGGGTCACGCGGGAGACCTTGACCGGGTCGAGCACGCCCATCTCGATCATGTCGCCCCACTCGCCGTTGGCGGAGTTGAGGCCCTGGCCGGCGGGCAGGCTCTTGATCTTCTCGACCACAACGGAGCCCTCGAAGCCAGCGTTCTCGGCAATCTTCTTGACCGGGGCGGTCAGCGCCTTGCGCACGATCTCGACGCCGATCTTCTCCTCGTCGGTGGCATCGACCTTGTCGAGCTCGGGCAGGGCCTCGAGGAACGCGACGCCGCCGCCGGCGACGATGCCCTCCTCAACGGCCGCACGAGTGGCCTGCAGGGCGTCCTCGATGCGGTGCTTAATCTCCTTGAGCTCGACCTCGGTAGCGGCGCCAGCCTTGATGACGGCCACGCCACCGGAGAGCTTGGCGAGACGCTCCTGGAGCTTCTCACGGTCGAAGTCGGAGTCGGTGTGCTCGAGCTCGCCCTTGATCTGGGCAACGCGCTCGTCGATGGCAGCCTTGGAGCCGGCACCGGAGACGATGGTAGTGTTGTCCTTGGTGATCTTGACGGACTTGGCGCGGCCGAGCATCTCGGCGGTGGTGTCGGCGAGCTTGATGCCAAGCTCCTCCATGGCAACCTGGCCACCGGTGAGGACGGCGATGTCCTCGAGCATGCGCTTACGACGGTCACCGTAGCCAGGGGCCTTCACGGCGGCGATCTTCAGGGTGCCACGGAGCTTGTTGAGAATCAGCGTGGCGAGGGCCTCGCCCTCGACGTCCTCGGCGATGATGAGCAGCGAGGAGCCGGACTTCTGAACGGCCTCGAGGACAGGCAGGATGTCCTGGATGTTGGAGACCTTCTGGTCGGTCATGAGGATGTAGGGGTTCTCGAGCTCGGCGACCTGGGCGGAGTTGTCGGTCGCGAAGTACGGGGAGATGTAGCCCTTGTCGAACTGCATGCCCTCGACCGTGTCGACGGAGATGCCGAAGTTGGTCTTGTCCTCGTCAACGGTGATGACGCCGTCCTTGCCCACGACCTCCATGGCGTCGGAGATCTTCTGGCCAACCTGCGGGTCAGAGGCGGAGATGGTGCCGACGGAGGCAATCTGCTCCTTGGTGTCGACGGTCTTGGCGGAGGCCTTCATGGAAGCGACGACGGCGTTGACGGCCTTGTCGATGCCACGACGGATGGCCAGCGGGTCGGCGCCGGCGGCGACGTTGCGCAGGCCCTCGTTCACGATGACCTGGGCGAGCAGGGTCGCGGTGGTGGTGCCGTCACCCACGGTGTCGTTGGTCTTGGTGGCAACCTCCTTGACGAGCTGGGCGCCCATGTTCTCCACGTGGTCCTTCAGCTCGATCTCCTTGGCGACGGATACGCCGTCGTTGGTAATCGTGGGGGCGCCGTAGGAGCGCTCGAGGGCAACGTAGCGACCCTTGGGACCCATGGTGGCGGTGACGGCATCGGCCAGGGTGTTGACGCCCTTGGCGAGCTTGGCACGAGCGTCCGTGCCGAACATGATGTTCTTAGCCATTGGTGGCTTCCTTTCTAGCAGCCGCGCTGGGCCGAGTCTTGCTTTGCGCGGCGATCAATCAGATGCAAGCGGGACGGACCCGCACGGAGCTAGTCCTCGATGACGGCGTAAATGTCGTCGGCGCGAAGCAGCAGGTAGTCCTCGCCGTCGACCTTGACCTCGTTGCCACCGAACTTGCCGTAGTAGACCTGGTCGCCAACCTTGACGTCCATGGCGACGCGCTCGCCCTTGTCGTTGAACTTGCCAGCGCCAACGGCGATGACCTCGCCGCGCTGCGGCTTCTCCTGGGCGCCACTGGAGATGTACAGACCGGTCGAGGTCTTCTCCTCCTTGGGGGCGGGCTTAACGAGAACGCGGTCTCCAAGCGGCTTCAGAGTCATATCCAAGAACCTCCTTCTTGAGCGCTGGCGGGTTGCGTTGACGCCAGTCGCTGGCGCGGCGGCGTGCCGCGCGCTAGTTACCAACGCTAGAAATGGTACCCAGCACTTCTCGATATAACAACGAGAAATGAAAAAATCTTCTTTGAGCGCGCTTAGATTTTGTGAGTGCAACCGAACGTCACAATCTCAGCGCAACGGCGCAGGGAATTTGCGTTGCCGAGAAGAGCCGTTGCCCTCGGACGCCCGTGAGCCGCGCACCCACATTTACGTGCCCAGCCAACGAGCACCCACATATACGCGCTAGACGCCCTCCTAGCACGCATATGTGGGTGCTCAACGACTCTTGGCGTACAAATGGGTTCGAGAAGAAACGCGAGGTCAAAGGCTTGTAGACGCCCTGCTTCACAACTTCATATGCTCCGTCTACAGACATCAGATCACAAATAGTGGATGCTGCACTCACCCGAAGAAGGGAGAGAAGATGCACCAGCCCGCCAAAGCGACGCTCGACATCGCGGCGTCCAAGATGAGAAGCCCGCTCGCGGCGCTTGCGGCCTCAACGCTCAGAGTGTGCCTCCAGGACAGGCCAACACTCGCCGTTCTTGTCCTCGTTCAGGTTTTGGTCCTGCTTCCCGCGCTCATGGGATACCCCACCCTGTCAGACCAGGCAATCGGCCAGGAACAGGCACGCCAGACGAGCGAAATCCTGTCGACAAGCACGGCCAACGGCGTCTACAACTCCGCACCGGCAGACCTCAAGGACATCAACGCCCGCGAGCTCACTGTCCTTGGGGAGGCTGCGTCCACACCCTATCCAAGCAGGGACTTCTTCGACGCCTACGCACGCTACTACAACATTGAGCTCGAAAGCGTCAAGGCGGGCTACAGCGAGCCAGATTCAAGCCTCTACGCCCGCTCCGAGCTCATCCACCGGCTGGCGCAACTCGAGAACCCCGAGGTCTACGACACTGCGGCCGAGATGCCCGCCACCTACTACCTCGCCTTTGTTCTGGGCCTTATGCCCGGTATCGTGCCGCTGCTTCCCGTTGCCCTGCTTGCGAGCGCGTCGCAGCGACGCCTCGCCACAAGGTCGCTCGAGCAAGCGGCACCGATTCATCGAGCCAAGAAGCGCGCGACGGCCCTTGGCGTGGCACTCGCCCTTGCCCTGGCCGTGCTCGCCCTGGAGCTTGCACCCGCCGCGCTGCTCGCCCTGGTGAGGAACGGGCTTGGGAACCTCGCCTATCCCGTCGTGCAGATTGTCGACGGAAACGTCGCGAACACCACCGTGGGGGAGGTCCTCGCAAAGGACGTGGCGCTCATCATGGGGGCAGCCCTCGTAACCACCGCGGTCGCCGCCACGGCGGAGGCCATCCTGCCGCGTTGTGGCCTTGGGCTCTCCCTGGCCCTACTCGTTGCGCCGCTCCTTCCCCTGTATGCCTCGCGGGAGACGGAATGGCAGAAGATTGCGCGCCACCTTCCCAGCTCGTACCTCTCGTGTGGAAGCGTCGTGGGCATGCCGGTCTATGCCAACGGGCTCGACATCCGCGTCATCTCGGGCACGACGTGGGAGCTGGGTTGCGCCACGCTCTTGGCATTTGCGGCGGCGCTGGTTCTCGCGACTCTTCTCGTTGACTCGTTACAAGAAAGATCCCGCTCGGGGCGGCTGCAGAGGAGGTTCTCATGACCACGTTCCTTGGCCTCTCCGTTCGCCGAGGAAATAGCCTAGTAATCGATAATGCGCGCATCGACATCCCCTCGGGAACCGTCACGGGGCTTGTCGCGCCCAACGGCAGCGGCAAGACAACGCTGCTCGAATCGATTTGGGAACCCTGGGACGAGCGCGTAAGCTGCACGATTGGCCCCAGCATCAACGGAGGCGCACCCACCGCAGCCGATTGGAGGCAAGGCGTCTTCTACCTGCCCTCTCCCGGCATTCTCAGCGCGCGAGCCACTGTGCGTCAAAACATCGAGTTCGCCAGGGATTGTTGGAGGTCCCAGGTAGACGTCGGCAAACTCGCTTCGCGCCTGGGCATCGAGGCGTTCCTCGACCTACCCGTTCGCAAGTGCTCGCAGGGAATGGCCCAGCTCGCCGCCATAGCCACGGCCATGGCAACCGGAGCGAAACTGTTGCTTCTCGACGAGCCCATGAGCGCGCTCGACCTCACCAACGTGGGCGTCGTCACGAGGGCCATGCGCTCCTACGTGCGAGGCGGACGCTCCATCGTCATGTCCACCCACAGCCTTGCGAACGTCGACCAGTCCTGCGACCGCGTTGCCTTCATCGTTCACGGCAAGATCGAGTGCCACGACCATCCACGAAACCATCCCGGCTCCTGCGCCACCCGCTATCGCGAGCTTTATGAGGCGGACCGAATCTAACTCGCAAGGTCCTTGAGGATCTCGGCAAGCTCGGTGCGGGAATGAATGCCCAGCTTTCGATAGGCTCCACGGCGGGCGGAGTTGACGGCACCTCTCGAGAGGTTGAGCCTCGAGGCGATTTCCGGGCTCGCCAAACCCTGCAGCACCAGGCGCGCAACATCCACCTCGGTAGGATTGAGGCCCTTGCTCACGAGATACGCAGAGAATCTGCGGATGCCCTGGCCTCCATCGGCTTCCTCCGCAGGCGTAGCGAAATGGTCGGACACGCTTCGCAGCGCAAGCACACACGAGGTCACCCCGACGAGGCAGAGCGCGCCCGCAACGACTCCCGTTAGCACGGCAAGCAGCATCGCGCCCTCATTGTTGCTCGCCAAGGCGAGCAAGGCGGGCAGCCGGGGCAACAACCCGGACGCATAGCCCCCGACGCATACGCCCAGGCCAAATGCAACGAACAGGTCAGAGAACGAATCGAGGTGCTCGCCGTCCCTCTCGCCCACCATCACAAGCAGGGCAAGCAGCGCTGCAGCCAGAGAAACCAAAGGCACAAGGCCCGCTAGAAAGCCCACGAAGGCGCAGGCCCCGAATTCGTACCAGACGAGCGGTACCCGCTCGTCCCAGCCAGCGCCACGGAGCAGAGAACAGAGACTCAAGGAGATGCCGAGAACCATGGTTTCCGAGACGGCGTCAGCCCACGTCTTCTGTGTTCGGGAAAACGCCACGAGCACCGCACCGATTAGCACGGCGAGCAAAATGGGCACTGCGATGCCCAGTGAAGCCCGTTCCGGATTACAATCGCCAAGATCGGACGCTCCGCCCGCACGGAGCTCGTCAAGCGAGCCGACACCAAGCTTATCCAACGCTCGTGCCTGCAGGTTCCTCACCGTCGAGGCGCTCACGCCCATCTTCCTGGCAGCCTCCGAGGAAGAGAGCCCGTCCAAGCGCAGGTGCAGCGCCTCCGACTCTCGCGGAGAGAGGACGCCCGTCAGCAGCGAGTCAGACTTGTCGCCATCGCCCTTCGCTGCGCCAAGACGATGCGAACGGCAGGAAACAGCGAGCAAGGAACCCGCGAGCGCCAGGAGCAAGGCCGGAACAGCCGCGCTCCAGACAAGGGCGCGCCCAAGCTCCTGGAACAGCGCACACAGGGCCCAAGCAGCAAAGAGGCCGGAGCATACACCCCGCACCATCGTTCGTGGGCGCGCCCTCAGCACAGCGACCAAGACGGCCCAGGCCAAACTGGGCACTAGAGCCTGGGCCGAAGCGAAGGGAATCCCTGCCGCCAGAGGGCAAAGGCCACGAGCGGCCTCGAGGCTTCCCAGAGAGAGGGACTCCGCAAAGAGACGGCCATCCGGCCCCGAAAACGAGGCGGCAATACGCATCATGGTCCAGTTGGGGAGAAAGCGCCCCGCAACGCCGAGCATCCCCGCAGCCGCCAGGGCGCAGACAAGCACGCGGCAAGCAGATGCAGGCGAGGCAGCCCGTGCCTCCGTGCCCCCATCGCATGCCATATAGCAGCAGCCAAACATGCCAACGCCAGCAGCGGCCATCCCCATCACGTCCAAGACGAACGTGGCGGCAACCCCAAGGGACGCCACGCCCGCACCCCACGACCAGCTAAGAACCACCCACCACGACAACACAAGATAGATTGCCGTCGCGGCAAGTCCAGCACATGCAACCAGGCGCTCGCGACACCCGCCGCCGCCCTTTGCAGCGGCAACGGACGCGCCGAACAGCCCCGCCAGAGATACGACAGGTAGCAGCGAGGAAAGCGCCAGAGAAAGCCCATCACTCGCAAAGGGCGCCGGCAGAGCAAGCACCTGTGGAGTGCCCAGAATCAGGGAAATCCCCAGAAGCGGTAGGGCTTCCCTCCAACCGCCGCCGAGACCCACCCGCTGGGAACCCTCCATGCGCCACCACTACCCCAGCTCGTCGAGCTCGCGAATCCAGAGGTTCACGCAGGCGTCGGACGGCATGCGTAGGTCGCCCCTGGGGCTCACCGCGACGCTGCCCACCTTGGGGCCATCGGGCAGGCAGCTGCGCTTGAACTGCTGCGAGAAGAAGCGCCAGTAGAACTTGCGCAGCCACTTGAGGACCGTCTCGGCATCATAGGTCCCAACCGCGGCATCGTCGGCATCGGCACCGCTCGCGTAGCGGCCGCCGAACGCCGCAAGCGCCAGGCGGTAGACCTTGCGCGGAGCAAACCCGCAGCGAAGCACCTGGTAGAGGAAGAAGTCGTGCAGCTCGTAGGGCCCCACGAGGTCCTCGGTCTTCTGGGAGATCTTGCCGTCGCCAGTCGCAGGCAGAAGCTCGGGTGACACCGGCGTGTCGAGCACATCGAGCAGCACGCCCGCGAGCGCGGCGTTGCCGTGGGTGCGCGCGTCGTCTGCCACGTAGCGCACGAGGTGGCGCACGAGCGTCTTGGGCACGCCGGCGTTGACGCCATACATGCTCATGTGATCGGCGTTGTAGGTGGCCCAGCCAAGCGCGAGCTCGGAGAGGTCGCCCGTGCCAACCACGAGGCCACCCTCGCGGTTGGCCACATCCATGAGGATCTGCGTGCGCTCGCGGGCCTGCGCGTTCTCGTAGGTCACGGAGTGGTCCGCCTCGTCATGGCCGATGTCAGCGAAGTGCTGGCGCACGGCCGCGGCAATGCCAATCTCGCGCAGCTCGCAGCCGAGCGCCTCGCTCATGGCCGCCGCGTTGCCGTGGGTGCGGCTCGTGGTGCCAAAGCCCGGCATCGTGATGGCGAGGATGCCCGAGCGTTCCATGCCAAGAAGGTCAAAGGCACGGGCGCACACGAGCAGCGCAAGCGTGGAGTCCAAGCCGCCGGAGACGCCAATGACGGCACGGCGCGAGTGCGTGTGCGCCAGGCGCTTGGCCAGGCCGTGCGCCTGAATGGCAAAGATGGACTCGCAGCGCTCCGCCCTGCGCGCCGGATCTGCCGGCACGAACGGGTGCGGGTCGACGAAGCGACCATCCAGCGACTCATCGACGACGTCGAGGTCAAAGAGGGTAGTCACGAACCCCGCGGCCGCGGGGTCGACCTCAAAGGTCGACATGCGCATGCGGTCGTGGGCAAGAAGACCCAGGTCAACCACAGAGGCGGCACCACGGACGCCGCCCGCCTCGCCCGCCGCAACGAGCGCGGCGTCATCGAGCGGCTTGGCCTCGGCCACCACGCGACCGTTCTCGGCCACCAGGCAGTGCCCGCCATAGACCACGTCCTGGGTCGACTCGCCCCAGCCGGCGCTCGCGTAGGCATAGGCGCAGACGAGGCGCGCGCTCGTGGAGCTCACGAGACTGCGGCGGTAGTCGGCCTTGCCCACGAGCTCGTTGGACGCGCTGAGATTGCAGACGAGCGTGGCACCGGCAAGCACCGCGGCGGTGCTGGGCGGGTTGGGTACCCAGAGGTCCTCGCAGATCTCTGCCGCAACGACCAAGCCCGGCACGCTCTCGCACTCGAAGAGCTGCTCGGCGCCAAACGGCACCTCGTCATAGCCGGCAAAGCGCACGGGCGTCACATCGCGAGGGCCACGCGAGAAGCGTCTGCCCTCGTAGAACTCGCCGTAGGTGGGAATGTTGAGCTTGGGAACGAGGCCCAGCAGCTCGCCATGGCAGAGGGCGGCGGCGCAGTTGTAGAGCTTGGCGGCTACGCGAACGGGCACGCCCACGAGCACGAGCGTGTCGAGGTCCGCCGTGGAGGCGGCGAGCATCGCCAGGCCCCGCTCGGCAGCCGCGAGAAGGGAGTCCTGCCAGAAGAGGTCCTCGCAGGTGTAGCCCGTGATGGCAAGCTCGGGCAGCACGATGACGCTCGCGTCCGTCGCGTGCGCCGCGGCCGAGCACGCCTCAACGTTGTAGTCGACGTCGGCCACGCGAACCGCCGGCGTCAGCGCCGCCACCTGCACGAATCCGTCTCTCATTGGCTCTCCTTAGCAGCGAGGTCGAGGGCTGCTCGCCCTTGGTTTACAGGCTCATGTTGGGGTCGGCGTCCATGCGCAGGGTGGCGAACTCGCCCAGGTCGTACTTGCGCTTGGCCACGAGGGCAATCATCGCCGCGTTGTCGGTGCAGGCCGTGAGGGGCGGCACCGTGACGCGCACGCCCATGCGACCAAACTTGCGCTTGTACGCCTCGCGCAGCTGCGGGTTTGCCGCAACGCCGCCGCCCACGCAGAAGTCGCTCACGCCCGTGCGCTCGACGGCCTCGGCGGCCTTGGCAACCTGCACGTCGATGACGGCGGCCTCGAAGCTCGCTGCGAGGTCGGGCAGGTTGATGGGCCTGCCGGCGCGGTTCTCGTTGTTGATGTAGGTGATGACGCTCGTCTTGAGGCCCGACAGCGAGAAGCTGTAGTCGCCGCTGTGCATCATCGCGCGCGGGAAGTGGATGGCCTTGCGGTTGCCCTTCTCGGCCAGGCGCGAGATGACGGGGCCGCCGGGGTATCCCAGTCCCAGGGCCTTGGCTACCTTGTCGAAAGCCTCGCCCACGGCATCGTCGATCGTCTCGCCCAGCACCTCGTAGCTGCCCCAGTCCCTCACGTGCACGAGCATCGTGTGGCCGCCCGAAACGAGGCTCGCCACGAAGGGCGGCTTGAGGTCGGGGGTCTCGAACAGGTTGGCAAAGAGGTGTCCTTCGAGGTGGTCGACGCCAATAAGCGGCAGGTCGGCGGCACCGGCGAGGCCCTTGGCAAACGCGATGCCTACCACAAGGGCGCCCACCAGGCCCGGACCCTGAGTCACGCCCACGGCCGCAAGGTCTGCCGGCACGAGCGTGTCGACGCCAAAGTGCGCGCCGGCCTGCGCCATGGTCTCCTCGTAGACGCCCACCAGGGCCTCCACGTGCTTGCGGCTGGCGATCTCGGGGACCACGCCGCCAAAGCGGGCGTGGAAGTCAATCGAGGTGGCAACGACGCTCGAGACGATGGCGCCCGAGCCGTCGATGATGGCCATAGCCGTCTCGTCGCAGCTGCTCTCGATGGCAAGGACAAGCGGGGCGGCTGCGGCGATGGCGGAGGCCACGTCGTCGCCGCGCTTCTCGGCCACGATGGGCCAGGGGCGAAGCGAGGCGTGCGGGTCTGGGGTGTCGTGGCGGCTCGGCGTCACGAGCGGCAGCTCCGCCTGCATGATGAGGGCGTCGTGGCCCTGGCCATAGTAGTTGGGACGGCGGCCGCACTCGACGTAGCCAAGCTTGGCATAGAGTGCCTGAGCTGCGGCGTTACCGGCCTCGACCTCGAGCACCGAGGTGGTGGCGCCCAGCATCTGGCCGTCGTAGGTCACGCGCGCGAGCAGCCTCGCCGCGATTCCCTCGCGACGGCGCGACTCGACGACGGCAACGTTGGAGATCTGGACCTCGGAGCCCGCGACGACGGCGCCGGCATAGCCAACGATGGTGCCCTCATCGTGCGCGACCCACCAGATGTGGCCCGGCTCGGCAAGGTCGTCCGAGAAGAGCCGCTCGCTCCAGGGCGTGTGGTTGGAGGGGGCAAAGACCTCGGCCTCGAGCGCCGCCACGGCAACCGGGTCGTTGACGTTCATGGGGCGAAGCTGGAGGTGACGGTCTGCCAGGGCATCGTCGCAGCCCGTGATGGCAACGGTCGCCGGTTCGGCGAGACCCAGACGCTTGGCCTCGTTCTCCTCGGCGTCGGAGAGGCGGGTGTAGACGGGCAGCACCAGTGCCGGGTCTCCCGAGTCGACGGCGGCGTCGGACTTGCCAAACACCACGCCGCTCGCTGCGGCGGCGCGCAACAGGCCCTCGCCCGTGGGGTGCCAAGCACCCTCGTCGACGAAGCGCGAGAAGCCCGCAGCCTCGAACTGGGCACGGTACTTCTTGAGGCCGTCGCCCGTGAGCCAGATCTGGTCATGGTCGGTGCGCTGCGCCCACGCCTCGACGGCAGCGGGCGTCTTCACCACGGACTCGACCTCGAACAGGCGCACGGGGCCGGCCTCCCCCAACTGGTAGAGGCCGGGGTAGACCTCGCGGCGCATGGCGTCCGCCACCACGCCCACCAGGCCGCGGACGCCCGCCGACCAGGCAGTCCAGGCAACGGCGTCGAGCGTGGAGGTGCCATAGAGCGGGCACTCGAGGCCGCAGGCGAGGCCCTTGGCCGTGGCGATGCCAATGCGCACGCCCGTAAACGAGCCGGGACCGCGGCCGGCAAGCACCGCGTCGATGTCGCCGCGGGCAAGGCCCGCCCGCTCGAGAACGTTGGCGCAGGTCTCCACCAGCTCCTCATTGGCATGGCGGCGGCACAGGTGGTCGCCCGTCGCGAGCACCTCGACGCCTTGCTCGTCCATGCGCCCTACGGCGCAGGCGAGCATGTCCGTCGAGGTGTCGACGGCAAGGATGGTCTTGGCGGCTTTGGCTTCGCTCATGGGTGAGAACCTCTCTTGCACTTGGTTAACCCATCCAGTTTAGCCGTCTGCCCGAGAGCATGGCGGCGCGAGGGCGTGCGCCCGTACCGCAAAGCGCGCCGGCAAAAGAGTGCGCATTCACGCCACGTGGCGCCACGCTTACGGCAACGCGCGGCCACCGCGACGCCGCCACCTACTCCTGCCGCTCGCCGCCGGTCATGGCCTCGTGCTCGCCGGCCACGGCGCAGATGAGCCGGCCCAACGGCCAGTTCTTGTTGGCCGGCGTGAGCAGGGCCTTGGCTCCCACGGTGCAGCCCGCCTCGCGGCTCTTGGCAATGAGCCCGTTGACCTGCTCGTTCGAGAAGCCACACAGCAACATGAACTCGCAGGTGGGGACCGGCCCGTCATAGGCGGGGCCC